>NZ_DASWVV010000147.1:0-9051 GCF_036406155.1 Devosia sp. | reverse complement strand
TATGCGCCGGACTGGGCCGAAGAGCCCTATGATCAGCGCGTCGCGGAAGCCAAGAAGCTGATGGAAGCGGCCGGCTATACCCCGGAGAAGCCGCTGAAGCTGCAGCTGCGCTACAACACCAACGACAACCACCAGCGCATCGCGGTGGCCATCTCCGACATGTGGAAGCAGATCGGCGTCGAAGTCGAGCTGTTCAACGCCGAAACCGCGGTGCACTACGACGCGCTGCGCGCCGGCGACTTCCAAGTCGGCCGTGCCGGCTGGCTGCTCGACTACTCCGACGCCTCCAACACGCTCGACCTGCTCAAGACCGGCGTGATGCAGGACGGCCAGATGAACTGGGGCAACAACTACGGTCGCTATTCGAACCCCGAGTTCGACAGCCTGCTGGCCCAGGCCGCGACCGAACTCGACCTCGTCAAGCGCTCCGAACTGCTGCACAAGGCCGAGGCGCTGGCGATGGACGAATTCGCCGCCATCCCGATCTACTGGTACGTGTCCAAGAACGTCGTCTCGCCCAAGATCTCGGGCTTCGAGGACAATGCCAAGGACATCAATCGTGTCCGCTGGATGAGCAAGTCGGAATAGCCGGCTGAATTCGGTGGCCGCGGGGCGCCAGCCCCGCGGCCCTGTGCTGCCGCCGCGATAGGGGCGTCGCCCCACGGCAGGCCGGAAGGGCTACTCACCATGTTCGGATATGCGCTCAGGCGCGTGCTGACGGCCATCCCGATCGCCCTGATCACGATCACCGTCTGCTTCTTCATCCTCAGGCTGGCGCCGGGCGGGCCCTTCGACGGCGAGCGCGCGCTGCCGCCGCTGGTCCTCAAGAACCTGAGGGCCTACTACAATCTCGATCAACCGCTGATCACCCAGTACTTCATCTACGTCACCGGGGTGCTGCGCGGCGAGTTCGGCCCCTCCATGGTGATGGAGGACTTCTCGGTCGCGCGCCTCATCGGCATCGGCCTGCCCTTCACCCTGATGCTCGGCTTTTCGGCCTTCGTCATCGGCACGCTGGGCGGCATGATCGCCGGCGCCGTCGCCGCGGTGAACCAGAACAAGTGGCCCGACTACCTGCTGGTCGCGGTGGTGCTGGTGGGCATCATCGTGCCGAACTTCCTCATGGCCAATATCGTGCAGCTCGTGTTCGGCGTGTACCTGGGCTGGCTGCCGGTCGGCGGCTACAAGCCGGGTTCGCTGCTGCATCTGGTGCTGCCGGTGTTCATCCTGGCGCTGCCGCATGGCGGGCGCGTCGCCCGGCTGGTGCGCGGCTCCATGATCGAGGTGCTGGGCACCAACTACGTACGCACCGCGCGCTCCAAGGGGCTGGGGACCCGGCTGATCCTCGCCCGGCATGCGCTCAAGCCGGCCCTCCTGCCGGTGGTGTCCTATCTCGGCCCCGGCCTGTCCTACCTGCTTACCGGATCGCTGGTGGTCGAGCAGGTGTTCGCCCTGCCGGGGATCGGCAAGTATTTCATCACCGCCGCGCTCAACCGCGACTACGGCCTCGTGCTCGGCACCACCATCCTCTACGTCTTCATCATCCTGGCGCTGAATTTGATCGTCGATTTCGTCTACGCCTGGCTCGATCCCAAGGTGAGGTACCGCTGATGGCCGGCATCACCGGCAAGGACGCCGTCCTGACCGCCTATGCCGACGCGCTGGCGGCGGCGCCGAAAGGGCGCTCGCTGACGCAGGACGCGCTGCGGCGGCTGTTCAACAACAAGGCGGCGCTGGTCTCGATCTTCGTGCTCGTCGCCATCGCCCTCCTGGCGATCGTCGGGCCGTACCTGCTGCCCTGGACCTACGACAAGATCGACTGGGGGGCGATACGCAAGCCGCCCGACTTCGCCAAGGGGCATTATTTCGGCACCGACCAGAACGGCCGCGACATGTTCGCCCGCACCCTGCAGGGGACCCAGATGTCGCTGATGGTGGCAACGGTCGCGACCACCGTCTCGGTGGTGATCGGCGTCGTCTACGGCGCGATCGCCGGCTATTTCGGCGGCAAGCTCGACGCCGTGATGATGCGCTTCGTCGACATCATGTACGCCTTGCCCTACATCCTGTTCGTCATCATCCTCGTGGTCATCTTCGGACGCTCGCCGGTGCTGCTGTTCGTCGGCATCGGGTGCCTCGAATGGCTGACCATGGCGCGCATCGTGCGCGGGCAGACGCTGTCCATCAAGGAGCGCGAGTTCATCGAGGCGGCCAAGGCGGGCGGCGCCAGGCCGTGGACCATCATCTTCCGCCACATCGTGCCCAACCTCACCGGGCCGGTGGTCATCTACGCCACGCTCACGGTCCCCGAGATCATCATCACCGAGAGCTTCCTCAGCTATCTCGGGCTGGGCGTGCAGGAGCCGCAGACCTCGCTGGGCACGCTGATCTCGTTCGGCGCGCCCGTCGCCGAGGCGCTGCCGTGGATGCTCTACACCCCCGCCGTGATGCTCGTCTTGATGCTGCTCTGCCTGTCCTATCTCGGCGACGGGCTGCGCGACGCCCTCGATCCGAAGGACCGCTGACCATGGCCGCTGTGCTCACCGTCGACGACCTCGACGTCACCTTCGCCCTGCACAATTCCGAAGTGCAGGCGGTCTCCGACTTGAGCTTCACGCTGCACGAAGGCGAGACGCTGGCGGTGGTGGGCGAAAGCGGCTCGGGCAAGAGCCAGGCTTTCCTCGCCATCATGGGCCTGCTGGCCAGGAACGGCCGCGCCCGCGGCCGGGCGATGCTCGGTGACGTCGATCTCATCGGCATGCCCGCAGACCAGCTCGACACCTATCGCGGGCGCGACATCGCCATGATCTTCCAGGATCCGATGACCTCGCTCAATCCCAGCCTCAAGGTGCGCACGCAACTGGCCGAAGTGCTCGTGCGCCACCAGGGCTACGATCGCGAACAGGCGGTCCGGGCGGCCGTCGAGATGCTCGAGCGCGTCGGCATGCCGGAGCCCGCCAAGCGCGCCAACGCCTATCCGCACGAAATGTCGGGCGGCATGCGGCAGCGGGTGATGATCGCCATGGCGCTGCTGTGCCGGCCCAAGATCCTGATCGCCGACGAACCGACGACGGCGCTCGACGTCACCGTGCAGGCGCAGATGCTCGACCTGTTCAAGACGCTGACCGACGATTTCGGCACGGCGCTGGTCATGATCACCCACGATCTGGGCGTGGTTGCCGGGCTCGCCGACAACATGATGGTGATGTATGCGGGCCGGGCGGTGGAGACCGGCAGCGTCGACCAGCTGTTCTACGATCCGCGCCATCCCTATACGCTGGGCCTGCTGCACTCGACGCCGCACGTGGCGGTGCGGGCGCGCCGGCTCGATCCGATCCAGGGGCTGCCGCCCAGCCTCGAGCGTCTGCCGCCCGGCTGTGCCTTCAACCCGCGTTGCGCCTTCCGCTTCGACAAATGCCTGGCCGAGCGCCCGCCGCTCGAGCCGGCCGGGGAGGGCCGCGCCCGGGCCTGCTGGTACCAGGGCCGCCTTGCCTATGAGGCCGTGGCATGACCGGGCAACCCGCCGACATCCTCACCATCGACGGACTCTCGAAGTCGTTCTCGATCTCGGGCGGCCTGTTTTCGCGGCCGCTGGAGCTGCACGCGCTCACGGACATCTCCTTTTCGGTGCGGCAGGGCGAGACGCTCGGCATCGTCGGCGAGAGCGGCTGCGGGAAGTCGACGCTGGGGCGCTGCATCCTGCAGCTGCTGGCGCCCGACGAAGGCCGCGTCCTGTGGCTCGGAGAGGACATCACAAGGTTGCCTGCCGAGGCGATGCGCCGGCGGCGCCGCGATTTGCAGATCATCTTCCAGGATCCCCTGGCGTCGCTGAACCCGCGCCTCACCGTGGGCGAAATCGTCGCCGATCCGCTCAGGACGCTGATGCCCGAACTGAACGAGGCGGAGCGGCGCCGGCGCGTGCTGGCGATGATGGAGGCGGTGGGGCTGCTGCCGGAAATGATCAACCGCTACCCGCACGAATTCTCCGGCGGGCAGGCGCAGCGCATCGGCATCGCCCGCGCCCTGATCACGGAGCCGAAGCTGATCGTGTGCGACGAGCCGGTATCGGCGCTCGACGTCTCGATCCAGGCGCAGATCCTCAACCTGCTTGCCGACCTCAAGGACAAGTTCGGGCTGACGCTGATCTTCATCAGCCACAATCTGTCGGTGGTGCGGCACGTGTCCGACCGCATCCTCGTGCTCTATCTGGGGCGGATCGTCGAACTGGCCGACGGCGACGCGCTCTACGGCGACCCCAAGCACCCCTACACGCAAGCCCTGCTGACGGCGGTCCCCATCCCCGATCCGAAGCGGGCCCGGGCGCGTTCCATCGACGCGCTGGTGGGCGAGATTCCTTCGCCGATCTTCCCGCCGTCCGGCTGCGCCTTCCGCACGCGCTGCCGCTACGCCGTCGCGCTGTGCGCCGAGCAGCGCCCGCCGCTCGAAACCGTCGAAGGGGGACGGCTGGTGGCCTGCCATCGCTGGCGCGAGATCGAGCGCGAGGCCGCCGCCGGCTAGGGGGCGGGGCGAGGCCGGGTCAGGCCGGAGCGGGCCGTTGCGGGGCGAAAAAGCGGCCCGCGCGCGTTGACAGCATGGGCGTTAGCGCTTAATGACGGGGCCAATCCAGAGGGCGCGCGGCGCCTCTTTTTTGTTCCGAGAAGGTTCGACGATGAAGATCGCCAATTCGCTGAAGGCCCTGCTGGGCCGCCACCGCGCCAACAAGCTGGTTCGCCGCCGCGGGCGCGTCTACATCATCAACAAGATGGACAAGCGCTACAAGGCCCGCCAGGGCTGACAGCCGCCCGCCTCCGGCGCGTCGCAAAGGCCCGCTTGCGCGGGCCTTTTTGTGTTGCGTGCCGCTCAGTTGCCGGCGAAGGCGGCGAGGATGCGGATCCACGAGCGGATGCCGCGGTGGTAGCTGGTCAGGTTGTATTTTTCGTTGGGCGAGTGGATGCGGTCGTCGCTGTGGGCGAAGCCGATGAGCAGCGTGTCGAGCCCGAGCAGACGCTTGAAATCGCCGGCCACGGGGATGGACCCGCCCGAGGCGGTGATCGCGGCCTGCTTGCCCCATTCGTCGGTGAGCGCCGCCAGCGCCCGGCGTAGATACGGGCCATCGGCGGGGACGGCGATGGCCGGGCTGCCGCCGTGCTCCTTGAACATGACCGTGCAGTCCGCCGGGAGGCGCTCCCGGACGTGGGCGCGGAAAGCCTCGCGGATCTTGTGCGGATCCTGGCTGGCGACCAGCCGGAACGAGATTTTGGCACTGGCCTTGGCCGGGATCACCGTCTTGAAGCCGTCGCCCGTATAGCCCCCGCTCATGCCGTTGATCTCGCAGGTGGGCCGCGACCAGATCTGCTGCAGCAGCGGGCGGTCCTTCTCGCCGGCCGCCTGGGTCAGCCCGGCCCCGGCCAGGAACGCCTTCTCGTCGAAGCCGAGGTTGCGCCACTGCTCGGCGACCGCCTCCGGCAGTTCCTCGACCTCGTCATAGAAGCCGGCGACGGCGACGCTGCCGTCGGGGCGCCTCAGGCTGGCAATGATCTCCGCCAGCACCTGGTTGGGGTTGCGAGCGGCGCTGCCGTACATGCCCGAATGCAGATCCTTGTCGGCGCAGGTGATCTCGATTTCCTCGCCGACGAGGCCGCGCAGCATGGTGGTGATCGACGGTGTCGAGCGGTCCCACATGTCGGTGTCGCAGACGAGGGCCACGTCGGCCCTCAGCTCGTCGGCAGCCCCGCCGATGAAGCCGGGCAGGTTCTTGCCGCCCGATTCCTCCTCGCCCTCGAGCAGGATGGAGACCCTGACGGGCAGCGTTCCGTTGGCGGCGCGCCAGGCGCGGCACGCCTCGAGGAAGGTCATCAGCTGGCCCTTGTCGTCGGAGGAGCCGCGGGCAACGATATGCACTTCGCCGTCGGGCTGTTCCCGAAGCTCGGCCTCGAACGGATCGGAATTCCACAGCTGCAGCGGGTCGACCGGCTGCACGTCGTAGTGGCCGTAGAACAGCACGTGCGGCGCGAGCGCGTCGCGGCCGTGGGCGACGACCACCGGGTGGCCGGGAGTATCGCGGACGGAGGCCTCGAAACCGTCCTCGCGCAGGCCTGCGGCCAGCCATTCGGCGGCGCGGCGGCATTCCCCGGCGTAGGCGGGGTCGGTGGAGATCGACTTGATGCGGATGAGCGCCTTGAGCCGCTCGAGGCTCTGATCCATGTCGGCGTCGGCGCGCGCGAGCGCCGCCTCGAGCTGGGTTGCGATCGTCATATCTTGGCCTCGTTGCTGGTCTCGTCGGTGGCCGCTGCCTTCGCGGCCCTCAGGAGGAGCCGGCGCCGTCCTGGCGGACGAAGGCGATGCGCAGCATGTTGGTGGCCCCGGGGGTGCCGAGCGGAATGCCGGCGGTGATGGCGATACGGTCGCCGGGGCGGGCGAGCCCCTCCTGATAGGCGATGACGCAGGCGCGGTCGACCATGTCTTCCATGTTCACCGCGTCCTCGGTCGCCACGCAATGGATGCCCCACACCACCGACAGCCGCCGCGCCGTGCGGATATTGGGGGAGAGCGCCAGGATCGGCTTTGAGGGGCGCTCGCGCGCCGCCCGGATGGCGGTCGAACCGGACGAGGTGTAGGTGACGATGGCCGCAAGGTCGAGGGTTTCGGCGACCTGCCGCGTCGCCGCCGAGATGGCGTCCGCCGCGGTGGCCTCCGGCTCGGTGGCCTGGGCGCGGATGATCGAGCGGTAGTTGACGTCGTTCTCCACGGCGACGGCGACCCGGTTCATGGTCGACACCGCCTCCACCGGATATTGGCCGGACGCGGACTCGGCCGACAGCATGATGGCATCGGCCCCTTCGAACACGGCAATCGAGACGTCCGAGACCTCGGCGCGGGTCGGCACCGGCGACTGGATCATCGATTCCAGCATCTGGGTGGCGACGACCACCGGCTTGCCGTAGCGGCGGGCGATGCGGATCATGCGCTTCTGCAGGCCCGGCACGGTCTCGAGCGGCAGTTCGACGCCGAGGTCGCCGCGGGCGATCATGAAGGCGTCGCAGAGCTTGATGATCTCCTCGAGCCGTTCGACGGCCTGCGGCTTTTCGATCTTGGCCATGACGCCGGCGCGGCCCTGGACGATCTTGCGGACGTCGATGATGTCCTCGGGGCGCTGCACGAAGGACAGCGCGATCCAGTCGGCTTCGTTGCGCAGCGCCTCGACGAGGTCGGCATGGTCCTTCTCGGTCAGCGCCCCGACCGGCAGCAGGGTATCGGGCAGGCTGACTCCCTTCCTGTCGGAGAGCTTGCCGCCATGCACCACGGCACACTCGATGGCACCGCCGCCGACGCGCAGGGCGCGCAATTCGATCTTGCCGTCGTCGAGCAGCAGCCGGTCGCCGACGCCGACCGCCTCGAAGATTTCGGGGTGGGGCAGGTAGACGCGCGCCTTGTTGCCGGCGACGGGCGAGGAATCGAGGGCGATGGTCTCGCCGGCGGCGAGCTGCACGGAGCCGCCTTCGAAGCTGCCGATGCGCAGCTTCGGCCCCTGCAGGTCGACCAGCACGCCGAGCGGATGGCCGAGCCGCGCCTCGACGGAGCGGATGCGGGCCACGGTTTCGGCCAGCAAGGCGTGGCTGGCGTGGCTCATGTTGATGCGGAAGACGTCGGCCCCCGCCTTCGCCAGTTCCTCGATGGTGTTCTCTTCGCTGGAGGCCGGGCCCAGAGTTGCCAGAATCTTAACGCGTCGCATGCGCCTCATTGGACTGTCTTGCCTTCCCCCAACGGTGTTATTCGGCGTCGTCGCCGGAAGCGGCGTCCAGGTTGCCGTCCAGTGGCGCTCCATCTTCGGCGCCGGCGACGGGGTCTGCGCCCAGCACCTCGCCTTCGGTAAGCTGCAGCGTCCAGTTGCTGCGGCTCTTGGTGTCGACCTCGAAGAAGCCGGTACGTTCGTAGCCGCGGGCGAGACAATCCTCAACGCCAAAGATGGTGAAGGTCTCGTCGCGCGTGCACATGTAGACCTCGCCGTCCCAGGTGCCGCCGCCGATGTCGTCGGCGGCGAAGACGTAGTAGTAGCGGGCGTCGAGGCGGCCATTATAGACGGTCTTGCATTCCCCCGGGCCGGCGACCCACCAGCCCTCGGACTGCCAGCCCCGCTCGGCCCGGTAGCCGAGCGCGATGGAGACGGGATTGACTGTCTGGTTGCACACCCGGAGGCTGCCCTCGTCCGATTCCGCTTCCGCGTCGGCGACCGGCGCCGCCTGGGCGGGGTTCACCCCTGCCCCGGTGGACTGCGCCGGCGCGGCGAGCGCGACGGCGGGTGCCGACGGTCCCCCCTTGGGGATGGCGAGCCAGATCGCGATGACGGCAAGGACCCCGACAAGCACACCAGCGATGGCCAGGATAACGCGCAATGCTCCAACCCGGATGCTGAATGAATGCGGGATGCTTGGGGGCGCGGTGAGTTGTGCGCACGGCCCCCTGGTTGTCAACCGCTAAACGAGGCTTTTGGCGGAAATGAGAGAGCCGCGGGTGCGGTGCGGATTGGGCGTGGATTGCCGATGATTTGGCTTGAACGGGCAGGGGCGACCGGCTTGAACGGGGGCTCGGAAAGAAGAGGTTCGTAGACTATGGCCACCGTATCCCCCGACAGCGTCGCACAGGACCAGTTGCGTGCATTCGTCGAGCGCATCGAGCGCATGGAAGAGGAAAAGAAGGCGATCAGCGACGACATCAAGGAGATCTATGCCGAGGCCAAGGGCAACGGCTTCGACACCAAGGTGTTGCGCCAGATCGTGCGCATCCGCAAGCAGGACCACGCCGAGCGCATGGAACAGGAGGCGCTGCTCGAGCTCTACATGGCGGCGCTGGGCATGGCCGCGGCACCGCCGCAGGGCGACGACGAGGACTAGTCTCGAGGCGGCGCCCGAGTCACTCCGCGGCTGCGCGCCCGTCCGTCGCGTCGGCCGGGCCGGCGGGGTCGGCGGGCGCGGTCTCGCAGCCCAGGTCGGGGAACGCCACGCTGCGCCGCCCCCTGAGGTCGAGGCGCACGACCAGCAGCCCGCGCTCCTC
>NZ_DASWVV010000146.1:0-5037 GCF_036406155.1 Devosia sp. | reverse complement strand
GGCCTCTTCAACCACGGGCGCAACCGGCTCGGCGGGCGCCGGTGCCGCGGGGCCGGCCGCCGCCGCGAGCCGGAGCTCCCGCCACTTGCGCGTCAGCCTGGCGACGCTGTCGCCGCCGAGGTCGCGGAACTGCCGCTCGGCCGCCTCGAACTGGCGCAGCGCCTCCTGGTCGCGCCCCGCGGCCAGCAGCAGGCGCAACAGGTCGGCGCGCGCCGCCTCGTTGAAGGGGTCGATCTGCACCAGTTGGCGCGCCGGGCGCAACGCCGCGGCCGGATCGGCGTTCAGCCGCTCGATCAGCTCGGCCAGCAGGCCCATCTGCAGCCGCCGCAAATTCTCGCGCTCGGCGACGCACCAGGATTGGAACTCGTGCTGCTGCGGCAGCTCGAGCCCCTCGAGGAATTCGCCGCGAAACAGGGCCGCCAGCGCCTCGAGGCGTTCGACCGGCAGGCGGTGCAGCCCCTGGCTGGCCGCTTCGCGCAGGACCAGCAGGTCGATGTCGAGCCCCGTCACGTCCAGCCCGACGCTCTCCCGCGTCGCCAGCACCCGCGCCGTCCCGGCGTCGTCGATGATGCTGCGCAGGCGGCTCAGGCTCCAGCGCAGCGCGCCGCGCGGATCGTCGGGAACGTCCCAGAACATCGCACACAGGCGCTCCCGCCGGTGCCTGCCGCCCATCGCGGCGAGATAGGCGAGCAGCGCCCGGGTCTTGCGGGACGGCGGCAAAGCAACGCGCCGGTCCTCGCGGAAGACCTCGAGTTCGCCGAGCAGACGCATCTTCAGCATGGGCAGACCTCGGTTGCGCGCAACCGGTCTATCGGCAGCGCTTCCCCCCGCTGCGGCCGGACCTACTATACCAAGACTGGTGGCAATGCCAGCGTTTTACTTGCTTTCTCGAATTATCCACGCACGAGGCGGCAGAAGGTGCGCGCCTGCGCGCCCAAGGCGGCTGCCGGCCCGCCGCAACCCGAGCGCCGCTGCGGCGTTGCCCTGCATATGCGGCGCACGACCGCAAGCGAAAGGGACAACATCATGCGCAAGCACGAACTCGAGCAGATCCTCTATCTGGCGGTTGCCAATGCGCTCGGCGTCACCCCCAGGCCGGCCCCGGCCCGGCGGGCCAGGAAGCGCGACCTGCGCGGTGGCGCCGCCCCCTCCCGGCGCGAGCAGAGGGTTTTGGCGCACGCGTGACGGGCGCCCATGGAGAGCGCCGGGCCGACCGGCCGGCTACGCCGGTTCGGTGCTGTGTCTTGGAGCGTCCTGGGCCGCACGCGCCGTCGGACTGACCGTCGACCGGTCCTCCCCCCGCGGGGAAAAAAGCTGCTGGCGCTCGGCCGCGGTCGAGCGGAAGAAGGGGTACCGGCGCAGCGTCTCGGGCAACTTGGTTTCGACATAGGCGCCGAACAGCGCGACCGGGAAGGTCAGGCCGGGATAGCTCCTCACCTCGCTCATCTTCTCGGAGCCGAACACCCGGCGATAGAAGGCGGCGTGCTCGGGCCGCACCAGGGCGAGGCAGCAGGAGGCGCCGAAATGCACGGAGGCCATGACCGCCAGGCGCAGGGTGAGGAACGGCAGTGCCGGATAGGCCAGTGACGCCTCGTAGTCGGCGGTGAAGCGACTGGGATCGATGAACGTCTCCCCGCGGTCGAGCAGGGGCCCCAGAATATCGGGGCATACCTTCATGCTCGGCGACAGGCGATGGCGCGCAGTGAGGTGATGCAGGCGGATCGAACTGACCAGCGTACCGTCGATATAGACCCCGAACGCCATGCAGTTCGGGGCCTCGTCGAGATCGTCGACGACCACGCCCGCATCGTTGAAGGGCACCGATTCCTCGCGCCGGTAGGCTTCGTAGCGCAGCCGGTACACCGGATTGTCGAGCTCATGGCTGGAGACGCGCGCGTAGCCGACGCGATCGAGGATGTCCATCAGGGCGCCGGCGAAGCGCGAGGCGGGGGAACCCCCCACCGTCAGATTCTCACCACTATGCACAAAACTGCCCCCAAACTTGCGCGGGCAATTTAACCTTTCGTTAAGCCTAATGGAATTGCCGATGCCCGGTTCCGCGCCGCGGCGCCCGCGCACTTGCCGGGAACAGCATTGAATTTGCGCGGCAGATTAGGATCTTAACGTGCATTAACCACGTTTGCGAGTTGCCGGGGCGAGGGGCACAGTGCGGGCCATGCGGGCGATCAGTTCGGCGATCTCCCGCCGGGGAAGCGGTACCCCGAACAGGTAGCCCTGGATCTGATCGATCCGTGTATGCTTCGAAATCAGCGCCAGCTGCGCCTCGGTCTCGACCCCTTCGGCGGTCACCTTGAGGTTGATGTCCTTGCCCAGTTGGGCAACGTTGCTGAGCAGCTTGAGCGAGCGCGGGTTGGACGTGATGTCCATGACGAAGCTGCGGTCGATCTTGAGCTTGGTGAACGGCAGCGCGTGCAGGTAGCTCAGGGAGGAGTAGCCCGTCCCGAAATCGTCGAGTGCGATGCCGATGCCCTGCGCGGCGAGCCTCGAGAGGATGGATGTCGCCGCCTCCCGTTCCTCGATCAGCGCCGTTTCGGTCACCTCCAGCTCGAGCCGCCCCGGCTCCAGCCCCGACGTCTCGAGCGCGGCGTTGACCATGGCCGCCACGTCGGCGTTGCGGAAGTCGCGCGCCGAGATGTTGACCGAGACCGAGATGCCGTCCGGCCAGTTGCGGCACTCGGCAGCGGCCGAGGCGAGTACCCAGCGGCTGATCTCGGAAACCATGCCGGTTTCCTCCGCGATGGGGACGAACAGGGACGGCGGAATCGAGCCCAGCTCCGGATGGTGCCAGCGCGCCAGCGCTTCGCAGCTGACGACCTTGCGGGTCGCAAGATCGACGATCGGCTGGTAGACGAGCGACAGCCCGCCCTCGGCGAGGGCCTGCTTGAGGTCGGTCTTGAGCCGCTGGCGGTAGCGGTAGTCGGTGTCCATTTCCTCGTGGAACACCTGTACCTGCTGCTTGCCGTTCGCCTTGGCCTTGTAGAGCGCCAGATCGGCGCGCGTCATCAGTTCGTCGGGCAGGTCGGCCGGATCTGCCGACAGCACCACCCCGATGCTGACATTGACGTAGAACACCTCCTCCATCACGCTGAAGGGGCGCTTGAACGCCTCGAGAATCGCCCGCGGCAGGGTGACGGTGTCCTCCTGCGTGACCCGGCCGCCGCGATAGACGATGTATTCGTCGCCGCCGAGCCGCGCGACCAGCGTATCGGACCCCAGCACGCTGGTCAGCCGCTGCGCGATCTCGACCAGCACGCGGTCGCCTGCGAGATGGCCCATGGTGTCGTTGACGTGCTTGAAATCATCGACGTCGATGATCATCAGCATCGCCGCCCCGGGTTTGGCCGAGCGCCGGCGCCGCTCGAGATCGGCCTGCATCTGCTCGGCGAAGTAGGCGCGGTTGGGCAGGCCGGTCAAGGCGTCGTAGTGCGCCATGAAGTTGATGCGGTCTTCGGCCTTCACGCGCTCCGAGATGTCCTCGAACAGCAGCACGGTGCGCTGCTGGCGCGAGCTCACGGTCACCTCGAAATGACGATCGCCGGCAAGTCGCAGGACGACCTTGCCGCCCTCGCCCTTTTCGATGAGCTGCAGGAGCTGCCTCGCCGGGCGCTGCGGGATAGTGCCGCGTGCGGCGGCCGCGGAAACCATGATGACGAAGGGCCGGCCCTGCCATTCGCCGCCGCCGAAGCGGGAGAACAACAGGTCGGCCCAGTCGTTGGTGACGGCGACCATGCCGTTCTCGTCGAGCATGCACAGGCCGTGCTGCATCGTCTCGAGGGCCGTGTCGAGTTCGGCGGCAAGGCGCGATGCGTCGACACGGGCATGGACCGCCTTGATCAGGATGGCGCGGATATTGGCGGACACGCGGCGCAGCGACACGAAGAAGGCGATCAGCACGATCGACAGCATGGCCGTGTGCAGCGCGCCGTCGAACAGCATGCCGACGGCCATCGGGATGCTCATCAGCAGCACCTGGATGGTCACCAGCCGATCGATGGCAAAGTTCCGGCCGGCGACGCCCACCAGCACGGAGACCGTAACCGACAGGCTGGCCATCTCGGAAAAGGGCGTGTTCACGAAGAGAAAGCTGTACGCCATCCAGAAGCCGTAGAGCGCGGCGATGGCGGCCGCGCCCCAGGTAGCCCGGCGCTCCCAGCGGATCGCTTCGACGACGTCGTCATCGGCGAGGGCGGTCCGCTCGAACGCCAGCATGTCGAGGTTGCGCGCCACCCCGACCACGACGAAGGCAGCAGCGATGCACAGGGTGACCCTGGAGTTGGCTTCCAGACCCGCGACGGCGGCGACCAAGGCCGAGCTGAGCGCGCCCATCATCATCACGCGCCGGTCCGCATAAAGCGACCGGATCATGGAAACATAGTCGACTGGCGGCAGTGACCGTTGCGCTGCTTCGAACATGGGCCTTCACCGATAGGGGCCCGAATATGCGGGGGCAGCCGTTAATGCCGGCTTTCGGGGTATACGTAGAACTACGGGGAATCCGGCCCTGCGCGCCAGCGGTGCGGAGATTTCTTCCGGATGGTTTACATGAGGTTCGGGCCGCCGGCCCCCGGACCACCCGGGATCCGGCGCCCGCAGCTTGAGGAGCACATCATGGCCGAAAGACTGAGCCCAGCCGAGCGCGAGGTCGCCGTCGCCGCCCTCGACGGCTGGCGCTACGACGCCGCCGCGGGCACCATCACCCGCGATTTCCGCTTCGCCGACTTTTCGGCGGCCTTCGGCTTCATGACCCGCGTCGCCCTGCTCGCCGAGCGGGCGGGGCATCACCCGGACTGGTCGAACAGCTACAACCGGGTATCGATCGCACTTGCCACCCACAGCGCCGGCGGCCTCACCCGCAAGGACGTGGACCTCGCGGCGGCGATCGACAGGCTTTTCGCCGACGCCTGAGCGTCAGTGGAAGTTGCGGCCGGCGGGCAGCGCCGCCCGCGCCTGTCGCTCGGCCATCTCCTGCTGCCGGCGCCAGGCTTCGTCGCGGCCGCCGGCGTCGCTGCGATAGGG
>NZ_DASWVV010000145.1:0-11277 GCF_036406155.1 Devosia sp. | reverse complement strand
GAACCGTCGCGCGGCGCCGCAGGGCGCTGCCGCCGAAGCTGCCCGGCCTCCGTCTCGCGCGCCTTGCGCGCTTGGGCAGCGTGGCGTTGCTGGCGCTGCTCGCCGGCGGCGGCATCGGGCTGCGCACCGAAATCGTACGTTACGTCCCCGCCATGGCGGGCGTCTACGCGGCGCTGGGCATGCCGGTGAACGTCGTCGGGCTCGAATTCCGCGACGTGCGCACCCTGCTGTCGCTGCGTGGCGGTGCCGATGTGCTGCAGGTCGAGGCGCGCATCTACAGCGTCGCCCCGCGCCTCGTCGCCGTGCCCCCCGTGGAAGTGACGCTGCTCGATGCGCAGGGCGCCCCCCTCTACGCGTGGAGCCTCGCCCCCGACGCCCGCGACCTCGAACCGGGCGAGGCGGTGGATTTCGCCAGCCAGCTCATCGGCCCGCCCGCCGGCGCCGCGCGGCTGCGGCTGACCTTCGCGGGCGGAAACGCCCTCTCCGCAACCCCGATCGCTGCGGCGATCCAACGACCGGCATCATGATGGCAAGGATCCTGCTCGCTGAAGACGACGACAATGTGCGCGAATTCGTGTCGCGCGCGCTGCTGCATGCCGGCCACGAGGTGGTGCAGGCGGAGGACGGCGGCATCGCCAGCGAGATCGTCCTCGCCGAGCAAGGCCGCTTCGACCTGCTGCTCTCCGACATCAAGATGCCGGTGATGGACGGCATCGCGCTGGCGCTCAACGTCGCCGCCACCCACCCCGATCTCACCATCGTGCTGATGACCGGCTTTGCCGACCAGCGCGAGCGGGCGCACGGGCTCGACCAACTGATCTACGACGTCATCCCCAAGCCGTTCACGCTGGCGGCCCTGATGCAGAAGGTCGACGACGCCTTGGCCGGCCGGCCAGTCGAGATCGTCTCGCTGGCCCGGCAGGCGGGGGCGAGCTGAGGGACTTCGCCGCGCCCCGGCGGAACGCGCCGTTCGCCGGCGCGCCTAGCGCTTGCGCACGAACTCGGTGCGCAGGACAAGGCCCTTGATGGTCTCGTGCCGGCAGTCGATCTCTTCGGGATTGTCGGTCAGGCGGATCGAGCGGATGACGGTGCCCTGCTTCAGCGTCTGGCCGGCGCCCTTCACCTTGAGGTCCTTGATGAGGACCACGGCATCGCCGTCGGCGAGCAGGTTGCCGGCGGCATCGCGGATTTCGGGCAGCCGGGCCCGTTCGGCGGCAAGCTCGGCGGCGGGACGCCACTCGCCGGTGGCGTCGTCGTAGATGTAGTCGTCGTCGGTGCTCATGAGGCTCCTATGGCAGGGACGGCGCCACTTGCCAAGGGCGGGGTGGCAGCGTCGCCTGTGCCGGGTCGACTGGTGAGTTCGTTGACGGCGCTGTCGACCGATGCGAACATTCTAACGATACTTAACGAGTCGTGTGCCCGCCTTGGCAGATGCCGAGTGCAGCAACGGAGATTGGAATGGCGAAGAATACTGGAAGCAACTTCCGCCGCGGCGCCGTGACCGGGCGCACGCAGTTCCAGCAACCCAACGGCGATTGGCAGAAGCGCGACGAGCGCACCGGCCAGTTCATGGAACGCAAGCAGAGCCCCGGCCCGTTCAAGGGTGTGGCAAAGGAGCCCGACGGGCGGGATACGCGCAATTCCTGAACGGGCCTGCCTTTGGCGAGGACCCGTAGGCCGCCCCGCATGGCACACCGGCGCGCCCACGAGGCCTGCGGCACAGACGCTGCGAATGTGATATGAGGGTCGGCGGCGGCGAGCGCCGACAGCGGAGGTCTATCGTGGCCAGGAACACCGTTAGCGGCCGGGGCAAGACAGTGGCTACCGGGCCCACGCCGGCTCGGCGCGACAATGGCGAGCCGAGCGAGGGGCCGTTCAAGGGATTTGCCGAGGAACCGAACGCGTCCGGACCCAGGGTGGGCGCATCGGCGGTAGCCGGGTCTTCGACCGGGTATCTTGCGACGACGCGGCTCAAGAAGGCTGGCGGCTCGCTGGTGATGACGGTGCCGGCGGCGGCGCGAGACCTGCTGCGCCTCACCGAGGGGCAGGAGATGATGGTGTCGGTGGAGGGCGCAAAGGTGATCGTCGAGCCGATGCCGGCCCCGACCCCGGCCGTTCACGTCCGGCGTCCGAAATACACGCTGGAGGAACTCCTGGCCGATGCCGATCCGCAAGCGCCCCTGTCCGAAGAGGAACGGGCATGGCACGACACGCCGCCGGCTGGTCGTGAAACGTGGTGAAGCAAGACGTTCCCGCTCCGGGCGAGATCTGGTGGCTGAACATGTCGCCTTCGGCCGGGAGGGAACAAAGAGGGCCGCATCCCGCCCTGTGCCTCTCAGCATTCAAGTTCAACCGGGCGACGGGCCTCGCCTTCTTCGCGCCCATCACGACGGTAGGCAATGCCTCACGCGGGAGCGGGTTTGCCGTCTCCCTGACCGGAGCCGGGACCGAAACGACGGGCGTCGTCCAGGTGGACCAGGTACGCTCCTTCGATTGGCGGGACCGCGGCGGCAGACAAAGCAGGGACACCGTTCCTGCTGCCCTCCTTGCCGAGGTGCTGGAGCGTTTTGCGCCCGTCTTCGGGCTAGGTGTCCTCGCGCCCGACACGGAGCAAGAGCAAGCCCCGCCGCAAGCCAGGATCTAGCCTGGACTGTTCGGCCCTGGCCCCGCCCTGGCGTCTCACACCCAGTCCGGCACGCTGTCGAGCGCGATCAACTGCTCGATGCTGGGGCGCGCCCGGATGACGTGCCACTTGTCGCCGTCGACCAGCACCTCGGGCACCAGCGGCCGGGAATTGTAAGTCGAGGCCATGACCGCGCCATAGGCGCCGGCCGTCATCACCGCCAGCAGGTCGCCCTCGCGCACGCCTTCGATCTTGCGATCCCTGGCCAGATAGTCGCCGGTCTCGCAGACCGGCCCGACGATGTCGGCCCTGATCCCGGGCCGGTTGGACTGGACCACCGGCCGGATGTCGTGATGCGCCTCGTACAGCGTGGGGCGGATCAAGTCGTTCATCGCCGCGTCGACGATGACGAAGGTCTTTTCGCCCTCCTTCACATATTCCACCCGGGTCACCAGTATGCCGGCATTGCCGACGATCAGCCGGCCCGGCTCGATCACCAGCGATACGCCGAGCGGGGCCACGTGCCGCTTGACGACCTCGGCGTAGGCGCTCGGGTCGGGCGGGGCCGCCTCGTCATGATGGTAGGGGATGCCGAGGCCGCCGCCGACATCGACATGGGTGATCGCATGGCCGTCGGCACGCAGGTCGTTGACCAGCTGCGCGAGCAGCGAGAAGGCGTTCTCGAACGGCCGCATGTCGGTGATCTGGCTGCCGATATGCATGTCGACGCCGGTGGCCTTCACCCCCGGCAGCTCGGCGATGCGCTGGTAGACTTCGTGCGCCCGGGCGAAGGGGATGCCGAACTTGTCCCCCTTCCGGCCCGTCGAGATCTTGGCATGGGTGCCGGCGTCGACGTCGGGGTTCACGCGCACCGAAACCGGGGCCGGCTTGCCCATGGCGACGGCGACGTCGTTGAGCCGCTCGAGTTCGGGCTCGCTCTCGAGGTTGAAGCAGGAGATGCCGAGTTCGAGCCCGCGCCGCATCTCGGCGGCGGTCTTGCCGACGCCCGAGAAGACGATCTTTTCGGGCGGGATGCCGGCGGCCAAAGCGCGCTCGAGTTCGCCGCCCGAGACGACGTCGGCGCCCGCGCCCTCCCTGGCCAGCAGCGTCAGCACCGCCTGGTTGGAATTGGCCTTCATGGCGTAGGCCAGCAGCGTGGGCAGGCCGGCAAAGGCCTCGCGCATCACCCGCACGTGGCGCCTGAGCGTTGCCGCCGAATAGATGTAGAACGGGGTGCCGACCTCGTCCGCCAGCGTGCTGAGGTCGACGTCCTCGGCGAACATGCGGCCGTCGCGATAGTCGAAGTGATGCACTAGAGCCCCCCGGGATAAGCGGCCTCGATACGCTCTGCCACCAGTTCCTGCAAGCGCCACAGATTGCGGTCGCGGATGCCCAGTTCCTCGAGCTGGCTGACGGTCGCCAGCAGGTACTCGGCCATGCTGCCGCGAAAGCCGCAGGCGCGGGCGAGGATGTCGGCGAGTGCGGCGTGGCTGAGCCCGGCGATGTAGCGGCCGCTGTTGCGGTTCATGGCGAAGGTCAGCGCCCGCACCGGGCCGCCCTCCGTGCGCGTCTCGATCCAGCGCGGCGGAAAGGCCGTCGGCACCATGCTCATCTCGCGCCGGATCAGCTTGTGCAGTTCCTCTTCGAGCGTTGCCGAAGGCAGCCGGTAGGCGACCCCCTTGCATTGCCCGCCGCGGTCGAGCGCCAGCATCAGGCCCGGCTGCTCGGGGTTGCCGCGAAACCGGTAGTCCCAGCCGAGGCAGAAACGGCGGTGCCAGCCGCGCGCCAGCGCCACCCGCCGTTCGACGAAGGCCGTCTCGGGATTCCAGATCAGCGAGCCGTAGCCGAACAGCCAGAACGCATCGCCCGGCATCGTGGCCAGCAGCCTTTCCACCATGGCGGCGTAGTCGTCGTCGGTGGCGGGACGAATGCCCGGCAGCAGGATCGGTCCCGGATCCGGGAGCTGGCGATGCACCATCGCCACGTGCCCGGCAGTCAGACGCATCGCCCTGCGTGCCATTGCTGCCTCCGTCGGTCGGTCGCGGTTACTCCAGGCCGTCGCCGTGGCCGGACGGGCGGGCGACCTTGCGCGGTTCCGCCTTCTTGCCGGTCAGCGCTTCCCGCCAGAGCGCCGCCTGCGCACGCACGTTGTCGGGGGCGGTGCCGCCGTAGCTGGTCCGGCTGCGCACCGAGTTCTCGACGCCGAGCACGGCGTGGATGCGGCTGTCGATGCGCGCGTCGATGGCCTTGAAATCCTCGATGGTCAGGCTCTCGAGTCCGATGCCGCGCTGCTCGGCCAGGGCCACCACCCGGCCGGTGATGTGATGGGCCTCGCGGAACGGCACGTCGGCCACCCGCACCAGCCAGTCGGCGACGTCGGTGGCGGTCGAGAAGCCGGCGCTCGCCGCTTCGCGCATGCGCTCGCGGTTGACCGTCAGGTCGCCCACCATGCCGGTCATGGCGGCGAGCGACAGGCTGAGCGCGTCGAGCGCGTCGAAGGCCACTTCCTTGTCTTCCTGCATGTCCTTGGAATAGGCGAGCGGCAGCCCCTTCATCACCACCAGCAGCGAGGCGAGCGCGCCGAGGATGCGGCCGATCTTGGCGCGCACCAGCTCGGCGGCGTCGGGATTGCGCTTCTGCGGCATGATCGAGGAGCCGGTCGAGAACTTGTCCGACAGCCGGATGAAGCCGAACTGGGCCGAGCTCCAGATCACCAGTTCCTCGGCGAAGCGGGACAGGTGCACGGCGCAGATGGCGGCGGCGGCGAGCGTCTCGAGCACGAAGTCGCGGTCGGAGACGGCGTCGAGCGAATTGGCCGCCGGCCGGTCGAAACCGAGTTCGGCCGCGGTCATGTGCCGGTCGACGGGGAAGCTGGTGCCGGCGAGCGCCGCCGCGCCCAGCGGGCTTTCGTTGAGCCGGGCGCGGGCATCCTTGAGCCGGCCGGCGTCGCGCCCCAGCATTTCGACATAGGCCATGAGGTGGTGGCCCAGGCTCACCGGCTGGGCGCTCTGCAGATGCGTGAAGCCGGGCATGATGGTGTCCGCCTCCGCCTCGGCGCGCGTGACCAGCGCCAGCTGCAGCGCCTTGATCTGCGCGTCCAGCGTGTCGATGGCGTCGCGCACGTAGAGGCGGAAGTCGGTCGCCACCTGGTCGTTGCGCGAGCGCGCCGTGTGCAGCCGCCCGGCGGCGTCCCCGATCAGCTCCTTGAGCCGGCTCTCGACATTCATGTGAATGTCCTCGAGCGCGCGCGAGAACGTGAACGTGCCGTGTTCGATCTCGGCCCTGACCGCCTCTAGACCGGCGACGATGGCGTCCCTATCCTGCGCCGTCAGGATGCCGGTCGCGGCCAGCATCCGGGCGTGCGCGATTGACCCGGCGATGTCTTGCCGGTAGAGCCGGTGGTCGAACCCGATGGAGGCGTTGATCTCCTCCATGATGGCGTCGGGGCCGGAGGAAAACCGTCCGCCCCACATGCGATTGCTCATCCAGACCTCGTGGGATGCCTTATGACCGACCAAAAGCCCGTGCGCCCGGCAAGATTTGCCCCGCGGCGCGTGCTCGTGCTGGCCCTTCTCAGTGCGGCGATAGCTTTAGCCATTACCCTTTGGGTTAGCAACAACTGGGCGCCGCAGGCGGCCGAATGCGAGGCGCAGCCCGATGCCGGGCGGGCCATCGACGCGGCGGCCGTGGGCGAACTGGCGGCGCTCAACGGTACCGCCCAGGGGCGCGGCTACCGCGACATGGGCTTCAAGGACGCGCAGGGCCAGGAACTGTCCATCGCCGCCTTCGCCGGCAAGAAGCTGCTCGTCAATTTCTGGGCCAGCTGGTGCGTCCCCTGCCGCGAGGAAATGCCGGCGCTCGATGCCCTGGCGGCCAAGTACAACGGCAACGACTTCATGGTGCTGCCGGTCAATCTCGACCTCGGCGAGGGCGGCCTCGCCAAGGCGCAGGCCTTCCTCGACGCCGGCAAGTTCCAGCACCTGCCGCTCTATGCCGACAGTTCCTTTTCGGCCTTCGAGCGGCTGAAGCGC
Organism: Devosia sp.; assembly: GCF_036406155.1. Taxonomy (GTDB): domain Bacteria; phylum Pseudomonadota; class Alphaproteobacteria; order Rhizobiales; family Devosiaceae; genus Devosia_A. Next base: position 4,623 of record NZ_DASWVV010000145.1, on the reverse strand, counting down.
GAGGCGGTGGCGGTTGGGCTGCCGGCGACGCTGCTGCTCGACGAAGACGGGTGCGAGCTGGCCGTGCTGCAGGGCCCGGCCGCGTGGGACAGCCCCGACGGGCATCGGGTCATCGAGGCGCTGCTGGGGGTCTGAAGCCAGCCCCGGGGGGCTCAGGCGGTCTTGTCGACGTTGCCGCCCTGCCCGGGCGGCGGGGCGGGACGCGCCGTGTCCTCGAGGGTGCGCAGCAGGGCGAGGTCCATCTCGTGCGCCTTCTTGATCACCGCCACCTGCGCGGAGAACTGCGTCGCCGTCGCGCGGGCCATGGTCAGGGAAGTGGCGAGGTCGGTGTCCATGCCGCAAGCCTAGCCGCCGGCCGGTAAACGAATCCTGCCGCCGACGCTTCAATTTTGTCGCATAGTCTCGGCTCAGCGCCCGCCGAACAGCGCCACCTCGCGCCGCTTGAGCGGCGCTGCCAGCGCCGCCCCTGCCGCCACCCCGCCCAGATGCGCCCACCACGCCACCGATTGCTGCGAGCCGATCAGCACGTAGAACAGCTGGGTCGCGACCCACACCCCCAGCATCCACAGCGCCGGCACCGGCAGCGGGATGGGGACGACGATGCGGGCGAGGACGAAGACGCGGGCGTGCGGATAGAGCAGGACATAGGCGCCCATCACCCCGGCCACCGCGCCGGAGGCGCCGATCAGCGGACCGTTGCCGTCGAGATTGAGGGCGAGGTGCGCCAGCGCCGCCAGTACGGCGCAGGCGAAATAGAACAGCAGGAAGCGCGCGTGCCCCATGGCGTCCTCGATATTGTCGCCGAAGATCCACAGGAACAGCATGTTGGTGAGCAGATGCAGCCAGTCGGCGTGCAGGAAGGCGTAGGTCACGAGGTTGGCCCAGTCGGGCAGCCATGCCACCGGCTGGGCGACGACGCCGCGCACGACGATGGGGATCATGCCGTATTCGACCGCGAACCACTCGAAGGCGTCCGGCGTCAGCGTCAACTGGTACAGGAAGACGGCGACGTTCGCCGCCAGCAGCGCGTAGACGACATAGGGGAAGCGGACGTGCCGGATCGGGTTGCTGTCATGCAGCGGCAGGAACAATCGACACCCCTCCGGTACGGGCTCCAGGCCCGGCCTGGCACCGCCGTCGGCGCGGCGGCACCCTACTCCTGCGCGGCGTCCGCCGCCCCGAAGCGGCCCGGCTGCCACAGCACGTCGGTGGCGCCGTTATTGTTGGCCACCCGCGCCATCACGAACATCAGGTCCGACAGCCGGTTGAGATAGATCATCGTCAGCGGGCTGACGTCGGGCTCGCGCGCGATCAGTTCCACCACCAGCCGCTCGGCCCGGCGCACCACGGTACGGGCGACGTGCAGGGCGGCGCCGAGCGGGGTGCCTCCCGGCAAGACGAAGCTGCGCAGTTGCGGCATGCCCTCGTTATAGGCGTCGATCTGCGCCTCCACCCACTCCACCTGGCCGGGGACGACGCGCAACGACTCGACACCCTCGGGGTCCTTGCCGGGCGTGGCGAGGTCGGAGCCGACGTCGAACAGGTCGTTCTGCACGCGCGCCAGCACGCGGTCGAGCTTGGGCATGGCGCCGGTGTGCAGCCGGGCCATGCCGATGCAGGAATTGGCCTCGTCGATGGTGCCGTAGCAGCCGACGCGCAGGTCGTGCTTCATCCGCCGCGGCCCGCGCACGAGCCCGGTGGTGCCGTTGTCTCCGGTCTTGGTGTAGATCCTGTTGATCCTGATCATTGCAGTCCCAGTGTTGCGCCGGCGGCGGGACCGGCGGTCGCTTCCGTGCCCCTAGCTCCGCCCGAAGAAGAACAGCGCGGCCAGGATCGCGGCAACGGCGATGGCCTGGGCGATGACCCGGGCGCGCATCAGCATCTGGCTGCGGTTGCCGCTGCCGGCGCCGCCCTTGAACATGGTCCACAGGCCCATGAACAGGATGACGGTGACGGCGCCGAGCGCCACGATGGTGATGAGGGTGAGCGGAGTGAAGGTCATCGGCCGATCCTTGCGAGGTGGTTGGTGAGTCCCTCGCCGAGGCGGTCATAGATCGCACGAATGCGGCGGCTGGTGAATAGCTCGCGATGGGTGGCGAGCCAGACTTCGAGCGGGGGCACGGCGAAGCCGGGCAGCACCACCTGCATGCCGGGCGCCTCGCGCACCAGCCCGGCCTGCGCGAAGCCGATGCCGAGCCCGGCCTTGAGCAGTTCCCACATCGCCGTCTGGCTGTCGGTGCGCAGCACGAAATCGGAGCGCCTCAGCTCGAACCCCATGCGCCGGGCGGTGCCGATGATGAGGTCGGAACGGTCGAAGCCGACGAGGTCGTGGTGCAGCAGGTCGCCCGCCGCCTGCGGGGCGCCGCGGCGCGCGAGATAGCTCTCGTGGGCGCAGGCGACGATGGGAATTTCGCCCAGCTTGCGCGCGATCAGTTCGAGCTGGGTCGGCCGGAACATGCGCACGGCGATGTCGGCCTCGCGCAGCAGCAGGTTCTCGGCCGAATCCGAGGGCACCAGTTCGAGGGCGATGCCGGGAAGGCTGCGGCGCAGTTCGCCGAGCAGCGGCGGCAGCACGTAGTGACTCATCACCGTGCTGGCGGTGATGCGCACGCTCCCCGCCAGCGCGGCGCTCGAGCCCTCCGCCATGAGCGCCGCCTCGGACAGGGCCCGCTGCGCCCCGGCCACCGGCTCGAACAGCTTGAGCGCCGTATCGGTCGGCTTGAGCCCGGCGAGCGTGCGCTCGAACAGGGCGACGCCGAGCGCCGCCTCCAGCGCTTCGACGTGACGGCCCAGCGTCGGTTGGCTGAGGCCCAGCGCGCGCGCCGCCGCCGACAGCGAGCCGTGCTCGACCACGGCGGCGAAGCTGCGCCACAGCGACCAGTCGGGTTCGGCGGTGGTCAATGCGGGCAGGCCCTCCGTGCCGGGCGGAGGTCGGCGTAGCCATACATTTTCGTATATCCAGGCTTCAATTTCGTGATATTTCCATACGTATCTGTATGTCGCATCCTTGCCTGGTCAGCAAGGAGAAAGCACATGACACGTGGCAAGGTCACCATTCTGGGCAGCAACGGCCATATCGGCCATCGCGCCGCGAGGGCATTCGTCGCCGCCGGCTGGGACGTCACCGGCTTCGGCCGCGCCAACCGCGCTCCGGTCGCCGGCATGCACTTCGTTGCGGGCGATGCCGACAGCCTCGCCGATCTGCGCAGGGCGATCGGGGACAGCGAAATCGTCGTCAACGCCCTCAACCTGGCTTACGACAAGTGGGACAATGGGCGCCTCGAGGCGCTGATGGGCCGGGTGGTCGAGGCCATGGGCAGCGCCGGGCGCACGCTGCTGTTTCCCGGCAACATCTACAATTACGCCCCGGCCGAGCGCGTGCTCACCCCCGATACCGTGCCGCTTCCGCCGACGCCGCGCGGCGCCATCCGCCAGCGCGTCGAGAACATGCTGCGCGCCGCCGCGGGGCGCGGCGACATCCAGGCCGTCATCCTCAGGGCCGGGGATTTCTTCGGCCCCGACAGCTCCGGCGATTGGTTCGACCAGGTGCTGCTGCGCGAGGCCGGCAAGGGCAAGGTGGCGATTCCGGGTCGGCCCGGCATCGGCCACGCCTGGGCCTATCTGCCCGATCTGGCGCGGGCCTTCGAAAAGCTCGCCTGGCACCGCCGCGAACTCGCCGGCTTCGAGAATTTCCACTTCGCCGGCCATTTTCTCACCCCCGAGCAACTCGGCACCGCCGTCGCCGCCGCCGGCCCCGCCGGCCTCAGGGTCGGGCGCTTTCCCTGGCTGCTGATCACCCTCATGGGGCTGGTCAACCCGGTGATGCGCGAGGTCGGCAAGATGGGCTATCTGTGGGAGCACCCGATGGAGCTGCGCGATGCCCGCCTCGAGGCGATCCTCGGGCCGGATTTCGTCACCCCGCTCGATGTGGCCATGGCGGCGACGCTCGCCCCCTATTTCCCCACCGCCGCGCAGGCGGCGTGACCGAGGCGGGGCCCGGCGCAGTCGGGGCGGGTCGGGGCATTGCGCAGACAACCGCCCGGACGCCGCGCCGCGGCCGCAGTCGGGACTCCTCTCCCGCGCCTGGCGCGGGAGAGGGGGACCACACGCAGCGTGGTGGAGGGGGCGGCCAGAGGCACGAAACGCCGGCCGGCCTCGCGGCGCCACAGGTCGGTGCCGAGGAGCAGCGAATCGGGATCATTGTTGCCATCGCGGGCGCTGCCGCGCTCCCTCGACCGCCTGACGGCGATTCCCCCGCAACCCTCCCCGCAAGGGGGAGGGTGCCCTGCGGCGGCTGGGGCGAGAGCGTGCCACATCCACGCCTCGGGCTCTCCATCTTCGCCGGAGCCAGCAGTAACGCCCGCTTCACCCTCCCCCGCGCCAGCGCGGGGAGGGTCGGGGAGGGGGCGGCTCAGCCGGGCACGGTGACCGCGGCAGAGCACTCCCGCCTGCGGCACCCCGTGCTCCAGTGCCGGACGAAGTGATCTACCGTCTTCGGGTGTCAAGTTCGGGCGGGTTGTCCGGATGCGACGACGGCGTTGAGGATGACGATGAGCTTTCGCATGACGGCGGTCAGGATGAGCTTGTTGGGCTTTCCTCGCGCTTTTAGGTTCATGGCGAAGG
>NZ_DASWVV010000144.1:0-6784 GCF_036406155.1 Devosia sp. | reverse complement strand
CGGCGGAAAAGCAGCCGGTGACCCTCACCGCCCAGATTACCGAGAACGGCATGACCATCCCGGAGGGACTGGTCTGGCGCATCTTCGACACCAGGACCGACACCTCGGGGGAACTGGCGCTCGCCGCCAAGTCGGAGGAGGCCACCGCCCATCTCGAGCTTGTCCCCGGCGAGTACGTCATCCACGTCGCCTACGGTCGGGCGCAGGCCAGCGACACGCTGGAAGTGGTCGAAGGCGAGAACAAGAAAGCCATCGTGCTCGACGCCGGCGCCATGCGCCTCAATGCGGCGGTGACCGGGGATGTCTCGATCCCCATCAATCTGTTGCGCTTCGACATCTTCACCTCGGGCAATGAAGGCGACCGCGTCATGGTGGCCCAGAACCTTTCACCCAACGATATCGTCACCCTCAATGCCGGGACCTATCACGTCGTTTCCTATTTCGGCGACGTCAATGCTGTGGTGCGGGCCGATCTGCGCGTCGAGCCCGGGCAGATGACCGAGGCGACGCTGTATCACCGGGCGGCGCAGGTCACGTTCAAGCTGGTCACCGAAAGCGGCGGCGAGGCCATAGCCGACGTCGAATGGACAGTGAAGACGGCCGGCGGCGCGACCGTCTACTCAGAAATCGGCGCGTTCCCCGCCACCGTCCTCGCCGAGGGCGACTACCTCGTCCTCGCCAAGCGGGGCGAGACCGTCTACAACCGCGCCTTCCAGGTCCAGCCGGGGGCTGGCCAGGAGGTGGAGGTGCTGACGACCGTCTACTGATCGTCGCGCCGCCCCGCCTTCGCTCCCGTCATCGGCGTTCTCAGCGCGGCCGGGAAATGCTATAAAAATCCCAGCTGGAACCCTTGCCACAAATGGCCCAACCCGACAGACGTCTGGTTCCGATAGTCTCGCTCGACGTGGTGGGCTACTCCCGCCTCGTGCAGCGCAGCGAACGGCAGACCCTGCGCCTCGTGCAGCGGGTCTACGAGCGACTGATCGCGCGCACGATCGGCGAGCAGGGGGGCAAGGTCTTCAAGACCATGGGCGATGGCCTGCTGGCCGAGTTCAACAGCGTCGTCGCCGCCGTGCAGTGGACGGCGGACCTGCAACGCGAGATCCACGAGCGCCGCATCAAGGCGCCGGGCGGCGGGCTGTTCCAGATCCGGGCCGGCATCGTGCTCGCCGACGTGCTGGTGGCAGGCGGCGACCTCTACGGCAGCGGCATCAACATGGCGGTGCGCGTGCAGAGCCACGCCCCCCCGGGCGGCATGTGCATCACCAAATGGATGTACCAGTATCTCGAGGGCGCCACCGACCTCAGCTTCACCGACCTCGGGCCCACCGAGCTCAAGAACATCGCCAAGACCGTGCGCATCTATGCCTGGCACCCGGACGGCCCGGTGCGCAAGCCGGCGAAGGAACAGGCCGCCCTGCCGGCCCTGCCCTCCAACCGGCCCTCGGTCGCGGTGCTGCCGTTCGACAATATGTCGGGCGAGGCGGACCAATCCTATTTCGCCGATGCCGTGGTCGAGGAAATCACCAACACGCTGTCGCGGGTGAAGGACTTCTTCGTCATCGCCCGCAATTCCGCATTTGCCTACAAGGGGCGCGGCGCCACCGACGTGCGCCAGATCGGGCGCGAGCTGGGCGTGCGCTACATCGTCGAAGGGTCGGTGCGCCGTGTCGGCGAGCGCGTCCGCATCACGGCGCAACTGGTCGAGGCCGAAAGCGCCAGCCATATCTGGTCCAACAAGATCGACGGCGCCGTCGGCGACCTGTTCGACCTGCAGGACCGCATGGCCGCGGAGGTGGCGAGCGCCATCCAGCCCTCGATCCGCCGCGCCGAGATCGAGCGCGCCCGCTCGAAGCGCCCGGACAACCTCGCCGCCTACGACCTGGTGATGCGGGCGTTCCCGCACCTGTGGGCGCATCGCCCCGCCGACAACGCCGAAGCCATCGCCCTGCTCACCCGCGCGCTCGACCTCGAGCCCGACTACGGTCTTGCCGCCGCCCTCGCCGCGTGGGCGCACGGCCAGCAGGTGGCGTACAACTGGACCACCGACGTCGAGCACGAGCGCCGCACCGCCCAGAAGCTGCTGGAGCAGGCGGTGCTGAGCGTGCACGACGATCCCACGGCGCTCACCGCGCTGGCCTCGGCGATGATGCAGCTGGGCGGCGACGTGGCGCAGGCGGCCGCCCTCGCCGACCAGGCCCTGGCGCTCGATTCCAACCACGCCTGGGCGTGGATGCGGCGGGGCTTCGGCCAGGTCTATCTCGGCAATCCGGAAGAGGGCCTCGTGGCGTTCGAGCGCTCCGCCCGGCTGTCGCCGATGGATCCGTTCGCCTTCAACGTCCACCTCGGCATGGGTCTCGCCCATTTCGCGGCCGGCCGCCCGCAGGACTCCATCCGGCTGGCGCGCAAGGCCCTGGCGGAGCGGCCCGGCCTCAACTGGCCGTATCGCGACCTGGCCGTCTACCAGGCGCATGCCGGCGACCTCGATGCGGCACGCGAAGCGCTCCGCCTCTTCCTGCACCAGCACCCGGGAGTTACTCTGCAATGGGTGGGCGACACCTTGCGCTTCATGGAGCCCACCCTGCTCGGCAAGTACCTGCGCGGGCTGCAGCTCGCCGGGCTGCAGTAGGGCCGGAACCGGCCGCGACCCCGCGAGTTTGCCGTCCGAGACACCCACGAACCAGGAGGCCGCCATGGATGCCCCGATCGAGATCACCTTCCGCCGCTTCGAGCCCAATGACCGCATCCGCGCCAAGATCGACGAACTCATCGGGCAACTGGAGAAATACGAGGGCCAGATCATCTCGGGGCGGGTCGTCATCGACGGCCAGAACCGGCGGGGGTTGAAGACGGTGGTCTCGATCCGCGTCGAACTGAACTACCCGGGCGGCTCGGCGCTGGGCCGGCGCGAAGCCGACCTGCCCCAGCCGGCAGGGCAGCGCGGCTTCGACAACGCCCTGACCGAGGCGTTCCACACCGCAGCCGAACAGTTGCGCAGCCACTTCGCCAAGGTCAGGCCGCAGGAGACCAACCAGCTCGAGCACCAGCCGGTGCACGGCCGCATCGGACGCCTCAACAAGGACGTGCGCAACGGCTTCGTCGAAATCCCGGACGGCGCCAGCCTGTTCTTCTCCGAAGCCGTGCTGCAGGGCGATTTCGACGCGCTGGCGGTCGGCGAAGAGGTGCTGGTGACGCAGGCGGAGGCCGAGAGCCCCTACGGGCCGCAGGCCTCGATGGTCAAGCCGATCAGCCCGCTGACCTGATCACGCCGAGGGCGGCAGCTCGACGACCACCTCACCGGAGACCGGGTCCGTCACCCCGAGGCCGCCGCCCAGATCCTCGAGCATGTCGCGGAAGCCGTCGAGCATGGCGATCATCTGCGGCCGCGCGGCGACGATGTCGTCGAAACTGTTCCAGTTGCCGATGAAGCAATAGGTGCGATCGCCGGTCTTGACGAGGGAACCGCCGGCAAAACCCGGGAAGTTCCGCGCCGGGCGGTGGGCCGCGACGAAGGCTTCCTCCTGGCCCGGCTTTACCCTGAAGCGAACGATATTGCAGGCACGCATTTCGGCCTCCATCGCTGGATCTGTCGCTTGGCTCGGCCATCCGCCCCGCGGAGGCCCGCCGGTGGGTTCGCTGCCCCGCCGGGGCCCGGCCCACTTGCGCAATTTAACACAATAGTCACGGGTTCCGCGTCAGTTTTCGCTCACCAGGGGATGGCAGTTTTCCGGCCCCGACGGACGCGCGGCGCCGCCGTCGCGCGGCCGGCTCAAGGCCAAGGTAGTTCAGGTGGATATTCGGCTCGACAAGCGTCTTTCGCCACGACGCAACACGATGATCAAGGCGCAGATCGTCTTCGCCGGCGGCAACCGGCGGGTGGACTGCATCATCCGCAACCTCTCGGACGGCGGCGCGAAGCTGGAAGTGGCGTCGGTGGGAGGCATCCCGCAGACCTTCGACCTCATCGCCCCCGACCATCGCCCGCATTCGTGCCGGGTCGCCTGGCGCGCCCTCAAGGAGTTGGGCGTGCAGTTCCTGAGCTGAGCCGCGTTCCCGCCACCGGGGCGTGAAGCTGTCCGGCGCGCCGGCGACTTCCCCCCACGGGCGTCATCCTCGCGCTTGTCGCAAGGACCCGGACTCGCACCCAGGCGGTACGCAACCGCGCTTCCTTGGGTCCTCGGGCCGCGCTGCGCGCCCCCCGACCGTGCCGTCGGGAGTCCTCCCCTACTGCGCGACAGAGGAGTCCCGGCCGAGGGGCAGCAGTCGGCCGGCCGCCCGCAGGGATGGACGCTACGGCTCCGAGGAGCGACTAGTGCTGCGTGACGCCGCTCAGTTCGCGCGCGATGTGCTCCCACTCGGCGGAGACGCTGGCGGTGGCGCGCTTGCGGCCGGCGCGCCGGTACCAGTAGTCGGCGTTGCCCATGTCGGCTTCGATCCAGTGCAGCAGCGCATGCACCCAGTCGAACTCGAACACGCCTTCCTGCATCTGCACGATGGCGTGCGCCTGCTCCCATTCGGGACCCATGCGCAGGCCACCCTTCCGGGCCCACCAGAGCGCCTGGAGCGGCTTGGACATGTCCTTGGGGGGAGCCGACCAGTCCAGGGTCGTGAAAACATCGGCCATGGAGCCAATCCTCTTGAACGAAACCGCCGGCCGGGCCGGAAGGTCAACCAGTCTCAGTTTGCGCATGGGCGGCAAATAGTGCCGAAAGCGGCACGCTTCAAGCGGTTTGAGTCGACAGCGGCGGTCACCACCACTGCCTCGGGGAAAAGTCGAGCCCGGCGCTGCGCTCGATGACGCGACCGGCGGCGAACAGGGTTTCCTCGTCGAACGGCCGGCCGATCAGTTGCAGGCCGAGCGGCAGCCCGCGCGCGTCCTTGCCGGCGGGGACGGCAAGGCCCGGCAGGCCGGCCATGTTCACGGTCACGGTGAAGACGTCGTTGAGGTACATCTTGACCGGGTCGGCCCGCATGTCCTCGTCGCCGATGCCGAACGCGGCCGACGGCGTCGCCGGCGTCAGGATGGCGTCGATGCCGTCGGCGAACGCCGCCTCGAAATCGCGCTTGATCAGCGTGCGGACCTTCTGCGCGCGGACGTAGTAGGCATCGTAGTAGCCCGCCGACAGCACGTAGGTGCCGATCATCACCCGGCGCTTCACCTCGCGGCCGAAGCCCTTGGCGCGGGTGAGTTCGTACATGTCGGTGATGTCCTTGCCGGCAACCCTGAGGCCATACTTGACGCCGTCGTAGCGGGCGAGGTTGGACGAGGCCTCGGCGGGGGCGATGATGTAGTAGGTCGGCAGCGCATAGCGCGTGTGCGGCAGCGAGATGTCGCGCACCGTCGCCCCCTCGGCCTTGAGCCAGGCGATGCCCTGCTGCCAGAGCCGCTCGATTTCCTCCGGCATGCCGTCCATGCGGTATTCGCGCGGGATGCCGATGGTGAGGCCCTTGACGCCGCGCTCGACGGCGGCGGCGAAATCCGGCACGGCGAGTTCGGCGCTCGTCGAATCCTTCGGATCGAACCCGGCCATCGAGGTGAGCAGGATGGCCGCGTCCTCGACCGTGCGGGCAAGCGGGCCGGCCTGGTCGAGCGAGGAGGCGAAGGCGACGATGCCCCAGCGCGAGCAGCGTCCGTAGGTCGGCTTGATGCCGACGGTGCCGGTGAAGGCGGCCGGCTGGCGGATCGACCCGCCGGTATCGGTCGCCGTGGCGCCGGCGCACAGCCAGGCCGAGACCGCTGCCGCCGACCCGCCCGAGGAGCCGCCGGGAACGAGATTGGCGTTGGAATCCTCGGCGCGCCACGGGTTGATCACCGGGCCGTAGTACGAGGTCTCGTTGGACGAGCCCATGGCGAACTCGTCCATGTTGAGCTTGCCCAGCATGACGGCGCCGTCACGCCACAGATTGGCGGTGACGGTGGATTCGTATTCCGGCTTGAAGCCGTCGAGGATGTGGCTCGCCGCCTGGGTATGGACGCCCTTGGTGCCGAACAGATCCTTGATGCCGAGCGGGATGCCGTCGAGCGGCCGGGCGTCGCCGGCGGCACGGCGCTCGTCGCTGGCGTTGGCCATGGCACGCGCCTCGTGCGCCGTGACGGCGACGTAGGCATTGAGCTTGGGGTTGGCCCGCTCGATCGCGGCCAGATAGGCCTCGGTCAGTTCGACGGCGGAGAACTGCTTGTCGGCGAGACCCCGGCGGGCAGCGGCAAGCGACAGCTTGGTCAGTTCGGTCAAGGCGCGGATCTTTCTGTTCGGCGGCCGGTGTCAGGCGCTACATAGCGGCAAGCGCGGCCCGGACAAAGGGGCATGCCCCCGGCCCGGTCGCTCGTGCCACGGCTATTCCACGACCTTGGGCACCATGAAGAAATTGTCCTCGGAGAGCGGCGCGTTGGCGACGATCTTCTCCGCATAGCCGCCATCGGTGACCGTGTCGGCGCGGCGGCGCAGTTGCATCGGGGCGACCGACGTCATCGGCTCGACGCCGCTCACGTCGACTTCGCCCAGTTGCTCGACGAAGCCGAGGATGACGTTCAGTTCCTCGCGGTACTGCTCGACTTCGGACTCCTCGATGCGGATGCGCGCAAGGCTTCCGATTCGCTTGACGGTGGCGGCGTCGACCGACATGGCATGCTCCAGGCGAGACGGTTTCCGCCGCATGTAGCAATGCGGCGCATGGAAATCCAATGTTTTCGGCACGCCGGCGGGCGTCAGGCCTCGAGCGCCAGGCCGGGTTCGAGCGCCACCAGCGCGGCGCCGGCGAGGCTGTCGCGGGGAGCGGCGAACAC
>NZ_DASWVV010000143.1:0-15831 GCF_036406155.1 Devosia sp. | reverse complement strand
GGGGGCGGGGAGCCCGACTGCCAGCCTTCCTGTTGGCGGGTCCGCCCCTTCCGCCCCCGTTTCCTCCGCCTGCCCCACCCCCCTCGTTCTCCGCCCCAACCACCGACGCCTCTCAGCTGCAAATCGGTCCTATTTGCTTCTCGAATGCGTACGAACACCTACCCGGGACAAAACTTGTCCCCGCCTTCTCCACCCCCTGTAGACTCCCCCCATCCGCGCACCGAAGCGAGGTTGCAAACGAGCAGCTGGTGCGAGGGAGGCCGGGTGGGCGGGGCGTCGGCTCCGTCCAGGCTGAAAGCGTTTCGGCGTGGGCCGGTTAGCCGGTCAAGCCGCTACAGACGCGGGGGGAGCTGCAATGGGGGCTCCCCGAGGGACGACGGCCGCCACCCTTGAGGCGGCCGGGAGTTTCCCTGCCGCCGCACGGCTCCACCGGAGCCGTCGCGGGGCGGGGAACGGCCGAAGCGGGTTCGCCCGCCCGGCTGGCGAGGCGATGCGGGGGCTCCCCCGGTCGACCAAGCCGCCCACCGTCCTCGCGATGCGGCAGGGGATGCACCCCGCCCGGCGCGCCATAGGCCCAAAATCCCGGCCGCACCGGCGAGGCGCAGCCTCTCCAATTGCGGACTACCCGCTCCGAGGCAAGCGCCTCGCCGGGGCCGCTTCTCACGCGGAAGCGGCAAGAGACGAAGATGAAACCGTAAGGCGAAACGCCGGGGCGGGTTTTTCGCATGCACCCTCCTCCCATCGTCTCAGCCCCGCCCACTTGTCGCCGCCGGGGGGGAGCGGTAAGGACCACTGCCAGGCCCCCAGCACCACCGAGGTTCCATGTCCCGCCAGCCGCTCCGGATCGCGCCCTCCATCCTGTCCGCCGATTTCGCGCGCCTCGGCGAGGAAGTCCGCGCCATCGACGCGGGCGGGGCGGACTATGTCCATGTCGACGTCATGGACGGGCACTTCGTCCCCAACATCACCATCGGGCCGCTCATCGTCGCGGCCATCCGCCCGCACACTCAAAAGGTCATCGACTGCCACCTGATGATCGCGCCGGCCGATCCCTACCTTGCCGCCTTCGCCCAAGCCGGCGCCGACATCATCACCGTGCACGCCGAAGCCGGCCCGCATCTGCACCGTTCGCTGCAGGCCATCCGCGCGCTGGGCAAGCGCGCCGGCGTCGCCATCAACCCGGCGACCCCGGTGTCGGCGCTCGCGCATGTCGTCGACGACATCGACCTCATACTGATCATGAGCGTCAACCCCGGCTTCGGCGGGCAGAGCTTCATCGCCGAGAGCTATGCCAAGATCCGCCAGGCCCGCGCGCTGATCGGCGGCCGGCCCATAGACCTCGAGGTCGACGGCGGCGTTACCGCGGCCAATGCCGGCGAGCTCGCCGCCGCCGGCGCCGACGTCCTGGTGGCCGGCACGGCGGTGTTTTCCGGTAACGATCCGTCGACCTATGCCGGGCGCATCGCCGCCATCCGCAACGCCGCCCAGACCGTCCAGGTCTGAGCCGCCCCCGCCCTCGAACGCAAGAGCCCAAGCCCATGATTCCGCGCTATTCCCGCCCCGAGATGGTCGCCATCTGGTCGCCGGAAACCCGCTTCCGCATCTGGTTCGAGATCGAGGCGCACGCCACCACCGCGCTCAGCGAACTGGGCGTCGTGCCAAAGGAGGCGGCCGAGGCGATCTGGCAGAAGGGCAGCGCGGCGACCTTCGACGTCGCCCGCATCGAGGAGATCGAGCGCACGACGAAGCACGACGTCATCGCCTTCCTGACCCACCTCGCCGAGATCGTGGGGCCGGAGGCGCGCTTCGTGCACCAGGGCATGACGTCGTCGGACGTGCTCGATACCTGCCTCTCCGTGCAGCTGAGCCGCGCCGCCGACCTGCTGCTCGCCGATCTCGACAAGCTGCTGGCGGCGCTCGCGCGCCGGGCGATGGAGCACAAATACACCATCACCATCGGCCGCAGCCACGGCATCCACGCCGAGCCGACCACCTTCGGGGTCAAGCTGGCCGAGGCGCATGCCGAGTTCGCCCGCAACCGCGCCCGGCTGCTCGCCGCCCGCCGCGAGATCGCGGTCTGCGCCATTTCCGGCGCCGTCGGCACCTTCGCCAATATCGACCCGGCGGTCGAAGCCTATGTCGCCGAGCGCCTGCAGCTCGCCGTCGAACCGGTCTCGACGCAGGTCATCCCGCGCGACCGGCACGCCATGTTCTTCGCCACGCTGGGCGTCATCGCCTCCTCGATCGAGCGGCTGGCCACCGAGATCCGGCATTTGCAGCGCACCGAGGTGCTGGAGGCCGAGGAATATTTCTCCCCCGGCCAGAAGGGCTCGTCGGCAATGCCGCACAAGCGCAACCCGGTGCTCTCGGAGAACCTCACCGGCCTCGCCCGCATCGTGCGCGGCATGGTCACCCCGGCGCTCGAGAACGTCGCCCTGTGGCACGAGCGCGACATCTCGCATTCCTCGGTGGAGCGCATGATCGGGCCGGACGCCACCATCACCCTGGATTTCGCCCTGGCGCGGCTGACCGGGCTGATCGAGAACCTGCTCGTCTACCCCGAGAACATGCGGCGCAATCTCGACCTGCTCGGCGGGCTGCACAATTCGCAGCGCGTGCTGCTCGCCCTCACCCAGGCCGGGATGAGCCGCGAGGACGCCTATGCCGCCGTGCAGCGCAACGCCATGCGGGTGTGGGAGGCACGCGGCGACCGCGCCGGCCTGTTCGCCGCCAATCTCAAGGCGGATGCCGACGTGTCGGCCCGGCTGACGGACGCGGAAATCGACGCCATGTTCGACGATGCCTACCATCTGAGGCACGTCGACACGATCTTCGAGCGGGTGTTCGGGCCGGCCGCCTGAGGCCGCCGGCACCGGGCCTCAGCCTTCGGCCAGCACCTGCTCGCGGGCGGTCTGCACCAGTTCGGCCATCTTGGCGCGAATCGTCTCCTCGGTGACCGCAGTGCCCTTGGCCTTGAGGTCCCCGGCGATCTTGCGGAACACGTCCTCGTCGCCGGCTTCCTGGAAATCGGCAGCCACCACCTCGGCCGCATAGGCGTTGGCGGCGTCGCCGCTCAGCCCCATCTGCTCGGCCGCCCACAGGCCCAGCAGCTTGTTGCGGCGGGCCTCGGCCTTGAAGCGGAGCTCTGCGTCGTGGGCAAACTTGGCCTCCTGGCCCTTTTGACGTTCCTCGAATCCGGCCATCTGTTCTCTCCGCACTTCAGGTCTGAGGGTGGCGCCGCGCGCCGGGCCCCGACTTATGCCGGAAGCGCAGGCAAAATCAACGCCCGTGCATCGCGGCAATTGGTCAGCTCACATGAACGCCGGCGGCGGGCTTTGGCTGCACCCGCCCGCGCCTGCGGCGGGGCGGCGGCGGTCGCTCCGGCGGGGGCGCGAAAGGGCTTGCATTCGCCGGCCGTTCTGGCGCATGAACGCGCCCAATCCACCTCCTTGACCACGGCGGGACCTGTATGAACCGTAGGCGGAAGATCTATGAGGGCAAGGCCAAGATCCTGTACGAGGGTCCCGAGCCCGGCACGCTCGTGCAGTACTTCAAGGACGACGCGACGGCCGGCAACGGCGCGCGCCACGAGGTGATCGACGGCAAGGGCGTCCTCAACAACCGGATTTCCGAGTTCATCTTCACCAAGCTCAACGGGCTCGGCATCCCGACGCACTTCCTGCGCCGCATCAACATGCGCGAGCAGCTGATCAAGGAAGTCGAGATCATCCCGCTCGAGATCATCGTGCGCAACTTCGCCGCCGGCTCGCTGGTCAAGCGCCTCGGGCTCGAGCCGGGCACGCAGCTGCCGCGCTCGATCATCGAGTTCTGCTACAAGGACGACGCGCTGGGCGACCCGATGGTCTCGGAGGAGCACATCACCGCCTTCGGCTGGGCCACGCCGCAGGAGCTGGACGACATCATGTCGCTGGCCATCCGCGTCAACGATTTCCTCACCGGCCTGTTCATGGGCGTCGGCATCCAGCTCGTCGACTTCAAGATCGAGTGCGGCCGGCTCTACGAGAACGACATGATGCGCATCGTGCTGGCCGACGAGATCTCCCCCGACAACTGCCGGCTGTGGGACATCAAGACCCGCAACAAGCTCGACAAGGACCGCTTCCGCGAGAATCTGGGCGGCCTCGTCGATGCCTATCGCGAGGTGGCGCAGCGGCTCGGCATCCTGGTGGAAACCGACAACGCATTGACCACCGGTCCCCGACTCGTGCAGTGACCTGCCGCGGGGTATCGCTGCCCCGCCTGCCTGTGGAATCCGTCAATGAAAGCGCGCGTCACCGTTACCCTCAAGTCGGGCGTCCTCGACCCGCAGGGCCAGGCCATCCAGGGCTCGCTGCAGAGCCTGGGCTTTGCCGGCGTGACGGCGGTGCGCCAGGGCAAGGTCTTCGACCTCGAGCTGAGCGGCAGCGATGCCGCCCAGGCCGAAGCCGATCTCAAGGCCATGTGCGAGAAGCTGCTCGCCAATACCGTCATCGAGAACTACACGATCGAGATCGCCGCCCAGGCCTGATCCCGCCGTCCCCCGCCGCCGAAAGCCGTACCGCCTCGCAGCCGGCCGCTGCGTGAACCCTGTGTTGTCTGCCCCCCGATGTTCAAGACCATCTCCCTGTCCGTCCTGTTCTTCATCACGATCGGCCTGCTGTTCGCCGCCTACGCCTCGCTGCCGGCCTGACACGCCGCGGTCGTCGGCATTTTTCGTCCGTTAACCGTCCGCGTTCAGGTTCCATTCAGCCTTACGGGTGCATGTGAAGTAACGAAGGCCTCGCGCCGCTTACTCCATTCCCGAAGACTGTCGATGATCCGCACTTTCTCAATATCCGCCCTGTTCTTTCTTTCGCTCGGCCTGCTGCTGGCCAGCTACGCACAACTGCCGATCGCGATCTGATGCATCGCATTTTATCGGTTAAGCACGCCGCTTAAGCCTGTCCGCCATCTCCTGCAGCGCCATGCGCGTCGCCGGTGTATGACGCTGCCGACCTGTTCACTGGAGCATGCGGCATGCCCGGCACCCCTGCCCGCCTCGACTGGGTCGACACCGCCAAGGGCCTGTCGATCATCCTCGTCGTCATGATGCACTCGGCCTACGGCGTCGGCGAAGCCACCGGTGAGGTAAGCTATCTCAACTATGTCATCGGCTGGGCCACGCCGTTCCGCATGCCCGAGTTCTTCCTGATCTCGGGGCTGTTCCTCGGCCAGGTGATCGCCCGGCCGTGGAAGCTCTACGCCGACCGCCGGGTGGTGCACTATCTGTACTTCTACCTGTTGTGGGCGGCGCTGCAGATCCTGGTGAAGGTCGGGCTCGGCGAGGGTGACCTCACCGGGGCGCTGGCCGGCATCGCGCTCGCCGTTGTCGAGCCCTACGGCGTGCTCTGGTTCATCTACCTGCTCGGCGGGTTCAGCCTCGCAGCCAAGCTCGTGCATACGCTCGGCGTGCCGCACTGGGTGGCGCTTGCCGGCGCCGCGGCGCTGCAGGTGGCTCCGGTCCATACCGGCGTCTACGCCTTCGACCAGTTCGCCGAATATCTCGTCTATTTCTACGCCGGCTACGCGCTGGCACCGCTGGTGTTCCGCATCGTCGCCGCCGCCCAGCGCCACCTCGCGCTCAGCCTGCTGGCCCTGCTCGGCTACGCCGTCGCCAGCTTCTATCTCGTCTTTGCCGGCGGCGCCGAACTGCACCCGGACGGGCTCAAGATGGGCTATGCCGCCCTGCCCGGCCTGCACCTCGCCCTCGCCCTCGCCGGCTCGCTCGCCGTCTGCGCAAGCGCCGCGCTGCTCGCCCGGTTGCCGGCGATGGATTGGCTGCGCTGGCTCGGCGAACACTCGATCGTCGTCTATCTGAGCTTCTCCATCCCCATGGCGGCCAGCCGCGTCCTGCTGCTCAAGCTCGGCGTCATCGACGACGCCGGCATCCTCGGCACCATCGTCATGCTCGTCGCCCTTGGCGCACCGCTCGTCCTCTACTGGCTGGTCCGCTGGAGCGGCCGGGGCCGGTTCCTGTTCGAGCGCCCGGCCTGGGCCCACCTGCCCGGCACGCCCGGCCGCCGCGGCCCGGCGGTTGCGCCGGCGCCCGCCATAGCCGGATCGTGAACCGCGCCGGCAGGGATTCGGCGCGCAGCCGCTTGCGTTTCGCACGGACATTCACCACAAGACGGTGATTGCTTCGCTCGAGGCCCGCCGATGAAGTCCGCCGTCGTCACCTTTCCCGGTTCCAACCGCGATCACGACATGATCGTCGCCCTGACCAGGGTCGGCGGCACGCCCCCGGCAATCGTCTGGCACAAGGACACCGAGGTCCCCGCCGTCGATCTCATCGTCATCCCCGGCGGCTTCTCCTATGGCGACTATTTGCGTGCCGGCGCCATCGCCGCCCGCTCGCCGGTCATGGACATCGTCCGCGAGCGCGCCGCCCGGGGGGTCAAGGTGCTGGGCGTGTGCAACGGCTTCCAGGTGCTGACCGAGGCCGGCCTGCTACCGGGGGTGCTGATGCGCAACGCCTCGCTGCGCTTCGTTTGCCGGGAGGTCCGGCTGGAGGTCGTCAACGCCGATACCGCCTTCACCCGCGGCTACGCGCCGGGCCAGGTGATCCGCGCGCCCGTCGCCCATCACGACGGCAACTATTTCGCCGACAGCGAGACGCTCGCCGCCATCGAGGGCAACGGCCAGGTCGCCTTCCGCTATGCCGAGGGTACCAACCCGAACGGCTCGATCCACGACATCGCCGGCGTCCTCAACCAGGACAAGAACGTGCTGGGCCTCATGCCGCACCCGGAAAACCTGATCGAATCCGCCCATGGCGGCACCGACGGCCTGCCCCTGTTCTCGGGGCTGCTGCAACAGGTTGCCTGAGGCGCCGGCCTTGCGTTCGGTCGCGCTCGTGCTCGGCATGCTCATCGGCATCGCCGGACTCGCCACCGACTTTGCCGTGATGGTGCCGTCGCTGCTCAGCGTCACGCCGGCGAACCCCGTGGCGCGCTCCCTGCCCGACGCGCTCATCAGGTTCTGGACCTATTTCACCCACCTCACCAACCTCGGGCTGGTGCTCGTCTACCTCGCCGCCCTCACGGGCTGGGGCTGGCTTTCCTGGTTCGGCCGGCCGCAGACGCGGGCGCTCATGGCCGGCTACATCCTGCTCGTGATGCTGTACTACCACTTCGTGCTGGCGCCCCTGTATCACTTCGAGGGGCCGCTACTGGTTGCCACCATCCTGCTCCACTACGTAGCGCCGCTCTATTATCTCGGCTGGTGGGCGATCGGCGCACCGCACGGCGACCTGCGCCTGGCAGCCATCCCGGCCATGCTGGTTCCCGGCCTCGCCTATCTCGCCTGGGCCCTGGCGCGCGGCGCGGTGACCGGAGAGTACCCCTACGACATCCTCGACGCGGGCAAGAACGGCTATGGCGCGGTGGCCATAGGAATCGCCGCCCTGCTGGCAGCCGTCACCGTGTTCTGCACCCTCGTCGTCGCCGCCGACCGGGTCATCCCGCGCCTCGTGCGCCAGCGCACGCCGGGCTGAGCGGCTGCCCCCTTTTGCTTCGCTTCCTGCACCGGCTTGCGCTATAGCGTGGCATCCGCGCCCGCCCTACGGAATCGCCCCCTGTCCATGAGCATCCCGAACGACATTCCCATCACGCCCGAACTGGTTGCCGATCACGGGCTCAAGCCCGACGAATACCAGAAGATCCTCGATCTCATCGGCCGCGAGCCGACCTTCACCGAGCTGGGCATCTTCTCGGCGATGTGGAACGAGCACTGCTCGTACAAATCCTCCAAGAAGTGGCTGCGGACGCTGCCGACGACCGGCCCGCGCGTCATCCAGGGGCCCGGGGAGAATGCCGGCGTCGTCGACATCGGCGACGGCCAGGCCGTGGTTTTCAAGATGGAGAGCCACAACCACCCCAGCTATATCGAGCCCTACCAGGGCGCGGCGACCGGGGTCGGCGGCATCCTGCGCGACGTCTTCACCATGGGCGCACGCCCCGTCGCGGCGATGAATGCCCTGCGCTTCGGCGATCCCGGACACGAAAAGACGCGGCACCTGGTCGCCGGCGTGGTCGCCGGCGTGGGCGGCTACGGCAACAGCTTCGGCGTGCCCACCGTAGGCGGCGAAGTCGAGTTCGACGAGCGCTACAACGGCAACATCCTGGTCAACGCCTTCGCCGCCGGCCTCGCCGACGCCGACAAGATCTTCTATTCCAAGGCCCGGGGCATCGGCCTGCCGGTAGTCTATCTCGGCGCCAGGACCGGCCGCGACGGCGTCGGCGGCGCCACCATGGCCTCCGCCGAGTTCGGCGACGACATCGACGAGAAACGCCCCACCGTGCAGGTCGGCGATCCCTTCACCGAGAAGCGCCTGCTCGAGGCCTGCCTCGAGCTCATGGCCACGGGCGCCGTCATCGCCATCCAGGACATGGGCGCGGCCGGCCTCACCTGCTCGGCCGTCGAGATGGGAGCCAAGGGCGACCTCGGCATCGAGCTCGACCTCGACAAGGTGCCGGTGCGCGAAGAGCGCATGACGCCCTACGAGATGATGCTGTCGGAGAGCCAGGAGCGCATGCTCATGGTGCTGCACCCCGACAAGGAAGCGGCGGCGCGCGCCGTCTTCGAGAAATGGGAGCTAGATTTCGCCACGGTCGGGCGCACCACGGACGACCTGAGGTTCCGCGTGCTGTGGCAGGGCGACGAGGTCGCCAACCTGCCGATCAAGGAGCTGGGCGACGAGGCGCCCGAGTACGACCGGCCGTGGGACATGCCGGTGCCACCGCCCCCGCTCGCTCCCGACGACATCCCGCAGATGGACGTCGCCGACGCCCTCCTACGCATGATCGGCTCGCCGGCGCTGTGTTCGCGGCGCTGGGTGTACGAGCAGTACGACACCTGGATCCAGGGCAACTCGCTGCAGCGGCCGGGCGGGGATGCCGGCGTCATCCGCGTCGACGGCCACCCGACCAAGGCGCTGGCCTTCACCTCCGACGTCACGCCGCGCTATTGCGAGGCCGATCCCTTCGAGGGCGGCAAGCAGGCCGTCGCCGAAGCCTGGCGCAACCTCACCGCCGTCGGCGCCGACCCGATCGCGGCCACCGACAACCTCAATTTCGGCAATCCCGAGCGGCCCGAGATCATGGGCCAGCTGGTGCAGGCCGTCAAAGGCATCGGCGAAGCCTGCCGGGCGCTCGACTTCCCCATCGTTTCGGGGAACGTGTCGCTCTACAACGAAACCAACGGCCGCGGCATCCTGCCGACCCCGACCATCGGCGGCGTCGGCCTCATCCCGGACTGGACGCGCATGGCGCGCAGCGGCTTCGCCGCCGAGGGCGAGGCCATCCTGCTGTTCGGGGCACCGGACTGGTGGGGCACGCATCTGGGCCAGTCGATCTACCTGCGCGACCTCTTCGGCCGCCGCGACGGCCCGCCGCCGCCCGTCGACCTCGCGCATGAGAAGAAGGTCGGCGACCTCGTCCGCACCCTGATCCGCGACGGCATCGCCACCGCCGTGCACGACCTGTCCGATGGCGGCCTCGCCATTGCCCTCGCCGAGATGGCCATCGCCTCCGGCATCGGCGCCACGGTCAACCAGCTCGAGGGCGGCGACCCCATCCCGCTCTTCTTCGGCGAGGACCAGGGGCGCTACCTCGTCACCATGAAGCGAGAAACGCTCGACCGCTTCTTCGAGGACATCTACCCCAGTGCCGGCGTGTTCGCGCCGTGGATCGGCAATACAGGCGGGACCGCGCTGACCCTCGGGGAAGCCCGGCCGATCCCGCTCGCCGAGCTGCGCGCCGCCCACGAAGCCTGGTTCCCACGCTACATGGGAGGCGAACTCGAGGGGCATTAGCCGGCGCGAGGCGAGGCGGGGCGGCGCCGTTTCCATTGCCCCGTCATGTTCGCGTCGCTTTGTCGGCTATGCTGGCGGCGAAGGAGGGAGAAACAGCCCATGAGCAAGCCCGCAACCGCCCGGCGCGCCGTCATCCTGCTCGCGCTCGCGGCCCTTGGCGGCGGCGCGCTGGCGCAGGAGCAGCCGCAGGTCGTCATCGATCGCGGCCTGACCGACGACCTGCCCTATACCGCCATCTATCCCAACGTCTTCCGCTCGGTGGACGACGGCAGCCCGGCGACCATCCTGACGCTGCAGCACCCAGGCGCCCCCTTGCAGTGCGACGTCTTCGCGGTCGCCGGCGGGGATGCGGACTGGTCCGCCGAAACCGCGCTCGACAAGCTCGACATCAAGGGCATCGAGGCGAGCTGGGTGACGGATTTCCCCGGCTTCAAGGTGGTCGCGCGGAACGTCGTGAATTTCGCCAGCGGTCCCGCCCTGCTCTACGAGGGCGAGAGCGACAATTCGCCGCTCGGCGTGCCGCTGCGCATCGTGCATGCCGAAGCGGTCGCCGGGGGCCTCACCTATGCCATCGAGTGCCTGATGGAAAAGGCCATTGCCGGCGAGGCCCGGCCGCTGGTCGATTTCATCATCGCCAACTTTTCGACCCGCTCCGACGGCGAGTGCTGCATCCCGCTCGACGACCGCGGCTAGCCCGGCGCCCCGGGGGCGCGCGGCCGGTGCGAGGATTGAAGCGGCCCGACCTGCATGCCATATGACTCCCACACGTCACGACCAACGCAGGGAATCGCCATGGGCATGGCCGCCAACGAAATCGAACGCCGCATCAAGGCCGCGCTCCCCGACGCCAAGGTCGAGATCCGCGACCTCGCGGGCGACGGCGACCACTACGCGGCGACGGTGATCTCCGAATCCTTCCGCGGCAAGTCCCGGGTTCAGCAGCACCAGATGGTCAACGCCGCCTTTGGCGACGACCTCGGCACCGTGCTGCATTCGCTCGCGCTGCAGACGCGCACGCCGGACTGAGGGCCTGACGAAAACCTCGACAGCGGCGCAAAGCTGTCTTATCTACTCAGGAAATTCTCCGGCCCTCCCCGGATGGCGAAAGGCACCGAAATGACCGACATCAACGCTTTCATCGACGACAAGGTGAAGAACAACGACGTCTTCCTGTTCATGAAGGGGTCGCCGGATTTCCCGCAGTGCGGCTTCTCCGGGCGCGTCGTCCAGATCCTCAACTATCTCGGCGTCCAGTACGGCAGCGCCAACGTGCTCGAGAACCAGGAACTGCGCGAGGGCATCAAGGCCTATTCCAACTGGCCGACCATTCCCCAGCTCTATGTCAAGGGCGAGTTCGTCGGCGGCGCCGACATCGTTTCGGAAATGTTCCAGGCCGGCGAGTTGCAGGCGCACTTCGCCGACAAGGGCGTGCCGGTCAAGCAGACCGCCTGATCGCGTCCGTTTCGCCACGCTCGACGGCCGGATTCATCCGGCCGTTTTCGTCTGCATGCCCGCGGCAAGGCTGCCCGGCGCATGAATTCCAGTGATCCGATCCATCACCCCTTTGCGCTTCCCGCGGCCGCCCGGCCGGCGTAAACAGGGCTCTGAAGAAAGGGTCGACATGTCCGCCATCACCATTTCCGCGCCGGCTCGCCCGGGCATTCCCCTGCCCGTGATCATCCTGGCGGGCTGTCTCATCGCCGCCATCGGCTTCGGCGTGCGCGGGGCGATGGGCCTGTTCACCCTGCCGATGACGGCCGATCTCGGCCTCAGCCGCGAGGAATGGGGCATGGCCATGGCCATCCAGAACCTCGCCTGGGGCATTGCCCAGCCGTTCGCCGGCGGCTTCGCCGATAGATACGGCACCGCCCGCGTGCTCTCCGTGGGCGCGCTCATCTATGGCGGCGGCATCATCCTCATGGCCTTCTCGCCCACCGCGCCCCTGCTCTATCTCTCCGCGGGCATCGTCACCGGCGTCGGCATCTCGGTTGCCTCCTTCACCGTCGTCATGGCGGCCTTCGGGCGCTCCGTGCCGCCGGAGAAGCGCAGCTTCGTGTTCGGCATCGCCACCGCCGCCTCCTCGATGGGCCAGTTCGTCTTCGCGCCCGTCGGCCAGGCCTTCATCTCCAATTTCGGCTGGGCGACGGCGTTGGTCTATCTCGGCGGCGTGCTGCTGCTCATCGTGCCTCTGTCCGTCGCCCTGCGCGGCCGCACCGAAAGCGCGTCCGGGCACGCCGACCTGCCCTTCATGCAGGCGCTGGCGCGCTCCTGGGGGCACGGCTCGTATCGCCTGCTGGTGATCGGCTTCTTCGTGTGCGGCTTCCACATCGCCTTCATCAACGTGCACATGCCCGCCTATCTGGTGCAGTGCGGGCTGTCGCCGGAGGTGGGCAGCTGGTCCATCGCCGTGATCGGTCTGTTCAACATCGTCGGCTCGTTGCTGTCGGGCTATCTCGGCAGCCGCCTGCCCAAGCAGCTTCTGCTTGCGACCATCTACTTCTCGCGCGCCGTGATCATCGCCCTGTTCGTGCTGTTCCCCGTCACCGAACTCAGCGCCTACATGTTCGGGGCGGCGATGGGGCTGCTGTGGCTGTCCACCGTGCCGCTCACCGCCGGGCTGGTCAGCCTGTTCTTCGGCGCCCGCTACATGGGCATGCTGTACGGGGTCGCCTTCCTGTCGCACCAGCTCGGCTCCTTCATCGGCGTCTGGCTGGGCGGCTACGTCTTCGACCAGACCGGCTCGTACAGCCTCGTGTGGTACCTCGGTATCCTGCTCGGCCTGGGTTCGGCGATCATCCACATGCCCATCCGCGAGCGCAGCGCCCCCGCATTCCAGGCCGCCCTCGCCTGAAACCCCGTCTCCGCTTGTTACCCGTGACAGCGGGGGCCATGGTGCCGCCGCAGCGCGCCTGCAAGATTTCCAGACCGTCCGGACATTTGCCTCATGCCTTACAAAGCCACGGCGACGCGCGAGCTGACCCGTCCCGAGTTCATCGCCCTGCTCGCTGCCATCATGTCGCTCAACGCGCTGGCCATCGACGTGATGCTGCCGGCGCTGCCGCAGATGGGCGACGCCCTGGGCGTCGCCACCGAGAACGAGCGGCAATTCGTGATCGCCGCCTACATGCTGGGCTTCGGCGCCGCCCAGCTGGTCTTCGGGCCGCTGGCCGATCGCTTCGGCCGGCGCGGGCCTCTGCTCGTCGGCCTCGCCATCTACATCTCCTGCGCCTTCGCAGCCGCCTTCGCCACGGATTTCACGGTGCTGCTGGCGCTGCGGGCCATACAGGGCGTCGGCGCCTCCGCGACAAGGGTGGTCGCCAACTCCGTGGTGCGCGACCGCTTCGCCGGCCGCGCCATGGCCGAGGTGATGTCGCTGATCTTCATGGTGTTCATGGCGGTCCCGGTGATCGCCCCCGGCCTGGGGCAGGTGCTGCTGTTCGTCAGCCCCTGGCCGGCCCTGTTCATCTTCATGGCCGGGCTCGCCACGGTCTTCGGCCTGTGGGCGCTGCTGCGCCTGCCCGAAACGCTCGATCCGGCGCGGCGGCGGCCACTTACCGCCGCCGCCGTGATCGGCGGCTTCTCCATCGTCTTCGCCAATCGCATGGCCTTCTCGTACGGGCTTGCCGGCATGTTCCTGTTCGGCGCTTTGGTCGGCTTCATCAACACGGCGCAGCAGATCTATGTCGACGTGTTCGACCTCGGCGTCTGGTTTCCCGTCCCGTTCGCTGCCGTCGCCGGGCTGATGGCGGTTTCCTCCTTCCTCAATTCACGCATCGTGCGACACTTCGGGATGCGGCGGCTGAGCCACGGGGCCGTCCTCGTCTTCACCGGCGTCTCCGCCGTCTGGCTGGCGCTCAGCCTCGCCGGCCTGATGCCGCTGTGGCTGTTCCTCGGCCTGCACGCCGTGATCATGTTCACCTTCGGCTGGGCCGCCTCGAACATGAACTCCCTGTCGATGGAGCCGCTCGGCGCCGTCGCCGGCACCGCCTCGTCAGTGTTCGGCTTCATCCAGACGGTCGGCGGCGCGCTGCTCGGCACGGTGATCGGCCAGGCCTTCGACGGGACGCTCGTTCCCGTTTCCGGCGGCTATTTCGTGATGGGGGCGCTGGCGCTGGGCGCCATTCTCGTCGCCGAGAACGGCAAGCTGTTCGGCGTCGGCCACGCGTAACACCCCCCGACCGGCGAGCGCTAGCCTAGCCGTCGCGACGCGCCACGAAGATGGTCCAGCCCAGCAGCGGGCGGATGGCCCTGAGGTAGTGCAGCCAGTCCGCGCGGCTCTGCGTCAGCGCCGCGTCGTGGTCCGGATGCCCGGGGTTTTCGCGCGCCCATTCCAGCACTGCGTGGCGGTGATGGCTGACATAGCGCTCGTAATCGGCGTCCGAGGCGCTGATCAGCGCCGACACCACCGCGCCGTGCCGCTCGATCACGCCGATGGTGTCGGGCGCGTCGTGCGGCAGGTGCAGCTCCGGGCGCGGCACGGCCGGGCGGTGCCTGAGAGTCACGTCGCCGATGACCAGCGTGCCGCCCGGCCTAACCGCCCGGACCATCCAGTCGACCGCCGGCACGAAGCCCCCCAGCGCGAAACTTGCGCCCAGGCAGATGACGATGTCGTACGAGCCCGGCTCGGGTGTGAACGCGTCTGCCGGGCCGTCGACGAATGTCAGCCGGTCGCCGAGCCCCCGCTCCGCGGCCTTCTGCCGGGCGAAGGCGGCGAAGGCAGGATTGATCTCGAGCCCTGTACCGCGCAGGTCGAACTGTTCGGCCCAGCGCCGCATCACCCACGCCTTGCCGCAGCCGATATCGAGGACGCTCAGGCCGTCGCGGACGTCGCAATAATCGTCGAGCAGGCGCAGCTTGCGGTCGGTGACGGGGTTCTGGATCTCGATGTCGCGCTCGGCGATCGCCCAGTAGTCCTTGCTGTCCAACTCAGCCTCCCGCCAAGCTGCTAGAACGTGAAGACCTCGCTGCGCAGCTGCTTCCAGCAATCCTCGTTCGCCGCCACGAGCAAGCCGCCCGCGCGGTGCACCGGCAGGTAGCGCGAGCCGTCGAAGCGCGCCGCATACCCACCCGCCTCCTCGACGATGAGCGTACCGGCCAGATGATCCCAGGGCATCAGCTTGTTGAAGGCGGCGAAATGGATGTGCCCCGCGGCCAGCAGGCGGTAGGCGTGCCCGGCGACGCGGTAGTTGGCGGCCACCCGCACCTTGGCGAGGTTGGCAAGAATCTGCGGCTTGCGCGCGGCCGGCATGAAGGCCGTCGAGACGCAGCCCACCATCTGGGCCAGGTCCGGCGGGGTCGCCACCTGCAGGCGCATGTCGCGCCCCTGGTCGGGGAAGCGCATATAGGCACCGCCTCCCTTCTCGGCGAGCGCGAAATCGTCGCCCATCGGATCGTAGATGATGCCGGCGACGGTCTCCCCGTTCCGCACCACTGCCGCCATGACGGCGAACAGCGGCAGCCCGGCGGCGAAGTTCGCCGTGCCGTCGACCGGGTCGACCACCACTGCGAGCGCCGCGTCGTCGAGCGCAGCGAGAAGGCCGGGGTCCCGCGCGACCGATTCCTCGCCGACGAACAGCGCCTCCGGCAGCAAATTGCGGACCTCGGCTGCGATATGTCGTTCCGCCGCCTCGTCGGCCTCGGTGACGAGGTCGATGGCCTCGCTCTTCTGGCGCACCATGCCTTCGTCGAGGCGCCGGAACCGCGGCAGGATCTCCGCCTTCGCGGCCCGCCTGAGGATTGCCGCCAGGGCCGCGACGTCGACCGCGCTCATTGCCCCTCTCCCGGTCGCAGCGCCGCGAAATCGAACAGTTTCGGGTCGAGCAGATGGCTCGGCCGCACATTGCCCAGGGCCCGGATCATCACGTCCTTGCGGCCCGGCATGCGCCGCTCGATATCGTCGAGCATCGCCTTCATGGCATTGCGTTCGAGCCCATCCTGCGACCCGCACAGGTCGCACGGGATGATGGGGAACGCCATCGCCT
>NZ_DASWVV010000142.1:0-21612 GCF_036406155.1 Devosia sp. | reverse complement strand
CCGCCTTTTCCTAGGCGCGCGCCTACCCGACGCTGCCTTCCAGGCTCACCGAGATGAGTTTCTGCGCCTCGACGGCGAATTCCATGGGCAGGTGTTGCAGCACGTCGCGCACGAAGCCGTTGACGATCAGCGCCACCGCCTCTTCCGCGGAAAGCCCGCGCTGCTGGCAATAGAACAGCATGTCGTCCGAGATCTTGGACGTCGTCGCCTCGTGCTCGAACACCGCCGTGGCGTTGCGGCTCTCGATATAGGGCACGGTGTGGGCCCCGCACTTGTCGCCGATCAGCAGGCTGTCGCACTGGGTGAAGTTGCGCGCGCCCTTGGCCCGGGCGTGCGCCGACACCTGGCCGCGATAGGTGTTGTCCGAGAAGCCGGCGGCAATGCCCTTGCTGATGATGCGGCTCGACGTGTTCTTGCCGAGGTGGATCATCTTGGTCCCGGAGTCGACCTGCTGGTACCCGTTCGAGATGGCGATGGAATAGAACTCGCCGCGCGAATTGTCGCCGCGCAGGATGCAGCTCGGGTACTTCCAGGTGATGGCCGAACCGGTTTCCACCTGCGTCCAGGAGATCTTGGAGCCGGCGCCGCGGCAGTCGCCGCGCTTGGTGACGAAATTGTAGACGCCGCCCTTGCCGTCCTTGTCCCCGGGGTACCAGTTCTGCACGGTCGAGTACTTGATCTCGGCGTTGTCGTGCGCCACCAGTTCCACCACCGCCGCGTGCAGCTGGTTCTCATCGCGGCTCGGCGCCGTGCAGCCCTCGAGATAGCTCACATAGCTGTCGGGCTCGGCGATGATCAGGGTGCGCTCGAACTGGCCGGTCTTCTTCTCGTTGATGCGGAAGTAGGTCGACAGCTCCATCGGGCAGCGCACGCCCTTGGGGATGTAGCAGAACGTCCCGTCGGTGAAGACCGCCGAGTTGAGCGTGGCATAGTAGTTGTCCGACACCGGCACGACCGAGCCGATATACTGCTTCACCAGGTCCCCGTGCTCCCGGATCGCCTCGCTGATGGAGCAGAAGATGATCCCGACCTTGGCCAGTTCCTCGCGGAAGGTGGTGACCACGGAGACGGAGTCGATCACTGCATCGACCGCCACCTTTGGGCGCTCGACGCCGGCCAGGACCTCGCGCTCCCTCAGCGGCACGCCCAGCTTCTCGTACATTTCGAGCAGCTTGGGATCGACCTCGTCGAGGCTCTTCGGCGGCCCCTTCGCCGACTTCGGCGCCGCGTAGAAGTAGATGTCCTGGAAGTCGATCTTGGGATACTTCACCCGCGACCAGCGCGGCTCGTCCATGGTGAGCCAGTGGCGATAGGCGTCCAGCCGCCACTCCAGCATCCACTCGGGCTCGTCCTTCTTCTTCGAGATCAGCCGGATGATGTCCTCGTTGAGGCCCTTGGGGGCCTTCTCGCTCTCGATCTCGGTCTCGAACCCGTACTTGTACTTATCGACATCGAGCGCGAGCACCTGTTCCACGGTCTCCCGCTCGATCTCCTCCTTCAGCGTGGGGATGTCGAAAGCTACTGATGCCATGTCCTTCTTTCCTAAGCTGCCCGGCCGTGCCGGCTGCGATGCCGTCCGACGACCTCGCCAAATCCACTGAGAAACGCTGCGACGTCATCTGCCGTCGAAGACCATCCCAAACTCAAACGCAGGGCGCATTCGCCCAGTTCGGGGGCAACCCCCATGGCTGCCAGTACGTGGCTGGGGCCCACCTTGCCGGAGGAGCAGGCGGATCCTGCCGATACCGACAGCCCCAGCAGGTCGAGGCCCATCATGGCCACCGAGTTCTTCAGCCCCGGCACCGCGAAATTGCTGACGCTGCCGACGCGCCTCGCCGCCGCGCCGAATACCACGAGATCGGGCGCGACCGCCCGCATGCCGGCTTCGGCACGCTCGATCAACGCGGCGGCTCCCGCCTTCTCGAAGCGACCCGGGAAACTGTCCGCCGCGGCGCCGAACCCGGCGATCAGTGCCGCCGGCTCGGTCCCGCCGCGACGGCCCTGTTCCTGGCCGCCGCCGGGGATCAGCCTGACCTGGTCGGCGTGTCCCTTGAGCAGCAGGGCGCCGACGCCGGCCGGCCCGCCGATCTTGTGGGCACTCAATGCCATCATATCGGGTGCCCGTGCGGCGAATGCCAGATCCAGCTTGCCGAACCCCTGCACCGCGTCGACGAAAAGGTAATGCGGGCTCGGCCCCACCAGCCGCTCGATGTCCTCGACGGGCTGGACCACCCCGGTCTCGTTGTTGACGAGGTGCACGCAGACCAGGAGCCGCAGGCCGACCATGTCCGCCGAACCGATCGCGGCGGCGAGCTGGTCGACCCGGATGCGCCCGTCCCCGTCGAGGTCCACGCGGGTGACCGGCAGCCCGGTCAGTTCGGCGGCCTTGAGGGCCGCGACGTGCTCGCCGGCGCTGATCACGATGCCATCGATCCTGAGCGCATCCGCGCCGCCGACGATGGCCTGGGTGATGGCTTCGGTGGCCGAGCCGGTGAAGACCACCTGGTCGTGTTCCGCGCCTGCCAGCCTCGCCACCTGGCGGCGCGCCGTGTCCACGGCATTGCGCAGCAGCCGCCCGTGCCGGTGCACCGAGGACGGGTTGCCGGTCAGCTCGAACGCCGCCAGCATCGCCGCCTTCGCTTCCGGCAGGAGCGGGGCGGAGGCGTTGTGGTCGAGATAGGTGGCTGCCTGAGTCATTTCATGTCGCCTCGGCGCGTCGGTGCCCATACTACCCCGAAACACTGCTTGAAATCGGGCGCTCACATTCTCTAAAAGAGCGCTCACCCACCCGGTAGCGGCCGCAAGAGCCGGTTCGACCGATCCCGGGAAACCAGTTTCGAACGATTCTAAACTGGTTTTTCGCCACCTGTTTTAGGTAGCGGCGGCACGTTCGTCAAGCCGGGAATCCGCTGGCCGGACGTGCCGGTGCCGCGCCTGCCTGAGGAAACCGACCGATGCCAGAAGTGATTTTCAACGGACCTGAAGGACGCCTGGAGGGCCGGTATCAACAGGGCAAGGATCCCAACGCCCCGATCGCCATCGTGCTGCACCCGCACCCCGAATTCGGCGGCACGATGAACAATCAGATTGTCTATCACCTGTTCTACATGTTCGCCCAGCGCGGCTTTTCCGTCCTGCGCTTCAACTCGCGCGGCGTCGGCCGTTCGCAGGGCGTGTTCGACCACGGCATCGGCGAATTGTCGGACGCCGCGTCCGCGCTCGACTGGCTGCAGAGCCTGAACCGGGAAAGCCGCGGCTGCTGGATCGCCGGCTTTTCCTTCGGGGCCTGGATCGGCATGCAGTTGCTGATGCGCCGGCCCGAGGTCGAGGGCTTCATCTCGGTGTCGCCGCCGGAGAACCTGTACGACTTCTCCTTCCTCGCCCCCTGCCCTTCCTCCGGCCTCATCATCCACGGCGACCGCGACCGGGTGGCGCCGCCGCAGGCGGTGCAGAAGCTGGTCGACAAGCTCAAGACGCAGAAGGGCATCACCATCGAGCAGCAGATCGTCGAGGGCGCCAACCACTTCTACGAGGGCAAGGTCGAGGAACTGATCGGCAAGTGCAGCGAGTACCTCGACCGCCGCCGTGCCGAGATCGCGGCCGGCAAGGGCCGTTGAGGTCCCCTTCCCGCCCCTCGCCCGCGTAAACTCCGTTCAGAAGGCGTTCCTCCACATGGCAAAATTTCGCTCAGACTTCCTGCAGGTGCTGGATGAACGCGGCCTGATCCACCAGGTTTCCGATCCCGAGGGCCTCGATGCGCTGGCGCTGGCCGGCCCGATCACCGGCTATGTCGGCTACGACGCGACCGCCACCAGCCTGCATATCGGCAACCTGATCACCGCTACCCTGTTGTATTGGCTGCAGGAAACCGGCCACCGGCCGATCGCCCTGATGGGCGGCGGCACGTCGATGGTGGGCGATCCCTCGTTCCGCGACGAGCAGCGCAAATTGCTGTCGGTCGAGACCATCGCCACCAACATTGAGGGGATCAAGCGCATCTTCTCGAAGATCCTGCGCTTCGGCGACGGCCCAACCGACGCCATCATGGTCAACAACGCCGACTGGCTGCTGAAGCTAAACTATGTCGAATTCTTGCGGGAGGTCGGACGACATTTCTCCGTCAATCGCATGCTATCTTTCGACAGTGTCAAACTGCGCCTGGACCGTGACCAGTCACTGTCATTTCTTGAATTCAACTACATGATCATGCAGGGCTACGACTTCGTCGAGCTCAACCGCCGCTACGGCACGGTGCTGCAGATGGGCGGCTCGGACCAGTGGGGCAACATCATCAACGGCGTCGATCTCAGTCACCGCATGGGCGGCCCGCAGCTCTACGCCCTGACCACCCCGCTGCTGACGACGTCCTCCGGCCAGAAGATGGGCAAGACCGCCAGCGGCGCGGTCTGGCTCAACGGCGACCTGTTCTCCCCCTACGAGTTCTGGCAATATTTCCGCAACACGGAGGACGCCGACGTCGGGCGCTTCCTCAAGATCTTTACGCGCCTGAAGCTCGATGAAATCGCCCGGCTGGCCGGGCTCGGCGGCGCCGAACTCAACGAAGCCAAGAAGATACTCGCCACCGAGGCGACGGCCGTGGTGCACGGCCGCGAGGCCGCCGAGCAGGCCGCCGAGGCGGCGCGGGCGACCTTCGAGGCAGGTGCCATCGACCTGTCCCTGCCGACCACCGAAATCGCCCGCTCCGAACTCGACGCCGGCATCGGTATCCTCAATCTGCTGGTCAAGGTCGGCCTCGCCGTCTCCAACAGCGACGCGCGTCGCAGCGTCCAGTCGGGCGCCGTGCGGCTCAATGACGGCCTGGTTGAAGATGAGCGTCTAAGCATCGGCAAGAACATGCTTCTGCCGGAAGGCGTCATCAAGGTTTCCGTCGGCAGGAAGCGGCACGCCCTGGTGAAGCCCGTTTAGCGACGGGCCTATTCCACCCGCGGGGCCTCGCGCGCCCGGTACTCGAAGATGCGCCGGAAGGCGCCCGGGACCAGCGCCGACATCGGGTTTACCTTGAAGTCGGGGTTGTCGAGCGGCCCGCGAATGGCAAACGTCACGCCGAGAAGGCCCTCGCCCTCCCGGCCGCCCAGCAGCGGGCCGAAGATGGGCAGCTTCTGGAAGACGTTGTTGAGCCCGAACAGCGGCACGTAGGTTCCCGACAGGTCGTACTGGCGGGTGTCGGTGTAGATGAAGCCGCGCGCGGTGCCGCCGACCGTGTCGCCGCTGAGGATGGCATCGGTCACTTCGATCCTGTCCTTGCGGCGCAGGAACTGCACCTCGCCGCTGCGGAACGTCAGCTTGTTCTGGCGCGCGATGAGTTGCCGCGACTCCTGGTGGTTGCCGAGAATCTGAGCGACGTTGTCCTCGTCGACGATGGCGAAGTCCCTGAGCACGAAGCGGCCCACGTCGAGCTTGCGCTCGTCGACCGTGTCGATCACCAGGCTGCCCTGGCCGCCCTCGATATTGGGATAGACGCCCAGCAGCCTGAGGATCGTGCCCAGGTCGTTGAACGCCACCGACATGACCTTGCCGTCGGGCGTGGGGTTGGTGGTCACCGACACGCTGCGCTCGGCGCCCAGTTGCGCCTGCAGGCTGGCCCTCTGCAGGTCCGCCCCCCGCAGCACGAGGTCGAGGTCGAGGTTGAACGCCGTCGTCTTGTAGAAACCCAGCGCCCGCTTGAGCTCGACGTCGAGGGCGATGGTCTGGGTGAAGGCGGTCGCCTGCGGGCCGCCGGTCGAATCGCCCCCCAGCCCGAAGAAGCGCTTGAACATCGGCTTGAGGTCGAGCTGCTCGCCGCGTACGCGCACCTGGTAGCCGCCGTTGATCGGCGTCAGCGACATCTGCGCCTGGTCGCCGCTGCTGAGCGCGAAATTGCTGAACTCGGCCGAGCGCAGGCCCTCCTTCTCCTCGTACTGCAGGCTGCCGGCCAGCTTGACGTCGCCGAAACTCACGTCGATCTGGCTCAGTTCGGTGACCGTCCCATCCTGGCGGACCGCAGCCCTCAGGGCCCCGGGCACGCCGGCCGCCTTGCTGATCCCGAGATCCTTGATGGTGACCTCGGCCTTCTCGAGGTCGACCGCCATCTGGATGCTGGCGTCCGGCATTGGCCTCGCCACGAACTTCACCTGGCCCCGGATGAACTCGGAGACGTCGAACCCCATCTTCTTGAGGTCCTCGGCGTCGAGCGTCGAACTCAGCAGCACGGTGGGCGGCGGGGCTCCCTCCTCGAGCTTGCCTTCGAGCACCACGTCGGCCACGATCCCGTCGACCACCGCCCCGCCCGCGACCCGGAAACCGGCCTGCGAGGCCACGAAGGAGAACTGCCCGTTGGCGATGGTGTGGCTGTCGAGCGGCTCGGCGCTGGCAAAGTCCTGCACCACGCCGTTGACGGCGTAGTCGAGGCTCTTGGTCTGGCCCTGCGCGTCGAGGACGATGGTCGATACCAGCGTGAGGCTGAGGTCGCCGCCGAGCGCATCCAGGTCGACCGGCAGGCCGCCCTTGGCCAGCAGCTCGGGCTGCTTGTCGCGGGCAAAGGCGACCAGGGCGGGAATGTCGCCCGACAGGTCGCCGGAAATCTCGATGAGCCGCTCGTCCGGGCGTTCGCTGCCCATGACGAGGGCGGCGTTGGCCACCGCGATCGGGCCGCCCGCGGTCATCACGGTGCCGCCGTCGGCGGCGACGGTGACCTGGTTGTCCCGCACCTCCAGCCTCGTTTCACCGTCGATGGCGATCGGCCCCATGCCCTCCATGGGGATGATCTTCACCCCGACGCCGGTGATGTCGATATACATGCCGTTCTTGGGGATCGGCTTGTTCTCGCCCTTCTTGGCAACGGTGCCGACCGGAAACGAGTACTTCATCGAGGAGGCGCCGATCTTGCCGGCCACCACGTTCTTGACGAACCACTCGCGCGAGTCGGTGGCGATGAAATACGGCCACAGCCGCTTGAGATCGTCGGCCGTAATGCCCTCGCCGGCAATGGTCATGTCGAAGCCCATGCCGCTGCGCAACATGTCGACCCGCCCGGTTCCGGCAAGGCGCGCGCCATCGAGCTTGCTGGCCTGGAACTGGTCGATCCCCATGGCGCCGTAGAGCGGGGCCGACCAGCCCGTGAACGTCATCTCCGAGAACGGCGTCTCGGGGGCGCCCAACTCCGAATGAATGCTGACGTCGGAAGCGCGCATCGAGATGCCGACCGTCGGGCCGTACAGTTCATCCAGCCCGAGCACGAACACCCCCGACGTCCTGCCCGAGCTTTCACCGATCGATACCTGCGTCTCGCCCATGGTGAACTGGCCGATGGCGGGTTCCCATTTGATCTCGGCGATGCTCGTCGCCACGGGGAAGTAGTCGTCGTCGATGCGCAGGTCGGTGCCGGTCAGGTCGACATGGAAGATGCCGTCCAGCACCTTGTTGGTGGCCGCGTCGAAACCGACGTCGATCGAGACCGCGCTGGGGCCGACCAGGGACATGATGGCTTCGGGGTCGTCGACGAACGGCAGGAACGAGGCGAGGTCGAGATTGGTGATCGAGGCCTTCAGCCGCGCCTCGCGCCCGTCCTCGGACAGCAGGCGCTCGACGATGCCGTTCATCACCGTGCCGCCGAAATCGGCCGAGAAGTTGCCTTCCACCACCTTGCCGTCGGCGGTGGGTGAAATGTCGAGCGTGATGTCGTTGAAGGTACGGAACAGGCCGTACAGCGCGTCGTTCATGTCGAGCGTGCCGCCGCGTACCAGCAGGCGCGAGAAGCGCCCGAGTTCCGCCTGTTCCATGATGGCCGCGATGCCGGCTCCCGCCGCCTCGAGATTGTAGATCAGCCAGTCATTGTCGGACCGCATCTGCGGCCCTGCCGTCGGCGACTCGCCCTTCACGTCGACGCCATGGGCGGAAATGCCGACCTGGGGAAATGCCGCCGTCCCTTCGATCACCCGCACGGTCGGCCGGCCGCCGTTCGGATCAGGCACGATCTCGAAACTGGTCAGGCGCGGACCGAACAGATCCTGGTTCACCTGCAGGTGCGGTGCGACGATGGCAATCGTGGCGCCGGGCTGGCCGATGAGGGCGCGCACGGGGGAAAACCCCACTTCCAGCGCGTCCATGCGGATCTTGGCGCCGCTGTGCGCATCGGTATAGACCACAGGACTGAACTTGATCACCGGCCAGGCGTAGGCCTCGAGCGCCAGCGCCATGTCCCCCAGTTCCAGTTCGCTCCCCTCCGGCATGGAACTGAGGACCAGGTTGCGCACCTGACTGTTGACGAACGGCAGCGGGATCGGCGTGATCAGCAGGATGACATAGAGGACGGCGAGCAGCGTCAGCGGGACCCCGAACACCCATGCGGCGACCCGCGCGACAGCGCGCAACGTGGAGCGCCTCCGGACCTTTTGACCTGGCTCTGGTGTTGGCTTCACTGGTTTCCGACTTGAGACTGCCCGGCTTGGCCCGCTATCCTAGAATCAACCGGGGCACGGGCTCTACTGCCCGATGATACCGGCTGGAATATGGCGCACAAACCCATATATGCCGTGGTGTTGATGCGTTCGGAAACGGGGAGATTCGACCATGCCGGCCATGGCAATCGGCGCGCCGGCGCCCGACTTTGCTCTTGCCACCGACAGCGGCGGCGTCTTCCGCCTCTCGGAGCATAGGGGCTCCCCGGTCGTGCTCGTTTTCTACCCCCAGGACGACACTGAGGGCTGCACCCTCGAGAACCGGGAATTCACGCAACTGATGCCGGACTTCAGGGGGCTCGGCGCCCATGTCGTCGGCATATCGCCCGACAGCGTGGCCGAACACTGCCGGTTCCGCGACAAATACGACCTGAAGCTTGTGCTGGCTGCAGATCCCGACCACCAGGCGATCGCCGCATATGGCGTTTGGGGTCCCAAGACCACCTTCGGACGCGCCTACACGGGATTGATCCGCACGACCTTCCTCGTCGGGCCGGACGGCGCCATCGCCGGCATCTGGCGAGTGACACGCATCAAGGGGCATGCCGCCCAGGTTCTGGAGGCGACGCGCGCGCTCCTCGCCGCCTAGGCAAGCGACCGCGTTCCTTTTCGGCTTTGTTAACGTTACCGAGCAATGATCGCCGGACCGCCAAGTCGCGTTCCGGAGTTGTCGTCCGTGCGTCAGAAACCATCGCCCCCGGACAGGACGTTCGGCAAGGACCGGCCCGTGCGGGTCCGGCGCAACGGCATCCATCCGGCCCTGTTCTATGGCAGCTTTGCCGCCCTCTTCGCTGCCAACGTCGTCACGCTCGTCGCCCTGTTGATGGCCCCCGACATTGTCGGCCTCGTCAACGGGGAGAACGAGCGGGTCATCGCCGCCTATGAGGACCGCATCGCGCAACTGCGCATCGAAATCGATCGCCTGCATTCGCGCCACTACGCGCAGGCCGGCGACGTCAATCTGCAGTTGCAGGAACTGAGCCAGCAGCAGGAACTGTTGCTGGAACAGCATCAATACGTCAGGCGGCTGGCCGAACAGGCGTCAGAACTCGGCATCGAAGCGGCGCAGGTCGCCACGGGCGAGCCCGCCGCTCCGCCCGTGCCGGTCGCCGCGGCGGGCAGCGCCGCGGACGACGACATTGCCGCCGCGGCGCAGGCGATCAACCAGATGCTCGATGACAGCCGCCTCGCGCTGTCGGCACTCTCCGGGGCGGCGACGCAGTCGACCGATGCCATCCTCGGCGAGTTGCAGACGATCGGCATCCAGCCGGAGCTTCCGGGTCCGCTGCCCGACGCCGTGGGCGGGCCCTACCTTCCACCGGGCGACGCCCCCGATGCCCCCGGCCTCCTCGACGAGGCCAACGCCGTCGCCGAAGCCCTTGCCCGCTTCAAGGCGGCGCGCGGCGCGCTCGCCGTGGCGCCGATCCACCCGCCTCTGGATGGCGTCCCGCGCACGAGTTCGGGATTCGGCAACCGCATGGACCCCTTCACCAGGGGCAGGGCCTTCCATTCCGGCCTGGATTTTCCGGCAGCCACGGGCACGCTGGTGCTCAGCGCCGGCTTCGGCCGAGTCACCTTCGTCGGCAGGAAATCCGGCTACGGCAATGTCGTCGAGATCACCCATGACGACGGCCTGGTGACCCGCTACGCCCATCTGTCCGGCTTTATCGCCAAGGAGGGGCAACTCGTCAGAACCGGAATGCCGGTCGCCAGGGTCGGCTCGACCGGGCGCTCGACCGGCCCGCATCTGCATTTCGAGGTCCGGCGCAACGACCGTGCACTGGACCCGGCGCGCGTCCTCGCCGCCGGCAGGCGCCTCGCCCGCTTCATGGGGGTCTGAGCGGTCCACGGTCTTGGCCGGCCAGCCGCCGGCCTGACGCGTGCGGAGCCGCCGCAACCCCGGCAACATCACACAAGTGTTCTGGTTTTTCACCTTGGGCCGGTTTACGGTTTGCGTACGATGCTGATGACCTCCGACATCCCGACCATGCTGAGGTTGCACCGCGCCATGTTCCTGGCGCGCGAGGTCGATCGTGTCGAGCAGGCCTACGTCAAGCAGGGCCTCGCCCACTTCCACGTGTCCGGCGCCGGGCACGAGGCGACGGCGCTGGTGGCCGATTACCTGGGGCCACAGGACTGGCTGCATCTGCACTATCGCGACAAGGCG
Source organism: Devosia sp. (assembly GCF_036406155.1). Taxonomy (GTDB): domain Bacteria; phylum Pseudomonadota; class Alphaproteobacteria; order Rhizobiales; family Devosiaceae; genus Devosia_A. The sequence goes on along the minus strand of NZ_DASWVV010000142.1, from coordinate 10,989 downwards.
CTGCTGCTGGCGCGCGGCCTGCCGGTCGCCGAGTTCTTCCGCGGCCTGCTGGCAACGGGCCCCTCGCATTCGGCCGGGCGGCAGATGAGCGCCCACTTCTCGGCGCGGCAGCTCAACGTGGCTTCCATGGTCGGCCCGGTCGGCAACAACGCCCTGCAAGCCGTCGGCAACGCGCAGGCGGTACGCAACCAGCCCGACACCCCCCTCGTGCTGTGCTGCGTCGGCGACGGCACCACCCAGCAGGGCGAGTTCCTCGAGGCGCTGGCGGAGGCGGTGCGCAGCGACGCCCCGGTGCTGTTCGTGGTGCAGAACAACCGCTGGTCGATTTCCACCGCGACGCCCGGGCGGACCTTCTTCGACCTGCCGTCCGGTCCCGCCGACCACATCATGGGCCTCGGCATCCGGCGCGTCGACGGCGCCGACCTCGCCGCGACACGGACCGCCTTCGAGGCGGCTGTGACGCACACGCGGCGGAGCCGCGGCCCCAGCCTGCTCGTCCTCGACGTCGAGCGGCTCTCCAACCACACCAATGCGGACGACCAGGAGATCTACCGCACCGCCGAGGACCTTGCGGCCAGCCGGAAACGCGATCCCCTCGAGGCCATCCGCAATTCGCTGCGCGAGTCGCAGATGGGCGACGCGGCGCTGGCTCAGCTCGAGACGGCCCTCATCGCCGAGGTCGCGCAGGCCGCTGCCGAAGCGCGAGCGGAACCGGGCCCGGCCGACCCGGGCACGGCGAAGGTCGCATACCCGGCCGCCTTTTCCGGGCGCCGCGAGTACCGGGGCAACCCGGATGCGCCGGCGCTGACCATGCGTGAGGCCCTCAACCGCGTCCTGCGCCGCCAGCTCGAGAGCGACCCAGCCGTGTGCCTGCTCGGCGAGGACATCGAGGACCCCAAGGGCGACGTGTTCGGGGTGACCCGCGGCCTCAGCTCCAGCTTCCAAGGCAGGGTGTGCAACTCGGCCCTGTCGGAATCCACCATCGTCGGCACCTCCATCGGACGGGCGCTCGCCGGCCAGCGGCCGGTCGCCTTCATCCAGTTCGCCGACTTCCTGCCGCTTGCCTTCAACCAGATCCTGTCCGAGCTGGGCTCGATGTACTGGCGCACGAACGGCGCCTGGCAGGCTCCCGTCATCCTCATGGTCAGCTGTGGCGGCTACAAGCCCGGACTTGGCCCCTTCCATGCGCAGACGCTGGAGGCGGTCATGGCCCACACGCCCGGTATCGACATCGTCATGCCCTCGAGCGCCGGCGATGCCGCCGGACTGCTCAACGCCGCCTTCGCCTCCGGGCGGCCCACCGTCTTCCTCTATCCCAAGAGCAGCCTCAACCTCGCGGACCGGCGGACATCGGATGACTGCGCCGATCACTTCGTCCATCCCGGCAAGGCCCGCACCGTGGCCGCCGGCAACGACCTGACGCTCGTCACCTACGGCAATCCGCTGGCCCAGAGCCTCATGGCGGCCGAGACCCTTGCTGGCGCCGGCATTTCCGTCGACCTCATCGACCTGCGTTCCATCTCGCCCTGGGACGAGGAGGCGGTGCTGCGCAGCGTCCGCCGCACGCGGCGTCTCGTCGTCGTGCACGAGGACAACCGCACCGCCGGATTTGGCGGCGAGGTGCTGGCGACGGTCGCCGAGAGGGCTGGCGTCCCGGTGGCCGTCCGCCGCGTGGCGCGGGCCGATGGTTATGTGCCATTTCACTTCGAGACGCAGATCGAGGTGCTCCCCTCCTACCGGCGCATCCTCGAAACCTGTGCGGAACTGCTCGAGTTCGACCTCGAATGGGAGCGGGCGGAGGAGCGCTCCGGTCCCGTGGCGATCAAGGCCATCGGTTCGGGGCCGGCCGACGACGAGGTCGAAATCGTCGAGATCGCCGTTCGCCCCGGCGACACCATCCGGATCGGCCAGCTCGTTGCCGTCGTCGAGGCCACCAAGGCGGCGGTGGACATCGAGGCCACGGTGGCAGGGACGGTGCTGGAAATCCCCGTCGCCGTCCACGACAAGGTCGCCGTCGGCGCCCCGTTGATGCTGGTGGAGGCGGACCCGGACAGCGTCGCCGCGACCGCCGCCGTCACCGCCGAACGCATCGATACCGCCCGCCTCCGGCCGCGAAGCACGGCGCGGCCGGCCGTTGCCGCCGCCGCCGCCCTCGACATTCCGGTCGGTGTCAGCGGCATCGCCGCCGTCACCGGCAGCCGCAAGGTGGCCAATGCCGACCTGCGGGGCAACTGGCAGACCCGGGAAGCGGCCGATATCGTCAAGCTCACCGGCATCGAAAGCCGCCGCTGGGTGGCGCCAGGCGAAACCGTGCTTTCCCTGGCTTTGGCCGCGGCTGGCAAGCTGCTGGCCGAGCAGCAGCTTGACATCGGCGACATCGACCTCGTGATCGCCACCACCGGCACGCCGGACATCATCACGCCATCGCTGGCCTGCCGCGTGGCGGATGGCCTCAGCACGTCCGGCCGCAACCTGCTTGCGGCGTACGACATCAACGCCGCCTGCTCGGGTTATCTGTACGCCCTGGCCCAGGCCCGGGACTTCGTGCTCAATCAGCCGGGGGCGCGGGTCCTCGTCGTCACCTCGGAAGTGCTATCGCCCCTGCTCGACCAGCACGACTTCAATACCGCCGTCATCTTCGCCGACGCCGCGACGGCATCCCTGGTGCAAAGCGCCGAACGCGACCCTGCCCCGCTCTTCACCTTTGCGCGCCCGACCATTTCGGGCGCCCCGGAATCGGGCAAGCTGCTGCGCGTCCCTCGCGCGGGCGATGGCTATGTGCAGATGAACGGGCGGGAGGTGTTCGCCGACGCCGTGCGCGCGATGACACAGACCCTGCTCTCGGCCTGCAATGCCCAGGGCATTACCATGGACGACATCGACCTGATGGTGCCGCACCAGGCCAACCAGCGCATCATCGAGGCCATTGCCCGCAAGTCGGGCCGTCCGGCCCACTCGGTGATCAGGTACCTCGGCAACACCAGTTCCTCGACCATTCCCATGGCCCTGCTGGATGCCCTCCCGACGCGCAACGCCGGCGACCGCCTCGGCCTCGTCGCCTTCGGTGGCGGCATCACCTATGCCGCGGCGATCGCGACGGTGGGTCCGCGCCAATAACGGCTTTGCCGAGCTTCGGCGTCCGCTTTCCGCGCGGAGCCGCGGTCGCGCAACGGCTTAGGGCAACGACTTGCCTCGACAGATGAGCGACCGGTCCATCTGTATTTCGCAGCGTTCCTCACCCAAACAGGTCATGCGGACGGCGGCGGGATGGCCTATCAAGGCATCATACTCCTCGCGACAGGCTCGCGCCGGTCGCGACCAAAGCCCTTTCGTGGACGGGTCGGGGTGTTCTTGACTGGGGGTGCATGGGACCACGTCCATGCTGCTGGCCGGTGGCGAAAGCCACCGGCCTTTTCGTTGCGGGCTACTGGGCGGTGTCGGCGCCGCCGCCCACGCGGGCGGCGAGCGAGGCCTCCATGAACAGGTCGAGATCGCCGTCGAGCACGGCGCCGGTGTTGGAGGTTTCCGCCTCGGTGCGCAGATCCTTCACCATCTGGTACGGCTGCAGCACGTAGCTGCGGATCTGGTGGCCCCAGCCGATCTCGGTCTTGGAGGCGGCCTCGGCGTTGGCGGCCTCCTCCCGCTTCTGCAACTCGGCTTCGTAAAGCCGGGCCTTCAGCATCGCCATCGCCGTTGCGCGGTTCTTGTGCTGGCTGCGCTCGGCCTGGCAGGCGACGACGATCCCCGATGGGATATGGGTGATGCGGATGGCCGAATCGGTCGTGTTCACGTGCTGGCCGCCCGCGCCGGACGACCGGTAGGTATCAACCTTGAGGTCGGCGTCGCTGATCTCGATGTTGATGGTATCGTCGACCACCGGATAGACCCACACGCTTGAAAAGCTGGTGTGGCGGCGCGCAGCGCTGTCATAGGGCGAGATGCGCACCAGCCGGTGCACGCCGCTCTCGGTCTTCAGCCAGCCATAGGCATTGTGGCCCTTCACCTGGATGGTGGCGGACTTGATGCCGGCTTCCTCGCCGGCGTGGAATTCCATCGTTTCGACCTTGAAGCCGCGGCGCTCGGCCCAGCGCGAGTACATGCGCAGCAGCATGCTCGCCCAGTCCTGGCTCTCGGTGCCGCCTGCCCCGGCATGGATTTCGACATAGGCGTCGTTGCCGTCCGCCTCGCCGGAAAGCAGCGTCTCGATCTGCACCCGGCGCGCCTGTGCCAGCATCTCGGTGAGGGCGGCCTCGGCCTCCCGGACGATCTCCTCGTCCCCTTCGGCCTCGCCCAACTCGATGAGCTCGATGTTGTCGCGCAGGCCCTGCTGCATGTCGCGCACCGCCCCGACCTGCACGTCGAGTTCGTCGCGCTGGCGCATGAGGGCGCGCGCCTTGTCGGGGTCGTTCCAGAAATCGGGGGATTCGGTGCGGGCGTTCAGGTCGTCGAGGCGAAGTTCAGCTGTATCCCAGTCAAAGATGCCTCCTCAGCAGGCTCAGCACCTGCTCGATTTCGGCGACGGTCTTGTCGGTTTCGGCGCGCATGTCCAATCCTTGCGTTGTCGCGGCTCATGTAGAGGAGCATGCCGCCGGGATCAACCCGTGCGGGCCGCTGCCGCTGCGGCGGTCAGAACAGCCCGCCGCGGCCCTGCAGCATGTCCTGGCCGGCCGCTTGGCCCTCCTCGACGGTCATGAAGGCGTTGGAATCGACGCCGATGACCGACGTGACGAGATTCGGGCCAGTGCCGGGCTTGAACGCCTCGGCGACCGCCGCCTCGCCGCCCATGGCCTTGACCCCGGTGGCCGGGTCGATCCACACCTGCGTCATGCCCGTCGGCATGGCGAACGGGGTCGGCGGCTTGCCCTTGAGGGCGTCCTCCATGAAGTCGGTGAAGATCGGCACGGCGAGTTCGCCGCCGGTCGCCTGCCGCCCCATGTTGCGCGGCTGGTCGAAACCGACATAGACGCCCACCGCAAGCTCGGGCGTGAAGCCGACGAACCAGGCGTCCTTGTAGTCGCTCGAGGTTCCGGTCTTGCCGGCCACCGGGCGGTTGAGGCGCTTGGCCCCGGTCCCCGTCCCGCGCTGCACGACGCCCTCCATCATCGAGGTTATCTGGTAGGCCGTCATCGGATCGAGCACCTGCTCGCGGTTGTCGATGATGAGCGGTTCACCCTGGTTGGCCCACGTCTCGACGGCGCAGCCGTCGCAAATGCGCTCGTCGTGGCGGTAGACCGTCTTGCCGTAACGGTCCTGAATGCGGTCGATGAGGGTCGGCGTGATCCGCCGCCCGCCATTGGCGATGGTCGCGAAGGCCGCGGTCATGCGCAGGTCGGTCGTCTCGCCGGCACCCAGCGACATGGCGAGCAGCGGCTTGAGGTCGTCGTAGATGCCGAACATCTCGGCGTATTCGGCCACCAGCGGCATGCCCAGGTCCTTGGCCAGCCGCACGGTCATGACGTTGCGGCTGCGCTCGATCCCCCGGCGCAGCGTCTGGGGACCGTAGAACTCCTGCGCGTAGTTTTCCGGGCGCCATACCGATCCGTCGGCGTTGACGATCTCGAGCGGCGCGTCGAGCACCACCGAGGCCGGCGTGTAGCCGTTGTCGAGCGCCGCCGAGTAGACGATCGGCTTGAACGCCGAGCCCGGCTGCCGCAGGGCCTGCGTCGCCCGGTTGAACTCCGACTCGGCATAGGAAAACCCGCCAACCAGCGCCAGCACGCGCCCGGTGCGCGGGTCCATGGCGACCAGCGCGCCCTCCAGTTCGGGAACCTGCTGCAGGGTGTAGGATCCCGAACTGGAGGGGATGGCCGAGACGTAGACGACGTCGCCGGTCTTGAGGACGGCAGAGAGGCGCTTGCTGACCCACTTGATGTCGGGGCCGGCCAGCTTGCCGGTGACGCGCGCCGGCAGCAGCTTGCCGTCGACGTCCGTGCCCGGCCTGAGCCCGATCGTGGCCTCGTTGGCGCCCATCTCCAGCACCACGGCCAGCGTCCATTCCGGTACGTCGCTCAGCGGCTTGATCGCGGCCACCGCCTCGCCCCAGTCGCCCGAGATGTCGACGCTGGCCACGGGCCCGCGGAAACCCTCGTTCTGGTCGTAGGCGATGAGTCCGTCCATCAGCGCCTTGCGCGCGAACTCCTGCAGCCTGGGATTCAGCGTCGTGCGCACGCTGAGCCCGCCGCCATACAGCTGGTCCTCGCCGAACAGGCCCTTGAGCTGCCGGCGGACCTCCTCGGTGAAGTACTCTGCCGAGTACAGCTGGCTGCCCGACTGCCGCGGGATGACGTTGAGCGGGTCCTGCTTGGCCTGGTTGGCCTCCGCCTGGGTGATGTAGCCGTTCTCGGCCATGCGATCGAGCACCCAGTTGCGCCGCTCGATCGCCTGCTTCGGGCGGCGGAACGGATGATAGTTGTTGGGCCCCTTGGGCAGCGCGGCAATATAGGCCGACTCGCTCAGCGTCAGCTGGTACAGCGCCTTGTCGAAATAGTTCAGCGCCGCGGCGGCCACGCCATAGGAGTTGAGGCCGAGGAAGATCTCGTTGAGGTAAAGTTCGAGGATCTTGTCCTTGGAGAAGGTGGACTCGATCCGCATTGCCAGGATGGCTTCCTGGATCTTGCGGTCCCAGGTCTGCTCGGAACTGAGCAGGAAATTCTTCGCCACCTGCTGGGTGATGGTCGAGCCGCCGCCCTGGATGGCGGCGTTGCCCTCGACGCGGGCCATCAGATTGTCGCGCAGCGCCCGGATGATGCCGTCGACGCTGAGACCGCCATGCGCATAGAAGTCCTTGTCCTCGGCCGAGATGAACGCCTGCAGCAGCGTCTGCGGCATGGTCTCGATGGGCTGGAACAGCCGCCGCTCGCGCGCATATTCGGCGAGCAGCGTCCCGTCCGCCGCATGCACGCGCGTCGTCACCGGCGGCTGGTAGTCCTTGAGCACGGTGTAGTCGGGCAGTTCGCTGGACACCTGGGCGATATAGAGCGCCGCAAAGCCGAGCGCCGCCATCGCCAGAAAGACGCCGAAGCCGAAGAGCCAGCCGAACAATCGAAACATGGGTTAGCGCACCTCGGGCACGGCAGCCGTCAAGCGGCGCGAATTCGGTAATTTCCGCAAGTGAATCATATCAGACAAGGGCGGAATTGTGGACAGCGGCCCACCCCGCGCCAGACCCGGAAAGCTGCTTTCGCATCTTTGTCATGGTGCCTGCTGGGCCACCATGGGCGTATCCAGCCCGTCGAAATAGTCGGCTATCCCGCGCGCCAGGGCATCGACCACACGCTCCCGCCATTCGCTCTTCTGCAGGTTGTCGACATCCTTGCCGTTGGACAGGAAGCCGAGTTCCACCAGGATGGACGGCACATCCGGCGCCTGCAGGACGAAGAAGTCCGCCTGGCGTACGGGGAACCGGCGCAGCGTGACGCTGGGCTCGAGCTGGTGGATGATCGCCTGCGCCGCCATGTAGGATTGCCGGCGCATCTGCCGCCGCATCAGGTCGACGAGAATGTCTACCACCTCCGGCCGCATTTCCGGAGCGACGAAGCCGGCGACGATGTCGCGCTTGTTCTCGCTCTCGGCCAGCACCTTGTCGAGCACGTCGGTCGCGTTCTCGTCGCGCGTGTAGACGCTGGCACCGCGAATGTCCTGCTGCTCGAAGCTGTCGGCGTGAAGCGACACGAACAGGTCGGCCTTGTTCTCGCGCGCCAGCGTCACCCGCTCCTCCAGCCGCAGGAAGGTATCGCCTTCGCGGGTCAGGGCCACGTCGAAACGCCCTGAGGCGACGAGGACGTCCTGCAACTCTCGCGCGAAAGTGAGCGTGATGTCCTTTTCGTGGATGCCGTTGGGCGCCGAGGCGCCGTTGTCAACGCCGCCATGGCCGGGATCGATCACCACCAGCGGGCGCGTTGCCGTCGCCGGGCCATGCGTCCCGGGCTCCGTAGGCGCGGTTTCCGGCACGACGCCCTGGTTGGCCCGCGCCGCCGCCAGGTCTTTCGCGGCGCGCTCGGCAAAGGCCTCCGGCGTGTCGAGGATCAAATCGACGACGAGGCGCGCCGGCTGGTCGGCCACGGCGTCGAGCACATAGGCCTGCTGCACCTGCGCCGGCTCGGCCAGGGTCAGCAGCGTGCGCGCCCGGCCCGACTCGGCCATCTCCACGGTGTAAGCGGAAACCACCCCTTCGCCTGCCACGTCGGCGGGGGCCACGAACTTCAGCCCGCCGGCCTTGACGTCGATGGCGATGCGGTTGGGATCCTGCAGCGAGGCGATGGCGAATTCCGTCGGCCCCGACAGATCGAGGATCAGGCGGGCGCGTTGCGGCGTCGTGGTGACGCGCGCATCTATCACGTCGGGGAGCGCCGCCGTCCCTTGCTGTCCCCAGGCGGGGACGAGGGGCACCAACAGGGCGATCGCCATGACGACGGCGCGAAGCGCGTCCCTGGCGCCCCTGCCGCGCGCGCCGCAAGCCGCAGATCTGAACACTTCGGAGCCGCTCCCAGAACGCTGCACATCACAGATCACACCCAGGGTGGGCGATTCTGGGGCGTTAGTTGTCCGGCGTCGCTTTTGCAAGCGGGCAGCAGCAGGCGCCTGAGGGAAAGTCGCGCAAATCTGCGTGTTTGGACTTTCCTGTTGCCATTTGGCAGCAACATCCCTAAAGCGGTTTCCTGAGGCGGACTGCTGCCTGTTCCTTGTGCGCGACAAGCGCTCCGACGCTGTTCGGCGCCCAAAGGGAAAGCGGGTCGGCTCGGAACATGATTGTTCGTTTCGGGCCGGAAGTGCGGCACATTGGATGCCTCGACGACGAGTTTTCGGCCTTTTGGCCGAATGGCAGGTGACGGCGACAAGCGCCGCTTCCTGCCCACAGGAAGAGGTCCGATGGCCACAGGGCGGACAGAATCTGTCGCAAACCGACTTTTCGGTTGCGCTCATGTCATGCCTTTTACCCCGGACGAGGCCTTCCCCAGCGGCGCTTCGCGCGCAACTGAAAAGACCGCCAGCGGCGCACCGCGCGCCACTGCATCATCCGGCGTTCCCTACGCCGATTTCCCCGGCGGCGCGTCGTGCGTCGCCTCTCACATAACACCCGCCTCGCATGGCGCCACGCTGAGGAGGCCGGCCCGCCGGTCCGGAAGCGTCGGCGCGCGAAGGCACGGAGTACGTCTTCATGGCTACAAAGCGCATGCTGGTGGATGCCATCCACCCGGAAGAAACACGGATTGTCGTCACCTCGGGTAACCGGCTCGAGGAGTTCGATTTCGAATCCGCCACCAGGCGGCAGCTCCGGGGCAACATCTACCTCGCCAAGGTCACCCGCGTGGAGCCGTCGCTGCAGGCGGCCTTCATCGAGTATGGCGGCAACCGCCACGGTTTCCTGGCCTTCAGCGAAATCCACCCCGACTACTACCAGATCCCCGTCGCCGACCGCGAGGCGCTGCTGCGCGACGAGGAGGAGGAAGAGGCTGCCCGCCAGGAGGCCGAGCACGGCAATTCGCTGGACCTGCCTGTCGCCACGCCGGGAAACGGAGACGACGAGTCCCAGCCCGATTCGGACGAGGAAGATGCCAGCCATATCGAGCAGGCGCCGGCCAACACCGGCCCGGTGGAATCGATCGGCGGCAGCGATGCCCTCGAGGAAGTGCCGGAGCGCCGCCGCCCTTCGGTGTCGCGCCGCAACTACAAGATCCAGGAAGTCATCAAGCGGCGCCAGGTGATGCTGGTGCAGGTCGTCAAGGAGGAGCGCGGCAACAAGGGTGCCGCCCTCACCACCTATCTGTCGCTTGCCGGCCGCTATTCCGTGCTGATGCCCAATACCGCGCGCGGCGGCGGCATCTCCCGCAAGATCACCAACGCCGCCGACCGCAAGCGGCTCAAGGACATCGTCGGCGACCTCGAGGTGCCGCAGGGCCAGGGTATCATCCTGCGCACCGCCGGTGCGTCGCGGACCAAGGCCGAGGTCAAGCGCGATTTCGAATACCTGCAGCGGCTGTGGGAGAACGTGCGCACGCTGACCCTCAAGTCGACTGCCCCCTGCCTCGTCTACGAGGAGGGCTCGCTCATCAAGCGCACCATCCGCGACCTCTACAGCAAGGAGATCGACGAGCTGCTGGTGGCCGGCGACGAGGCCTACCGCGAGGCCAAGGACTTCATGCGGATGATCATGCCGAGCCACGCCAAGAACGTGCAGCTCTACAAGGAAGATCAGCCGATCTTTTCGCGCTACAACGTGGAAGCCCAGCTCGACTCCATGTTCTCCCCGCAGGTCACCCTGCCCTCGGGCGGCTATATCGTCATCAATCCGACCGAAGCGCTGGTTTCGATAGACGTCAACTCGGGGCGCTCCACCAAGGAGCACAACATCGAGGACACGGCGCTGCAGACCAACCTCGAGGCGGCCGAGGAGATTTCCCGGCAGCTGCGGTTGCGCGACCTGGCCGGGCTGATCGTCATCGACTTCATCGACATGGTCGAGAACCGCAACAACCGGGCGGTCGAACGCAAGCTCAAGGACTGCCTGAAGAACGACCGCGCCCGCATCCAGGTGGGCCGCATCAGCCATTTTGGCCTCATGGAAATGAGCCGCCAGCGCATCCGCTTCGGCGTCGTCGAAAGCTCGACCCACAAATGCCCGACCTGCCAGGGCACCGGCGTCGTCCGCTCGGTCGAGAGCGTGGCGCTGCTGGTCATGCGCGCGGTCGAGGACCACGTGCTGCGCAAGCCTGGCCAGTCCATCAACGTCAAGGTTCCGACCGACGTTGCGCTCTACATCCTCAATACCAAGCGCGGCAGTCTCAACGGCCTCGAAGCCAAGTACAACCTCTCGATCACCATCGTGGCCGACGACCACGTCGGCCCGGCGCATTTCGCCATCGAACGCGGCGAAGCGCGCCCGCACGAGCATCGTGAGAAACCGGCCGGCGACCATGTGCGGGTCGACACCGCCGCAATGGAAGAAGCCGAGGAAGAAGTCGAGGTCGAGGAGGAAGTAGAGGCAGCCGA
>NZ_DASWVV010000141.1:0-25617 GCF_036406155.1 Devosia sp. | reverse complement strand
CCCTGCTCAGGGTCGAGCCTGACGGCTCAGTAGTGATCGCCGGCACCGGCCGGCCCGGCGCCTGGATCGAGACCTTTTCCAATGGCGAGTTGCTGGGCCGCGTACAGGCGGAAGCGAGCGGCGACTGGGCGGTGGTGCCGGCGCTGCCGCTGCCGTCCGGCGGCGTCGAGATCACCGTGGCTGAGGCAGGCAGCGACGAGCCGGGCGCACAGTCCTTCGTGGTCGTCATCGACCCCGAGCGCGAGGCCGAGCCGCTGGTGGTGGCCACCACGCCCGGGCAGGCCGGCGAAGTGCTGCAGGGCCTGCCGCCGCTTCTTGCGGGGCAACCGACGCCGTCCTCCGGGGGCAGTGCACCGGCCCCGGCAGCCCTCTTGCCTTAGTTGCGCGCATCTTCTATCGGTAAATGACGATGAATGAGACGACGACCATGCAAGACGAGGAGATCGCCAGCGCGCTGCGCGCCCTGGGCCACCCGGTGCGGCTGAGCATCCTGCGCATCCTGGCGACGCAATTGCCGGGGGATTGCTGCTGCACCGACGTCACCCAGTGCCTGCCGCTCGCCCAGTCGACGGTCTCCCAGCACATCAAGGTGCTGCTCGAGGCCGGCCTGGTGGAGCGTCACGCCCGCGGCACGCGCAACTGCTATACCGTGCGCCACGACCGGCTGGAGGCGTTGGGGGACGCGGTCGGCGGACTCATCACGGGCCTCGCCGCGCCGGTCGCCGGCCGCGGCGCCCCGGCCCTGACGGAACCGGCCTGATGGCCGTTTCCAGCGAGACAGGCAAGCGGCCCACGGTCAGCGCCGACGAAGGCGGGCTGTGGCGGACGGTGCGCAATCTCTGGCAGTACATGTGGCCGGAGGGCAGGGCGGATCTCAAGCTGCGGGTGATCCTCGCCATCGCCGCGCTGCTGGTGTCCAAGGTGGCCACCACCATCGTCCCCTTTGCTTACAAGGGTATCATCGACGCGCTCGATACCGGCGGGCAGGGTGCGGCGCTCGTCCTCGGGCTCGCGGTACCCATCGTGCTGGTCGTGGCCTATGGGCTCGGCAACGTCATCGACGCCGGTTTCCAGCAGCTGCGCGACGTCCTGTTCGCCAGCGTCGGCCAGCATGCCGTGCGCAAGCTGGCGCTGCAGACCTTCGAGCACATGCACCGGCTGTCGCTGCGCTTCCACCTGGCGCGCCGGACCGGCGGGCTGAGCCGGGTGATCGAGCGCGGCACCAAGGGCATCGAGACCATCGTCCGCTTCACCATGCTCAACACGGCGCCGACGGTGGTCGAGTTCGTGATCGTCGGCGCCATCTTCACCGTGATGTTCGGGGTGAGCTATCTCGGCGTGCTGGTGGTAACCATCTGGCTCTACCTGTGGTTTACCATCAAGGCCTCGAACTGGCGCATCACTATCCGCCGCGACATGAACGAGAGCGACACCGACGCCAATTCCAAGGCGGTCGACAGCCTGCTCAACTTCGAGACGGTCAAGTATTTCGCCAACGAGCAGATGGAGGCCCGGCGCTTCGACGCCTCGATGGAACGCTACGAGCGCTCGGCGATCCGCATCTGGAGCTCGCTCGGCGTGCTCAACTTCGGCCAGGCGGTGATCTTCTACGGCGGCGTCACCGTCGTCGGCATCATGGCCGTGCTCGGCGTCCTCAACGGCACGCTGACGCTGGGCGACTTCGTCCTGCTCAACACCTTCCTCATGCAGATCTACCGGCCGCTCAACATGATCGGCTTCGTCTACCGAGAAATCCGGCAGGGCCTCACCGACATCGAGGAGATGTTCAAGCTGCTCGACAGGGAGCCGGAGGTGCAGGACAAGCCCGGCGCCCGCCCGATCGCGATCCGCGGCCCGGTGATCCGCTTCGACGACGTGCGCTTCCACTACGACGAGGAGCGGCCGATCCTCAAGGGCGTCAGCTTCGAGATCCCGGCCGGCAAGACCATCGCCGTGGTCGGCCCGTCCGGGGCCGGCAAGTCGACCATCTCGCGCCTGCTGTACCGCTTCTATGACGTCATCGGGGGCAGCATCACCATCGACGGCCAGGACCTGCGCGACGTCACCCAGGCGAGCCTGCGCGCCGCCATCGGCATGGTGCCGCAGGATACGGTGCTGTTCAACGACACCATCGCCTACAACATTCGCTACGGCCGCCCCGACGCTACCGACGCAGAGGTCCGCCAGGCGGCGGAACTGGCGCAGATCGGCGGCTTCATCGAGAGCCTGCCCCGGGGCTACGACACCCCGGTCGGCGAACGCGGCCTCAAGCTCTCGGGCGGCGAGAAGCAGCGCGTCGCCATCGCCCGCACCATCCTCAAGGGCCCGCCCGTCCTCATTCTCGACGAGGCCACCTCGGCGCTCGACACCAAGACCGAGCAGGATATCCAGTCGGCGCTCGATGCCGTCGCCGCCGACCGCACCACGCTGGTCATCGCCCACCGCCTGTCCACCGTGGTCAACGCCGACGAGATCATCGTCCTGCGCGACGGCGAGATCGCCGAGCGCGGCACGCACCGCGAGCTGCTGGCGCGCGACGGGCTCTACGCCCAGATGTGGAACCGCCAGCGCGAGGTAACGGAGGCCGAGGAGGTGGCCCGCCGCAAGGCCGCCGACGCCGGCGGCCTCGTGCGACGCAGCGCCCCCGCGGCGGAGTAGGACGGCGCCCACAAGCGTTCCGCTTCCCTGGCCACCCCCCTCCCCGACCCTCCCCGCGCTTCGCGGGGGAGGGTGAAGGTTGTCGCCGGCCCTGGGGACACGATCGTGCCACGCGCACCGGAGGACACCCTCCCACTTGCGGGGAGGGCTGGGGAGGGGGCGCCCCGCCTTCCGCGTGTCAGAGAACTCCGACGGTAGCCCCAACCACAGGACCTCTCCCTCCCCCTTGCGGGGAGGGTGTCGGCCCGAAGGGACGACCGGTGGGGGTGGTGCTGTCGAGGCGGAGAACCACCGCCCGAATCTCCGCGAGCCCCCGAGATCGCCGCTGCGCGGCGTGCGGGGGTGACGGTGCGGTGGACAAGAATGGTGCGCGGAAGGTCGGAAGCCGGTTTCAGCCCTCTTTGGCGAGCGGTGCGGTATTGCTCTCGAGCCAGGCCTGGATGACGTCTTTGCGGAAGGTGCCGGCCTCGAGATGGCTGTAGATGAAGCGCTCCGCCTCGGCATTGGACGCGGTCAGGTCAGCGCCATTCATCTGCAGGAAAAGTTCGAGGCATGCAAAGGCGACCCGCTTATTGCCGTCCACGAAGCCGTGGTTCATCGCCAGGCTTTCCCAGAGGGCCGCCGCTTCTTCGATAAGTCCGTCGTAGTAGCCGGTCTGGGGGCGAAGCAGCGCCGCCTCGATCAGTCCAAGGTCGCGAACGCCCGGCGCGCCCCCGAACACGTCGATAAGCCGCTGGTGTATGCGCAGGGCCTCGTCGATGGTGAGATACAATGTCAAGACGCTATTTCGCCAACGCCTCATACAGCGAACGGCGCCGCTGGATACTTCTCTCCAGCAACTCGTCGACAATCGGGCGCACCTTCGCTCCGGCGCTAGCCTCCAGCAGCTTCACGTACTGCTCCGGGGAAAGCATCACTCCCACCGTACGGCCGTTCCTCTGGACTTCGACGGGCTCCTTGCGGGCCATGTCCAGCAATTCGCCGAACCTGTTCTTTGCGTCCGTCGCGGTCATCGAGGCCATTTTCGTCTCCGCCAGCCAAGTTAGCTAATATAGCCATTCATGACGAGGCCCGCAATATGAAGGGGCCCGCATCGCTGCGGGCCCTTCGAGATTGCAGACGCCTGCCCCGGGGCAGGCGGCCTATTCGGCCGCGTCGCGCGACACGACGGTCACTCCGTCCTGCTCCTTCGCGATCAGCCCGCCGGGTGGGTGCGAGATGTACTTGCCGGTGCTGTCGGCCCCGGGCGGAATTTCGACCTCGACGCCTTCGGCAGTGACCGCCCGCCGGCGCCCGAACACGGCGCGGAAGGGCGCGGCGACGAGGTGCCCGATGCCGCGCAGGGCCCGGCCGACGAAGCCCTGCCAGATCACCGACGGTGCGGTGATCAGCACCGGCACCATCACCAGCGTCAGCGCCGTCGAGACGAACAGGCCCGAAACCAGCGCCGCCGACAGATGGGTGAACCACGAGCCGGCCAGCCCGCCCACAACGACCTCGCGGCGGAGGAAGTCGAACTCGATGTTGAGGGCCATCGGGATGACGCCCAGCGCCGTCACGGTGGCGGTCAGCAGCACCGGCCGCACGCGCTGGGAGGCGGTGATGAGCATCGCCTTGACCGGCTCGACGTCGTCATCGCGCCGGTAATGGTTGTAGGTGTCGATCAGCACGATGCCGTTCTTCACCACGATGCCGGCCAGCGCCACGATGCCGAGCCCGGTCATGATGGCCGAGAAGCTCATGCCGGTGACGAGCATGCCCAGCAGCACGCCGGCGATGGACATCACCACCGTGGAGAGCGTCACCAGCACCTGGTAGAAGCTGTTGTATTCGATGAGCAGCACCAGCGCGATGAGGGCCAGCGCCGCCATCAGGGCGTTGCCGATGAAGGCGTTGGTGTCGCCGATCTGCTCGTCGGCACCGCCATAGACGATCTTCACGGTGGAGGGCCACTGCTGCGTCGCCTGCCACTGCTTGAGCTGCTCGATCTTGGCATCGGCCATGATCCCCGGCGCCAGGTTGGCGGCCACCCCCATGTAGTAGACGCCGTTGTGGCGCTGGATGTTGGCGACCTTCGGCACGGCCGTGCGCTTGATGAAATTGCTCACCGGCACCAGCCCCTGGCTGGTCACGATCCGCAGCGAATCCAGCGTGTCGAAGGAGCGCTCGTCCTGCGGCAGCCGCACCCTGATGTCGAGCTCGTCGGTCGCGTCGTCCGGCCGGTAGCTGCCGAGCTTCACCCCGCTCGTCACCAGTTGCACATAGGGGCTGAGCTCGCGCACGCCGATGCCGTACTTTGCGGCCTCGAGGCGGTCGATGGTCACTTCCCAGTCGATGCCGGGGGAGGGGCGCCCGTCCTCGACGTCGAGCGTATCGCCGAGCTGGTTCTCCAGATAGTCGCGCAGCCTGGTGACCGTCGGGGTCAGGTCCGCGTAGCTGGTGCTCTCGACCCGCAGATTGATCGCCTTGCCGGCGGGCGGCCCTTCCTCCTGCGCCGAAATCTGCACCTGCAGGCCAGGAATGTCGGCGACGCGGTCACGAATGTTCTGGAAGATCTCGGCCGCCTTGACGCGGTCGTTCCACGGCATCAGCTGCAGCTGGAACATGCCGATCGTGTCGGGCGGGGTGTTGCCGGTGGCAAAGCCGTCGCCGCCGCCGAAGGTCATGATGGAATCCTGGATGCCGGGCACCTGCAGGATTTCCTTTTCCACCTCGACCAGCAGGTCGCGGATCTCGACCGGCGAATAGTTGCCGCGCGCCACGACCGACACGGTACCGAACTGCGGCTCCATCGCCGGGAACGCCTCGACCCCGGTGGGGTTGGCGATATAGGCGGCGAACATGCCGAAGACGATGGCGAAGCCGACCGGCAGCGTGATCAGCGGGTGGCGGATCAGGTGCTGCAGCGTGCGCACGTAGCGGCCGGTCAGGCCCCGGACCTTGTTCGGGTCGAACTTGTCCGGATACATGACGATGTCGGCGGCTTCCTTCTCCTTGGGGTCGACATGGGTCGAGGCGATGATGCCGCCGATGATCGGCATGAACACCAGCGCCGACAGCAGCGAGGCGCACATCACGACGATGACGATGATCGGCAGGTAGCTCATGAACTTGCCGATGATGCCGGGCCAGAACAGCAGCGGGATGAAGGCGCCCAGCGTGGTGAAGGTTGCCGACACCACGGGCACGAACATCTTGCGCGCGGCGAGGATGAAGGCCTCCTTCTTGGGGATGCCCTCCTGCAGCTTGCGCTCGGCATATTCCACCACGACGATGGGATCGTCGACGAGCACGCCCACGGCAATGACCAGCCCGAACATGATCATCATGTTGATGGTCATGCCCAGCATCTGCACGACCATGAAGGCGATCATGAACGAGATCGGGATCGAGGTGCCGATCATCAGCGCCGGCCGCACGCCCAGCGTCGCCACGCAGGTGATCATCACCAGCGCCACGGCGGTGAGCACGGCGGCCTCGAGCGAGCGGTAGAGGCTCTTGGTGTTTTCGGCCTGGTCGATCAGGAAGCTGTGGTTGATGCCCTCGGGCCAGTCCGCTGTGACTTGGGCCGTCACCGCGCGCACCTGGTCGGAGATTTCGATGACGTTGGTGCCGAGCTTCTTGAGCACGCCCAGCGTGATCGCCGGTTCGCCGTTGACGTGGGCGTACTCGGTTGCGTCCTTGAAGGTGCGCGTGATGCTGGCGACGTCGCCGAAGGTGACGACGGTCTCGCCGTCGCTCTTGAGCGGCAGCGAGTAGACGTCGGCGGCGGACGAGATAAGCCCCGGCACCTCGACGCTGAACGAACCCTGCCCGGTATCGAGCGTGCCGCCGGGCACGACCATGTTGTTCTTGGCGATGGCGTCGAGCAGTTGCCCGGCGGTGAGGCCGTAGGCCTCGAGCCGGTTGGTGTCGATGGTCACCGCCAGCATTTCGTCGCGCGAGCCCGAGATGGTGACGCTCTGCACGGTGGGGATTTCCTCGAGCGCCTTCTGCAGCTCCTTGGCCTTCTGCACGAGCGCGCGCTCTGGCACCGTGCCGTAGACGGCGACGGAGATGGTGGGGATGTTGGAGAAGGAGATCTCGGTCACCGACGGCTCGGTCGCATCGTCCGGCAGCTCGGAGGAGACGCCGTCGAGCTTGGCCCGGATGTCGGCGAGCGCCCGGTCCTTGTCGGCGTTGACGTTGAACTCGAGGAACACCGAGACGTGGCCGGTGGTCGAGGTCGAGGTGATGTTCTCGAGCCCGTCGAGGTCTTCGAGCCTGTCCTCGATGGGCTTGGCCAGCAGCCGCTCGGCGTCCTTCGGGGCGACGCCGGTCTGGCTCACGGAGACGTAGAAATAGGGAATGTCGATGGCCGGGAAGCTCTCCTTGGGCAGCGACACATAGGCGCCGAACCCCGCCACCAGCAGGATCAGCATGATGGTCAGCACCACCCGCGGCATGCGCAGGATGCGTTCGAGGAGGTTCATCATGTTGCCGCACCCTCAACCGGAGTTTCCGCGTTGGCCGGGGCGACGTTGGTCGCCTTGACGGCCTGGCCTGCCTGCACGAATTCCTGCCCGACGGTGATGACGTCCACCCGCGGGGGCAACCCGGTGACCCAGACGCCCGCGCGGGTGTCCTTCATGATGGTGACCGGGTAGAATGCCACCTTGCTGTCGGCGCCGACGGCGCGCACGCCCAGGACGCCTTCGTCGTCCAGCGTCAGCACCGATTGCGGCAGCAGATGGGCGGGCGCGGTGCCGACATTGACCACCGCCTCGGCGGTAATGCCGTCGAGCAGCCTGCCGTCGGCATTGGGCAGTTCGATCTCGATGGCGAAGGTGCGGGTCGCCGGGTCGGCGCTGGCCGAGATGTAGGTCACCTTGCCCGCGGCCGTCTGCCCGGTCACGGTGGTGACGGTCGCCGGCAGGCCGAGCCTGGCGTAGCCGATGCGGGCCTCGGTCACCGCCGCCGTGAACAGCATCGGATCGAGCTGGACGACGGTGGCGCAGGGCGTGCCGGCGCCCAGCATGTCGCCGACCTGCGCCAGCGGGTCCTGTACGACGCCCGCCACCTGGCTGCGCACCTCGGTGCGGGCCAGCTCGGCCCGGGCATTGTCGAGGCCGGTCTGCGCCGCCTTGAGGGCGACTTCCATCGCCCCGGCGCTGTTGGCCGGCTGCAGGCCCTTGGCGCGCAGCGCGGCATTGGTGTCGTAGTCCTGCTGCGCCTGGGCGAGCGCGGCCTCGGCCTGCGCCACGGCGGCGGCACGGGTGCCCTGGTCGAGCGTGCAAATGAGGTCGCCGGCGGCCACCGCCTGGCCCTTCTCAACATGCACGGCCTGGACGATGCCGGCCGTCTCGGGCATCACCTTCACCGCGGCCTTGGCCCGGGTGCGGCCGCGCAGGGGCACCTCGATGGCCATGGGCTGCATGGCATAGGTGACGGTGCGCACGCTCGGCAGCGGCGTCTGGCCTTCGGCCACCTGCGCCTCGCGCTCGGCGATAGTGAGGTGCGGATCGACGCCGCCGGCCTCGTGATGGGCCGTGGCGGTGTCGTCGCCCGAGACCAGCGCGATGATCGGGCGCTCGCCGTTGCCGGGGCCGTTGCCGCCGGCAACAAAGGTCCCCGTGACCAGCCACGCCGCAAGTGCAAGCACAATCATGCCCGCGATGCCGTAAGACAAGACAGCACGCATTTCAGTAATCGCCCTTTATTCCGCGGCGGCCGAGCCTATATCGGGTCGTGCCATCGCAATCAGTTCGCCCCGGTGCGCCTGGATATAGTCGCGTGTGCTGACCATGCAAGAGCGCCCGAAATTGATCACCCAGGCATCGCCCGGGTGCGTATGTTCCTCGCCGAGCCTGTCGAAATCGGCGAGGGTCTTGTCGATCTGCGCGAGCCGCTCATCGAGCCGCGCCTCGACCAGCGAGGCCGGCAGTTCCGAGGCAAACCGCGCGAACAGGAGGAACTCGCTGCGGAATTCGTCTTCGCCCAGGTCCTCGAACAGCGAGGCGATGAAGGCGGAACGGCCCGCGGCGGTGATCGCATAGATCTTCTTGGCGGGCCGGCCGTCCTGCTGCTCGACCCGGCTCGTCACCAGTCCCTCGGTTTCGAGGCGCGCCAGCGCCGGATAGATCGAACCAAAGCTGGCGTCGACGAAATAGGAATACTCCCCCTCTACCGAGAGCTTGCGAATCTCGTATCCCGTGGCCTCGCCGTCATAGAGGATGGCGAGGCAGATGGTCCTGACGTTCATCTACGCATCCTGTTAACGATATGCTGGTCCGGAATATGCCGGCCCTATATAGGGCGGCGCCGGCCGGCGCAAGCCGTCTTTTTCGCAGGCTTTGTCGTTTTGCCATGCGCCACGCGCATGGCGGGCGGGCCGGCCGTCAGGCCATGAGCCGCAGCATTTCGAGCCGCGCCATGTCGGCGATGGCGAGGTTGGCGGCGGCGACGAAGCTGCCGTTGAGATAGCGGTTCGCCTTGTGGCCGCAGGTCAGCGGCGCCCCGTCGAGCCCGAGGACCACGCCGCCGGCCGCCTGCAGCACCGCCTGGCCGGCTGCCGTGTCCCACTCCGAGGTCGGCCCGAAGCGCGGATAGAGCTGGGCGTCGCCCCTGGCGAGCAGGCAGAACTTGAGCGAGGACCCCACCGAGACGTCCTTGACCACGTTCATGTGCCGGCACAGCGCGTCCATCGCCGGATGGGCGTGCGAGCGGCTGCCGACCACGTGCACCGGGCCGTGCACGCGGGCGTGGATGCGATGTTCGCCGACCAGGGCGCCATCGCGAATCTGCCCCGCCCAGGCCCCGTCCGGGCCGCTCCAGTAGGCCTCGCCCCTGGCCGGGGCGATGACCACGCCGAGCCGCGGTCGCCCGTGTTCGCACAGGGCGATGTTGACGGTGAATTCGCCGTTGCGCTTGACGAACTCCTTGGTGCCGTCGAGCGGGTCGACGACGAAGAAGCGCTGGCCCAGTTCGGGGATGCGGCCCATGCCGGCGCTTTCCTCGGCCAGCACGGGCAGCCTGGTGTGCGCCAGCAGCGCGAGGATGGCGTCTTCGGCCCGCGTGTCGGCCTCGGTCACCGGCGAATTGTCGGGCTTGATGACATGCGCGAAATCCTGCTCGTAGACCTCGAGCACAATGCGCGAGGCCGCCAGCCCTGCCTCCAGCATCAGGTGCAGCGTCTTGTCCATCATCGCAGTTCCACGTCCAGCCCCAGATCGAGCGGCCGCGCGCCCATGGTGATCTGGCTCGTGGAGATGTAGTCGACGCCGGTCTCGGCGATGGAGCGGACGCGTGCCAGCGTCACCCCGCCCGAGGCCTCGAGAATCGCCCGCCCCCGGTTGCGCGCGACGGCTTCGCTGAGCGTCGCGTTGTCCATGTTGTCGAGCAGCACGATGCCGGCGCCGGCGTCCAACGCCTCCTCGAGCCCGGTGAGGCTGTCGACCTCGATCTCGATGGCGACCATGTGCCCGGCGGCGGCGCGTGCCGCCCGGTAGGCCGCGCCGACGCCGCCCGCCACGGCGATGTGGTTGTCCTTGATGAGGATGGCGTCGTCGAGCGCGAAGCGGTGGTTCCAGCCGCCGCCGCAGCGCACTGCGTGCTTCTGGAAGGCGCGCAGGCCGGGGATGGTCTTGCGCGTGTCGCAGATGCGCGCGCCGGTACCCGCCACCGCGTCGACGAAAGCCCGGGTGAGGGTGGCGATGCCGCTCAGGTGGTTGAGGAAGTTGAGCGCCGTACGCTCGGCACCCATCACCTCGCGGGCATTGCCGGCGACACGCGCCACGATCTCGCCGGCGCGCACCGCGGCGCCGTCGGCGAGTTGCGGCTCGACGCGCAGGCCGGGCCCGGCCTGGCGGAAGGCCTCGGCCGCGAGCTGCAGGCCGGCGACGACCCCCGGTTCGCGCGCGCGGATGGCGGCGACCGCCGTTGCGTCGGGCGGCAGCGCCGCCTGGCTGGTGAGATCGCCGGCCAGCCCGAAATCCTCGGCCAGCGCGGCGCGCACGGCGCTCTCGACCAGGTGCGGGGGCAGGCTGCCGGACTGGGGGGGTGGGAACATGGCCTCGTCTCGCATTCGGTGCGAGTGTTTACGCGGCGGCGCCGCGCGGCGCAATCGCCCCGAGCGCTGCCTGCTACGGCTTTGCGCCGGCCCGCAATTCCCAGGGTTGGCGGACATAGCTGGCCTCGACGGTTTCGGGCTCGTTGAACGGTGGATCGATGCGCTGCCACCGGCCCTCGAGGCGTCGCCCATCGGCACCGGCGGCGAGCGAGATATGGAACTGCGGCGTGCCGTCATGGAACAGCATCGTCGCCTCCAGCCCGGCAGCGGAGAGCCCGATGTCGGCCAGCTCCTGCCGGCTGTCGGGGTGGCCGATCCAGCCGGCCCAGCCGCTCCCGTCTTCCTGCAGCACGAGATAGCCGCCCATGCCGATCCAGCACCCCGCGAGCGGGTGCCGCCCGGACCCCGGCCCGGGGGCGAAGGCCAGCTTCACCACGTGGTTGCGGTCGGGGCCGGGCTCGTAGTGGCGCGGCTCGGGAATGCCGGGTTCCTTGTACGCCGGCTTCGCCGGGTCGGAATCGAGCGCGGGGTAGGGCGCCGTGCGCGGGTCGAGCGCGACGCTGAGCTGCCCGTCCTCGAGGTAGCACCCGATGCTCGGGGCGCTCCAGGTCAGCGCCGGCAGCGTCCCCTGTGGTTGCAGCGGCCGTTGGAAGCTGCCGTTCTGCAGCAGCGGCGGCACGGCGAGCGCGGTGGAGAAGGTGAAGCGCAGCTCCACCCGGGTGTCGACGGCGGGCACCGGCTGGTCCACCAGCACGACCTTCTGGCGGTCGCCGCGCAGCAGCGCCAGCTCGGCCTGCACGGCGAGCAGCGCGTGCCGCAGCCGCAGTTGCATCCCCCACAGCAGCTTGTCGTCCTCGATGAGGGCGTTGTAGCGCTGCTGCAGCACCGCCGAGGCGGTGAAGGCATCCCAGAAGCGATCCGAGGCGGCATTGGTCCGCTGGTCGAAATAGTAGGCCGCGGCCGATTTCACCGCCGTCGAGGCGGCGCTGATGAGCGTGCCGGTGGCGTTGGCCGAGTAGCCGGCGGCGACGTTGGTCCTGAACCGGGTCCAGCCGCCGTCCAGATTGGTCAACTGGGCGAGTGCGGCGCGCGAAATGCCGTCGGCGCCGAACGCGCCATAGGCCACGGTCTTGAGGCCGTTCTCGACGAGGTCGCCGAGCAGCACGCTGGCGGCTTCCGCGGTGTGCCCCACGAACTCGCCGTCGGCCCCGAGCAGGCGCTTGAGCGGGGCGTCATACAGCGCGCCGATCTCGTTCGCCGCCTGCTTGGCCCCCGGACCGGTCACGCCCTCCTTGAGCAGGGCGTCGGCGAAGGCGCGGAAGCGCGTGGGGTCGTTGAGGATGGTGGTGATGTCGAGGCCGACGCGCGCCGCCTCGCGCTGCACGGCATCGAGCAGTCCGGCCTGGGCGTCGGCGAGCGCGGCGTTGGCGCTGGTGCCGGCCCAACTCGTCGACAGCCGGTCGAGGACCTGCTCCTGTACCGGCAGCAGGCGGCGCTCCGCCAGCAGCGCCGCCAACGGGCGCGGCGTGCCCTTGGCGACCTCCGCTTCGATGGCCTCTTCCACCAGCATGGAGAAGGCAGCGCGCGTCGCGCGCATGGCCTCGCGCCGGGCGGAACTGGCGCGCGCCGCCTTCTCGGCAAGCGTGCCGGCGGTCGCCGGCCCGGCCTCCAGCAGGGCGTTCGCCGCCATGCGGGCCCCGGTCATCTTGCGCAGCGCGCCCGCCAGCTCGGCGGTCTTGCCGGCCAGGGCGCCGGGGGCATTGCCGGCCGCCGCCTCGGCCAAGGTCATGACGACGTCGACAAGGGCGACGACGGCGATCCCGTTTTCCTTCGACGCACCCCAATCGGCTGCAGCCTCGTTGATGATCCGGCTTTCGATGGCCATGCGCTCGGCCAGCCATTGGCGCGGCTCGCGCAGGGTTTCGCGGGTCGCCGCGACTTCGGACAGGGCCTGGACCAGGGCCCGCTCCGCCGCTACCAGCCGGCGCGCCCGGAGCGCCTCGTCGCCATTGCCGCCGGTATCGGCCTCCCAGCGCGCGTGGTAGTAGACCGGCCCGTCGGGCGCCACCGCCTCCACCTCGGCGAGATAAGGCGGGCCGGCCGCTCCGAGCAGCGCCACCACCTGTTCCGCCAGGGCCTGGATGCGATCGCGCACGGCTTCGAGTTGGCCTTGCGCAGTGGCCACCGCCGCCGCGGCGTCCTGCCACTCTCTTAGGGCGGCGTCATCGAGGCGCAGCGGCGCGCCCTGCCGCGCGAGGGCCAGTTCGTCGCGCCGGCGCTGCAGCCTGTCGATCTCGGCGTGCAGCCGCTCGCGCTCGGCGGCGTCGCGCCGCCCCAGCCGTTCGGCTTCGGCGGCCAGGGTGCGGAGGCGCTCGTTCACCATGCGCAGGTCCGAGAGGGTGGGCGCGCCATTGGCGGGGATGGTGCCGGCCCGCCGCAAGCCCGCCAGTTCCGCGTCGAGCGCCTGGAACTGGCGTGTCCCGAGGCTGTCCCCGACCCGGCTGAAGGTGTCGAACCAAGCCTGCAGCAGCGCGCGTTCGCGGTTGAGCCGCTCGCGCTCGGCGCCGACTGCGTCGCTGTCGCGATAGGCCTGCGCCAGCGCCGCGTCGATGGCGTCGGCCTCCCCCTGCAGGGCGGCCTCCGCGTCGCCGCCGGCGGCCGCATCGAGGCGCAGCACGGCGCTGGCGAGCCGCTGCCGCTCCCGTTCGAGCGTATCCGCCAGCGCGCGCTCGTCGGCGGCGGCCTGGGCAATGGCGGCGAAGGCGGCGTCAACCTCATCGGCCGGTGCCGGCTGGGCGGCGAACAGCGCCGCAGCCAGCGCGGCGACCCGCACACAGGCAGAGAACGTCCTTCCCGCACGTGCCATCGCCATCTCCGCGGCCTGCACCCGGCGAGCCTAACGCCGCCGCGGCCATCGGGTCAAATCGCCGGGCGGACGCCCCCGGCCTCGCTCACACGATCTCGTAGGGGACGATGGCGCGGCGGTCGGCGGGCACGGCGATGGTCGCCGCAAGGGGCGGCACGGCGCGCTGCAGGCAGTTGCGCCGCTCGCAGATGCGACAGGATATGCCGATGGGATCGAAGCTGGCGCGATTGAGGTCGAGGTCGTCGGCATAGACGAGCTGGCCCGCGTGGCTGACCTCGCAGCCGAGCGCATAGGCGTAGCGCCTGACCGGGCCGCGATAGCCGCCGACGCGTTTCTCCGCGGCCCAGGCGAGGCAGAGATAGCGATTGCCGTCCGGGGTCTCGGCGAGCTGGCGGATCATCTCGCCACGCGCCTCGAAGGCGCGGTGCACGTTCCACAGTGGGCAGGCGCCGCCGAAGCGGGCGAATTGCAGCGGCGTCGCCGAGTGCCGCTTGGTGATGGTGCCGGCGGCGTCGACGCGGGCGAAGAAGAACGGCACGCCGCGCTCGCGCGGGCGCTGCATGGTGGAGAGCCGGTGCGCCACCTGCTCGAGGCTGGCGCCGAAGGCGTGGCCCAGTTCCTCGATGTCGTAGCGCGCCGCCTCGGCCGCCTTGAGGAAGGCGCCGTAGGGCATCTGCAGGGCCCCGGCATAGTAATTGGACAACCCGATCCGGGCCGTCTGCCGCGCCTCCTCGCCGCTGAAGCCGGCGCTCTCGACGATGGAGCCGATCAGCGTCGTCTGCTCCATCTGCGCCAGGTGGCTGGCGATCTGGAAGAACTGCGTGCTCGGCTCGAGCCGCACATTGACCGCCAGCGTCCGCGTTGCCCGGTCGAAGGAGCGGATCATGTCGGCGCGCTCCGGCACGGTGAGGCTGACCCGGAGGTCGTGCGTTTCGGCGCAGTAGGCGATGAGCCGGCTGAGCCGGTCGGGGCCGAATTCGCCGATTTCCTGGGCCAGCCCCTCGGCGGCGCGATCCAGCGGGTCGATGTAGTTGTCGGCGTAGTGGAAGAAGTCGCGCACCTCCTCCCAGGCGGTCTTAATGCCGCTCGAGGGGTCGCGGGTGAGGACGGCGTCGACGCCGGCCAGCCGTTCCGAGGTCTTGCGGTAGGTCTCGTAGAGGCGCAGCAGCGCACGCGCGGCGTTGGGCGCATTGACGCTCAGCGTCTTCAGTTCTTGCAGGTCGGGGACGGCGTCGCCGAAGACCGGATCGGCCACCACCTCGCGCATGTCCGAGAGCAGGCGGTCCGAGGCATCCGTCGACAACGTCGACAGGTCGAGCCCGAAGGCGTCGGCCAGCGCCAGCATCACCGCTGCGGTCAGCGGCCGCTGGTTGCTCTCGAGCTGGTTGGCGTAGGAAGTGGAGATGTCCAGCCGCGCAGCCAGCTCGCCCTGGGTCAGCCGGTGCTGGCTGCGCAGGGCCCGCAGCTTGGCCCCGGCGAAGATCTTGCGCGCTGCCATTTCACAAATCCACAGTTTTGCAGGACAAATCGTGTGTTTTGTAACAGCTACGCGCTTTCCTGTCTCCCCCTACCGGCAGGCAACGCCTAATGTCGGCCCACACGGCCCGACGGAGTGCCCGCATGCAGAACATCATCGCCGCGCTGGAGCAGCGGCGGGCCGAGGCCCGCCTCGGGGGCGGCCAGCGCCGCATCGACACCCAGCATTCGAAGGGCAAGCTCACCGCCCGCGAGCGGCTCGAGGTGCTGCTCGACCCGCACAGCTTCGAAGAATACGACATGTTCGTCGCCCACCGCTCCACCGATTTCGGCATGGAGAAGCAGGTGATCCCCGGCGACGGCGTGATCACCGGCTGGGGCACCATCAACGGCCGCATGGTCTACGTGTTTTCCCAGGACTTCACCGTCTTCGGCGGCTCGCTGAGCGAGACGCACGCCCAGAAGATCTGCAAGATCATGGACCTCGCCGTGCAGAACGGCGCCCCGGTCATCGGGCTCAACGACTCTGGCGGCGCCCGCATCCAGGAGGGCGTGGCCGCGCTCGGCGGCTATGCCGAAGTGTTCTGGCGCAACGTCCAGGCCTCCGGGGCCATCCCGCAGATCTCGGTGATCATGGGCCCCTGCGCCGGCGGCGCCGTCTATTCGCCGGCCATGACCGACTTCATCTACATGGTGAAGGACACGAGCTACATGTTCGTGACCGGCCCCGACGTGGTCAAGACGGTGACGGGCGAGATCGTGACCCAGGAGGAACTGGGCGGCGCCTCGACGCACACCAGGATTTCGGCGGTCGCCGATGCCGCCTTCGACAACGACATCGAGACACTGCTCGAGGTCAGGCGGCTGGTCGACTTCCTGCCGTTGAGCGCCACCGACAAGGCACCGCTGGTCGCAACCAACGACACGCCCGACCGCCGCGAGGATGCGCTCGACACGCTCGTCCCCGACAGCCCCAACAAGCCCTACGACATGCGCGAGGTCATCCTGAAACTCGCCGACGAGGGCGATTTCCTCGAGCTGCAGAAGGACCATGCCGGCAACATTCTCACCGGCTTCGTCCGCCTCAACGGCGAGACGGTGGGCGTGGTCGCCAACCAGCCGCTGGTGCTGGCCGGCTGCCTCGACATCAATGCGTCGAAGAAGGCGGCGCGCTTCATCCGCTTCTGCGACTGCTTCAACATCCCCATCCTGACGCTGGTCGACGTGCCCGGGTTCCTGCCCGGCGTGGCCCAGGAATATGGCGGCATCATCAAGCACGGCGCCAAGCTGCTGTTCGCCTATGCCGAGGCGACGGTGCCGAAGGTGACCGTGATCACGCGCAAGGCCTATGGCGGCGCCTACGACGTGATGGCCAGTAAGCACATCCGCGCCGACGTCAACTACGCCTGGCCCTCAGCCGAGATCGCGGTGATGGGCGCCAAGGGCGCGACCGAGATCCTCTACCGCGCCGAACTGGGCGATCCCGACAAGATCGCGCGGCGCACCAGGGACTACGAGGACCGCTTCGCCAACCCGTTCGTCGCCGCCGAGCGCGGCTTCATCGACGACGTCATCATGCCGCACGGCACCCGCCGCCGCGTGGTGCGGGCGTTCGAGACGCTCAAGCGCAAGAAGGCCGCGATGCCAGCCAAAAAGCACGGGAACATCCCGCTGTGAGGGGCGTCCCGCGTTATCACTCCCACCTGTCGTCCCTGCGGGCCGACACCCTCCCCACAAGGGGGAGGGAAGGGCGTGAGCCGATCGTCCGGATGAGAGCGAGCGTCAGTAGTCTTGCGGGTTCAGCGATTGCTCGGGACGACGTGGACTCCCGTCGGGCACATCCCTCCCCCTTGTGGGGAGGGTGGCTCGCGCAGCGAGCCGGGTGGGGGTGCGGCATGGACACTGCGCGCGCCACCGGGGAGGGGCGTGAGCCGGTAGCGCAGCCTAGCGCGAGGTTCAGTAGTCTTGCGGATTCTGCAATTGTCCGGGACGACGTAGACTCCAGACGGGCTCATCCCTCCCCCTTGTGGGGAGGGTGGCGAGCGCAGCGAGCCGGGTGGGGGTGCGGCATGGGCAAGGCCCAAGCGAGAGCATTGCGTAGCCGCATGTCACCGCCGGAAGTGCGGCTTTGGGCGGTTCTCCGCCGGCCGCCCTTTGACGCCTATCATTTCCGCCGGCAGGTGCCGCTCGGGCCCTTCTACGCCGACTTCGCTTCGCATGGGGCGCGACTCGTCGTCGAGGTGGACGGAGCCGGGCATTTCGAGGCCGCGGAGGCGAGCTACGACAGGGCGCGTGACGCCTTCATCTCCGGGCAGGGATATCTCGTGCTTCGGTTCACCACTTCCGAGGTGATGAACAACCTGGAAGGTACGGCGGTCGCCATCCTGGCGCGCCTCCCCCCACCCGTCGCCCCTGCGGGGCGCCACCCTCCCCACAAGGGGGAGGGATGGGCAAGAGCCGAGAGCCCCGGCCAGGACGACCGCGACGCGCACCCATCCCCTGCAAAGGCCCGCTGATGTTCTCCTCACTCCTCATTGCCAATCGCGGCGAGATCGCCTGCCGGGTCATCAAGACGGCGAAGAGGCTCGGCGTTCGCACTATCGCGGTCTACTCGGATGCCGACCGCGAGGCGCTGCACGTCAAGCTGGCCGACGAGGCCGTGCATATCGGCGGCTCGCCGGCGCGCGACAGCTATTTGTCGATCGACAAGATCATCGCCGCCTGCACGGCGACGGCGGCCGAGGCGGTGCATCCCGGCTACGGGTTCCTGTCGGAGAATGCCAAGTTCGCCGAAGCGCTCGCGGCGGCCGGCATCGTCTTCGTCGGCCCGCCGGCCGGCGCCATCGAGGCCATGGGCGACAAGATCACCTCCAAGAAGCTTGCCGCCGAAGCCGGCGTTTCGACCGTGCCCGGCCACATGGGCCTGATCGGGGACGCCACCGAGGCGGTGATGATCGCGCGCGCCATCGGCTACCCGGTGATGATCAAGGCCTCGGCCGGCGGTGGCGGCAAGGGCATGCGCATCGCCTGGGATGACCGGGAGGCGGCGGAGGGCTTCGAGCGCTCGCGCTCGGAAGCGGCCTCGAGTTTCGGCGACGATCGCATCTTCATCGAGAAGTTCGTGACCGAGCCGCGGCACATCGAGATCCAGGTGCTGGGCGACAGCCACGGCAACGTCGTCTACCTGGGCGAGCGCGAGTGCTCGATCCAGCGGCGCAACCAGAAGGTCATCGAGGAGGCGCCGAGTCCGTTCCTCGACGCGGCGACGCGGCGCAAGATGGGCGAGCAGGCGGTGGCGCTGGCCAAGGCGGTGGGCTACCAGAGCGCCGGCACCGTCGAGTTCATCGTCGACAAGGACCGCAATTTCTACTTCCTCGAGATGAACACGCGGCTGCAGGTCGAGCACCCGGTGACCGAACTGGTCACCCGACTCGACCTGGTCGAACTGATGCTGCGCGTCGCCGCGGGCGAGAAGCTGCCGCTGGCGCAGGAGGACATCCGGCTCGATGGCTGGGCCATCGAGAGCCGCCTCTATGCCGAGGACCCGTACCGCAACTTCCTGCCCTCGACCGGGCGGCTGTCGACCTACCGGCCGCCGGCCGAGACGGCGGACGAGCCGCCCTTCGTGCGCAACGATACCGGGGTCTACGAGGGCGGCGAGATCTCGACATTCTACGACCCGATGATCGCCAAGCTGTGCACCTGGGCGCCCACCCGGCGCGAGGCCATCGAGGCCATGGCGACGGCGCTCGACGAGTTCGAGATAGAGGGCGTGGGCCACAACATCCCGTTCCTGTCGGCGGTGATGAACCAGCAGCGCTTCCGCGACGGGCGGCTTACCACCGGCTACATCGCCGAAGAATTCCCCAATGGGTTCAGCGGGGTAGAGCTGTCCGAGGAGGTATTGGAACGCATCGCGGCCTTCGCCTGCTGCGCCGCCCATGCCCATGAGAGCCGCGGCTTCGCCGGCGCCGACAGGCCGGCGCTGCCGGCGGAGCGGACGGTCGTGATCGGCGACAGGCGCTGGGCCTTCGCCCTCTCCGAGCGCCACGGCGAGTACTGGCTCACCCATGCCGGCCGCAAGACCCTCGTCGAAATGCACTGGGCCCCCGGCGACACCATCGCGCGCGCCCGCGTCGACGGCGACGTGCTGGTGATGAAGGCGCAGCGCACGACCGGCGGCTTCCGCGTGCGCTACCGCGGCGCCGACCTGGCGGTGAAGGTGCTGCTGCCGCGCGTTGCCGAACTGCTGCCGCTGATGCCCAGGAAGGTGCCGCCTGATCTCAGCCGCTTCCTGCTCTGCCCGATGCCGGGGCAGGTGGTGCGCATCGACGTGTCCGAGGGGGACGTGGTCGAGGACGGGCAGACCCTCGCCATCGTCGAGGCGATGAAGATGGAGAACGTGCTCAAGGCGGAGAAGCGCGCCCGGGTGGCGCGCGTGCGGGTGGCGGCCGGCGCGGTGCTGGCCGTGGACGAGGTGATCATGGAGTTCGAGGCGGTATGATGCTCACACCACGCGACCCCCACCCCCGACCCCTCCCCTCAAGGGGGAGGGGAGCGCTCCCCTCTGGAACTGAGCTTGCGGCTCGATCGTCTCCCTCCCCCTTGAGGGGAGGGACGGCGCGAAGCGCCAAGGGTGGGGGTGGAAATGGCTGAGCACAGGGGTCCCGGCGCAACTTTCCAAGCCTGGTCGAAGCTCGCGCGGAAGGAACTGCGTGATACCCCGCTCGAACACCTCACCCGCGACTATGGCGAGCTGCCGGTCAGCCCGGTCTATTTCGCGGAGGACGTGCCGGCCGAAGCGGGGCAGCAGATCCCGGGACAGGCGCCGTTCACCCGAGGCGTGCGCGCCACGATGTATGCCAACCGGCCGTGGACGATCCGGCAATATGCCGGCTTCTCGACGGCGCGCGAGAGCAACGAATTCTACCGCCAGGCGCTGGAAAAGGGACAGAGGGGCCTCAGCGTCGCCTTCGACCTCGCCACCCACCGCGGCTATGACAGCGACCACCCGCGCGTCGTGGGCGATGTCGGCAAGGCCGGCGTCGCCATCGACAGCGTCGAAGACATGAAGATCCTGTTCGACGGCATCCCGCTCGACCAGATGAGCGTGTCGATGACCATGAACGGCGCCGTGCTGCCGGTGCTCGCCATGTTCATCGTGGCCGCCGAAGAGCAGGGGGTGCAGCAGGCGCAGCTGGACGGGACCATCCAGAACGACATCCTCAAGGAGTTCATGGTCCGCAACACCTACATCTATCCGCCCGAGCCGAGCATGCGCATCGTCGGCGACATCATCGCCCATACGGCGGCGCACATGCCGAAGTTCAACTCCATCTCGATCTCGGGCTACCACATGCACGAGGCGGGGGCGACGGCGGTGCAGGAGCTGGCCTATACGCTGGCCGACGGCCGCGAATATGTGCGCGCGGCGATGGCACGCGGGCTCGACATCGACGCCTTCGCCGGCCGGCTGAGCTTCTTTTTCGGCATCGGCATGAATTTCTTCCTCGAGGTGGCCAAGCTCAGGGCCGCGCGCACGCTGTGGAGCGAGATCATGGCCGCGCTGGGGGCGAAAGACCCGCGCTCGCAGATGCTCAGGACCCACTGCCAGACTTCGGGGGTGAGCCTCACCGAGCAGGACCCGCACAACAACGTGGTGCGCACCACCATCGAGGCACTGGCGGCGGTGCTCGGGGGCACGCAGAGCCTGCACACCAACTCCTTCGACGAAGCCATTGCCCTGCCGACGGAATTCTCCTCGCGCATCGCGCGCAACACACAGCTCATCCTGCAGCACGAAAGCCGGGTGACCGACGTCGTCGACCCGCTCGGCGGTTCCTACTATGTCGAGGCGCTGACCGCCGAACTGGTGGCGCGCGCCAAGGAACTGATGGACGAGGTCGAGGCCCAGGGCGGCATGACCCGCGCGGTGCAGGAGGGCGGGCCCAAGCTCGCGATCGAGAAGGCAGCGGCGATCCGCCAGGCGCGGGTGGACCGCGGCGAGGAGGTGGTCGTCGGCGTGAACCGCTTCCGGCTGGACAACGAGCCGCCGGTCGAGGTGCGCGAGATCGACAACGCCAAGGTGCGCGAGGAGCAGGTTGCGCGGCTGGCCGAGTTGCGCCGCAGCCGCGACGAGAGCCGTTGCCAGGAGAAGCTGGCGGCGCTGCGCGCCATGGCCGCCGGGCGGCAGGGCAATCTGCTTGCCGGCGCCATCGAGGCGGCCCGTGCCCGGGCGACGCTGGGCGAGATTTCTTCCGCGCTCGAGGCGGAATTCGGCCGCTACGCGGCCGTGACGCGGGTGATCTCCGGCGTCTACGCGCAGAACTACGCCGGCGACCCGCAATACGTGGCGATGCAGCAGCGGCTGGCCGCGTTCCGGACCGGCAAGGGCCGTGCCCCCTCGATCTTCATCGCCAAGATGGGACAGGACGGCCACGACCGCGGCGCCAAGGTCATCGCCTCGGCCTTCGCCGACCTGGGGTTCGACGTGCATATGGGCGAGCTGTTCGAGACGGCACCGGAGGTGGCGGACCATGTGCAAGACCTGCGGGTCGACGCGGTCGGCGTGTCCTCGCTGGCGGCCGGGCACAAGACGCTGGTGCCCGAATTGCTGGCGGAGCTGAGCCGGCGCGGGTGTGCCGACGTCACCGTCATCGTCGGCGGCGTCATCCCCGAGCAGGACTACGCGTTCCTGCGCAGCGCCGGGGTGGCCGAGATCTTCGGGCCGGGCACCAACGTGCTGGAGGCGGCGTTCTCGGTGCTGAACCAGATCGAGGGCAGGCTGAGGAACAGATGATTTGGCCTCACCCCTCATCCGCCCTTCGGGCACCCTCTCCCGCAAGGGGAGAGGGCGATGGAGCCGCGAGCCCGCAGCCTGAAGCCTTCTCCCCTCGTGGGAGAAGGTGGCGCGAAGCGCCGGATGAGGGCACCCCATGATCGGACGGCTCAACCATGTCGCGATCGCGGTGCCCGACCTGGCGAAGGCGGCGGCCAAGTACCGCGACCTGCTCGGGGCGGAGGTCGGTGAGCCGCAGGCGGTGCCCGGGCACGGCGTCACCGTCGTCTTCGTCACCCTCGCCAACACCAAGATCGAGCTGCTGACCCCGCTCGGGGACAGCTCGCCCATTGCCGGCTTCCTCGAGAAAAATCCGGGGGGTGGCATTCATCACATGTGCTTCGAGGTGCCCGATATCCTGAGCGCCGCGCAGACGCTGACCGAGGCCGGCGCGCGCGTGCTCGGCGACGGCCGGCCGAAGACCGGGGCGCACGGGCTGCCGGTGCTGTTCCTGCACCCCAAGGATTTCGACGGCACGCTGATCGAACTCGAAGAGACAAGGCCGCTGCCGCCGTCCGCCTAGAGCTTGCCCAGTTCGCGCCTTACCTTGTCGATGAACGCCTCGAGTTCCGGCGCGCTGCGCCGGTCCATCCGGTAGAGGGCGAGGTATTTGGGCGGCAGCCGCGTGCCGAACGTCGCCCAGCCCCAGCGCCGTGCCAGCCGCCGCGGCGGATCGCCCATCAGCCAGGTGCGCAGGCGGTCGCCGCCATAGGAGGTGACGTAGACCACCTGCCGTTTCCTGAGGATCGGGGTGAGCCTGCCATCGACCAGGTCAAACGCTACTCCCGGCACCAGGATGCGATCGAAAAAGCCCTTGAGGATGGCGGGATAGCCATAGTTCCACACCGGATGGATGAAGACGATGGCCTCGGCGGCGCGGACGCGCTCGACATAGGGACGGATGGCCGGCGTGATGTTTCCCGGCACGTCGTGATAGCTGAGCCGCTCGGCGCGGCTCAGCACCGACTCGAAGCCTTCGGCGTACAGGTCGAGTGCATCGACCTCGTGGCCGCCGGCCCGCAGCGTGCCGAGCGCCGCAAGATAGAGCGAGCGGTTGAAGCTGGTTTCGACGGGATGGGCGTGGACGACGAGGACGCGCATGCAGCCGTTCCCTCACGTATCGCGCCGCACCGCGCTCTCGTGCCAGCGGCGCAGCGCGAGCCAGGAGACGAGCGAGGTTAGTGCGAAAATGGCGACGCCGGTGCCGGTGAGCAGGATCAGCGCCGCGAACAGCCGCGGCATGTTGAGCCGGTAGCCTGCTTCCAGCAGCCGGAAGGCGAGGCCGGCTCCCTTGCCGGCGGAGCCGGCGGCAAACTCGGCGACGACGGCGGCGATCAGCGCGAGGCCACCGCCGATGCGCAACCCGGCGAGGAAGTAGGGCAGCGCGGCCGGCAGCTTGAGATAAACCAGCGTCTGCCAGCGCGTGGCGCCTGAGAGTTCGAACAGGTCGAGGAGGTTGTGATCGACGCTCTTCAGCCCGGCCACCATGTTGGACAGGATCGGAAAGAAGGCGACGAGGAAGGCGCAGGTGAGCAGCGTCGTCTGGGTGTCGGTGTAGATCATGAGCAGCGGCGCCGCGGCGACGATCGGCGTCACCTGCAGCACGACTGCGATCGGGAACAGGGCCAGTTCGATCCACCTCGACTGCGCCAGCACGATGGCCAGCGCCGCCCCGCCCGCCAGCGCCAGCAGCAGGGCGACGAAGGTGAGCCGCAGGGTGACCAGCAGCGCCGGCCACAGGATGCCCCAGTCGTTCCACAACGCTGCGGCCACGTCGGCAGGGCTGGGCAGCAGGTAGCGCGGCACCTGCGAGAGCGTGACGTAGGCCTGCCAGGCAAGAACCACGACGGCGAGCACGCCGACGGGCACGACGACGCGCAGCACCTTGTCGCGCAGCGGCGTCGCGGGGGCGGCGGCATCCGGCGCGGTGGGGCCGACGCCGTCTTCAACAGGGGGCAGGGCGTTCATGCGGCGGCTCCGGCCTGCATCGCCTCCTGCAGGGCCCGGGAGACCTTGGCGGTGACGGCGTGGTAGGCGTCCGACGTCCGGTACCGGGCATCGCGATCGGCCGGCGCCGCCACCGCGAAATCGCTGAACACGCGGCCGGGGCGCGGGGTCATGACGACGATGCGGCTGGCGAGGAAGGCGCTCTCGAACACCGAGTGCGTGACGAAGACGACGGTGAGGCCCGTACGACGCCACAATTGCAGGACGTCCTCGTTGAGCTGTTGTCGCGCGATCTCGTCGAGTGCGGCGAACGGCTCGTCCATGAGCAGCAGCCTGGGTCGCATCACCAGCGCCCGGGCGATGGCGACGCGCATCTTCATGCCGCCCGACAACTCGCGCGGATAGGCGCGTGCGAAGGGCTCGAGACCGACGGCCGCCAGCGCCTCCATGACGGCCGGCCGCGCCTGCCGGCTGCTGATGCCGGCGAGACGCAGCGGCAGCCAGACGTTGCCGAAGACCGTCTGCCAGGGCATGAGGGTGGGCTCCTGGAAGACGAACCCGATCTCCCCCCGCGGCAGGCCGCGCCCGTCGAGCCTCGCGGCAGGCCAGGCGATGGACCCGGATGTCGGCCGGCTCAGCCCCGCAATGAGGCGCAGCGCCGTGGACTTGCCGCAGCCCGAAGGACCCAGGAGGCTGAGGAATTCCCCGGGCGCGATCGCCAGCGACAGCCCGGAGAGCGCCACGGTGCCGTTGGCGAAGACCTTGCCGACGTCTTCGAGGCGCACCACGGCATCCGGCTGCGGTCGTCCGGTCGCGGGTTCGGCGGCGAGGAAAGAGTGGGACACGTGCCGCTCCCCAGCAGGCGACGGCGCGCGGCGGCGCGGCATTTGGCGCCGCCGGCGGTCGCTCAGTGTGCGAGTTCCATGCCGACGCCCTTGCACACGAAGCGGGTGTCGAGCGCCTTGCGCCAGTCTAGCGAGGCCTCGTAGAGGCCGATGGCCACCAGCTTGCCGAAGAAATTGCCGTACCGTTCCTCGGTCATGCAGCCGATGCCCTTGGTTTCGGCGTCACCCGAGACGACGATGCCGTATTCCTTGAGCTTGTCCCGCGAGAAGGCCAACTGCGCATCGGTCATCTCGGGATTGTCCTGCTTGATCAATTCGTTGGCCGCAGTGTTGTCACCGTAAAGATAGTTGTACCAGCCGATGATCGAGGCATCGACGAAGCGCTGCACGAGATCCGGGTTCTCGTCGACGAGCGTCTGCATGGTTTCGATCGTCGTCGAATAGGCGTTGTAGCCCTCGTCGGCGAACAGGAAGACCTTCGGCTCGAAGCCCCCCTGCTGCTCGACGGCGAACGGCTCGGAGGTGACGTAACCCTGCTGCACCGCCTTGGGGTCGGCGATGAACGGCGCCGGATTGAAGGTGTAGGGCACGTACTGCTCGTCGCGGAAGCCGGGGAAGTTCTTCTTCATCCACTCGAACTTGGTCACCAGGATATCCTTGGCCATGATGATCCGGTCGGCCCTGGCGAGGTCGGCAAAGCTCTCGTAGCCGGCGTCAGGATGCGCCATCAGGATCTGCGGGTCCTTCTGGAACATGGCCGCGACCGTCACCGTGGGAATACCGGCGCGGACGCTGTCCAGGGCCGAGATCATGCCGCCCATGTAGAAGTCGATCTTGCCGGAGATCAGCAGGGCCCGGTTGGCGGCCTGCGGCCCCCCGGGCACGATGGTGACGTCGAGGCCGTACCGGGCATAGGTGCCGTCGGCCAGGGCCTGGTAGA
>NZ_DASWVV010000140.1:0-9907 GCF_036406155.1 Devosia sp. | reverse complement strand
ATCGTCGGCGATCTCGGCGGGAACATGCGGTCGGATCGCCAGCAACATCGGTACGAAGATGCAGTGCGGTAGCCCGATCTTTCGAAATGCCTCTCGCCCAAGTTCGTACGCCGTGTGCTGGTATCCCGTCTCGCAGAACACATCGAGCAACCGATCTGGTTTTCCCCGTCGTGTGGCTAGGTAGGGCGACGGGCATCGATCTGTGCCGAGTGCAAACCACGCAGCAAGGGCTCGAAGTGGAAGTTCGGCGTTGCCCGTTGCCAGCACAATGAGGCGGTCGATGTCGAGATGCGCAAGCTCTTGCCTCGCGCTGCGAAAGCTCGGGTGCCTCTCACAGACCATGTAGAGGTCGTCCGCTCCCCTGTTTTTCGGAGCGGCAACCAGGCGGTCCACGAGGAAGGATGCAACCGCCCACTCCCCGCCGACCGTGGCGCGGAACTGCTTGCCTACAAGCGCCGCGGTGACGAGGCCAACGGTCGCTAGTGAAGGCACGCCAACATCTTCATATGCGACCGTGCCGAGGCGTCGCCAGAGCCTGTCGGGCGCGTCCTGCAACAGAGTTGCAGCAGCTTGCAGCGCGAGATCGCGGCGGCCTCGCCGAACTGCCTTCTGCAGTATCGACATCGCAAGCCATGGCGAGATTGGCAGGGCGATTGACTGCGGTGGCGTGTAGGCTTTCAGATGCTCGGCTAGCTCCTCGCGGTAGCTGGCCAGGATTTTGGGGCCGTCCATGTCTTCCCTCCTTGAAAGCTGTGGGTCCAAGGGGGGACTGAGATCGTACGGTCCCACTTTTAATCGTAGGCTTGACCGGAGTGCTGACAAGTGAATTGCGAGTGTCAGCGGGGAGGTTGCTGTGGGCCTTAGGTGCCTCGGTCAGTAAGGGGAAAGCATCCAGAGTTTCGACTTGGACGACGCTGCGTGGATCAACTTGCTGACGGAGAACCGGCGGGCGCGGCATTTGCGGATGCCGTGTTGTGACGCAGAACTCGTGATGCGCCCATTCGCGCCGGGGTCTTCGCTGTCGTGAAACCGGGGTTCAGCCCGAATGGCGCAGCGCCCCCCCTGATCGAAGCATCGTGCGAGTGTCGCATTGGCAATGGGCCCGGAAGTTCCACCGTTGATCGCCACCTTTTCGATCCGGCTGACATAGAGGCCGCCAGGCGCAAGAAGGCGCTTGGGGAGACGCCGTGCATTCGTGGGGATTGGCTCCC
Organism: Devosia sp.; assembly: GCF_036406155.1. GTDB lineage: Bacteria > Pseudomonadota > Alphaproteobacteria > Rhizobiales > Devosiaceae > Devosia_A. The sequence continues at coordinate 8,696 of NZ_DASWVV010000140.1, read as the reverse complement.
TCACACCGCCGGCAGGATCGAACAGCGGCGCATCTCCCGCTTCATCCACCGGAACAGACTTTCGGCCGTGCGTGGGCTGCAGATGGCCCGGTTGTAGGCGCCGGCAAGCCCCGCACCCCGGATGGTGCAGGCGGGAAAGGGCGCCGCAAGCCGCTTCTGCGCGATGAGGTCGTGACAGAGCGCGATCGGCGCCACCACCATCCCCATGTCCTCGAGCGCGGCCTCGATGGCCACGTAGAAATGCACCGAGTCGCGACGTTCGGTGTCGGCTCCGACACCGGCGGCGGCGAGCCAGCGGTCGAGGTCGCCATGCCTCGTCTCGGCGGCAAGGAAGGTCTCGCCGCCAAGCGCCGCGATACCCCGCTCGGCGGCGCGCCTGGCTCGCTCGGGCGAACCGAGCAGGGTCAGCCGCTCGGTGCCGATCGTCTGGCTTTCCCAGCCCACGGGAACCCGGCGATGCCTCAGGATTGCGATGTCGACCGTGGACTGCCACCAAGTGTCACTCGTGTGCAGCGAGGTGACGCGGATCGCGCGGCCGCCAGCCGCTGCCTGCATCGCCAACACCCGCGGCACCAGCCAGTGCATGCACAGGCTGGCATTGCCGGTGATGGTCACCACCCCGGTATCGAGGCCGTGTGTCGCCTTATCCCAGCCTTCGCGTAGCAGGTGCAGGGCCACGCCCAGTGTCTGCGCCAGCTCGATCGCTACCGGCGTCGGCCGCAATCGGTGCCCGTCATGAAACAGCGGCGCCTCAAGCTCTTCCTCGAGGCTGCCGAGCTGCTTGCTCACTGCCCCCGGCGTCACCCCCAACTCATCGGCGGCCCACACAATATTGCCATGCCGTACTACGGCCTCCAGCGCAGCGAGGGAGCGGAACGAGGGAAGTCGACTGCGTTGTTTTTGAGCTTTTCTCACATACACAGAAATAACATCGATTGCTGCTCTCGGCAAGGCGCACGATCCTCAGGCGAAGTAAACGAGTGACGAGAGCATGCTCAAGATCAACGGCCGCGCCTATCGCAAACCCACGAGTCCAGTCGTCGTCATCTGCTATGATGGCTGCGATCCGAGCTACCTTGCCGATGCCTTCGCGAGGCGGCTGTCGCCGACACTCGCCCGGATGGCCGAAGGCGGCTACTACGCCAGCGGCCTTGCCGCGATGCCGAGTTTCACCAATCCCAACAACATCTCGATCGTCTGCGGCGCCCCGCCCTCGGTGCACGGTATTTCGGGGAACTACTGGTTCGACAGGGAAACCGGCGCGGAAGTCATGATGACGGACGAGGTCACCTTGGAGGCGCCGACCATCCTCGCCACCATGGCCGCCGCCGGCGTGCGCGTTGCCGCGGTCACGGCCAAGGACAAGCTGCGCAAGGCACTCGCCACCGGGCTGAACGGAAGCGGACCGCGAGGGATCGCCTTCTCCGCCCAGAAGGCGTACGAATGTACCGTCGAGACGAATGGCATCTCCGCCGAGGAGGCAATGGGAGGCGCCACCCTGCCCGACCAGTACTCCGCCGAACTTTCGCTCTTCGTCCTCGATGCCGGGGTGCGGCTGCTCGAGAGCGATGCAGCAGACCTGATCTACCTGTCGCTGTCCGATTTCGTCCAGCACGCCTATGCGCCTGGCGCGGCCGAATCGGACGACTTCATCAGGCAGGTCGACGCGCGTGTCGCCCGGCTGATCGAGCTCGGCGCGACCGTCGGCGTGGTGGCCGATCACGGAATGACCGATCTGTCCCTGGCGGATGGCACTCCGAACATCCTCTACGTCGCGGAACTGCTCGACACCCGCTTCGGCGTGGGGCGCACCAGGGTGATCTGCCCGATCACCGACCCCTTTGTGCGCCACCACGGCGCCCTTGGAGGGTTCGTGCGGATCCACGTCCTCGACGATCTGCCGCATGAAGAGGTGCGCGATTTCGCGAGCGCCATTCCCGGCATCCATATGGCGCTGCTTCGCGATGAAGCCTGCCGCCTGTTCGACCTGCCTCCCGCCCGGGAGGGCGACGTGACGCTTGTGGCCGCCAAGGGCGTGGCCCTGGGGGTCCGGCGCAGCTGGCACAATATCGACGAACTCGCCGGAGCGCGCCTGCGCTCGCACGGCAGCCTCGCCGAACGCGACGTTCCCTTCATCGTCTCGAAGCCCATTCGCCCGGAATTCCTCGAGCAGTACGGCGAGAAGGCCCCCTACAATTTCGACGTCTTCCACTTCGTGCTCAACGGTACCGTCGCATGACCACCGGAGCCAAGCGAAAGCCCCGGCGGGTCGTCGCCGTCGTTCTTGACGGCATGCGCCGGGATCTTGTCTCCCCGCTCGACACCCCTACCCTCATGGCGCTCAGGCAACGCGGTACGTGGTTCAACGCGCATCGCAGCGTGTTTCCGTCGTCCACCCGCGTCGTCTCGTCGTCCTTTGCGACTGGATGTTATCCGCTGCGGCACGGGCTCGCCGGCAATTCGGTTTGCCTGCTCGACGAGGGACGACTGGTCCTGCACGATGTCGGCAAGCCGGCCTTCCTCGACGACAAGCGCCGTCTCACCGGCACGGTCCTGAACAAGCCGACGCTTGCCGAGTTCCTCGCGGAACGCGGTGGCGCCATCATCTTCAACAACGTGTCCCCCGGCGCCGCCTACATGCACGACCCGGACGGCCACGGTCACGTCTACCACCGCGAGCGCTCGTATGGGCCAGGGCGCGTGCCGCTCGAGGGCGACTGCGAACTGCGCGTGGCCAAGGGCATAGCCGGCGATTGCGACGCCGCGCGCCGCTTCATCGCCGAGGTCGTCGTGGACAGGCAGCCGGCCTTCGCCCTGCTCTGGCTGTCGGAACCTGATTGCGTCCAGCACATGGCCCCCCTGGGCTCCCCCCGTCACCGCGAAATCCTCAAGCAGGTCGACGGGATCGTCGCCGATGTGCTCGCGGCCGTGGATGCCTGCCGCGAGGCCGGGGACGACATCCTCTTTCTGGTCTGCTCGGACCACGGGCACGAGACGGTGCGCGCGAACGTGGATGTCGCGCACGAACTTGTCGGCGCCGGCCTCAAGGGAGCGCGCGACTCCGACGACGTCGTCGTCGCCCCCAATGGCACTGCGGCACTGATTTACGTTGCCGATGCGGCCCGCGAGAGGCTGCCGGCGATCGCTGCGTTCCTGTCGAAAGCGTCCTGGTGCGGCGCATGCTACAGCGAGGATCGCCTTCACGAGGTCGGGTTGCCGGCCGGTGGGGGGCTGGCATTCGCAGTCTCGATGTCGTGCGACGACGGCGCCAACGAATTCGGTGTCCCTGGTTCCAGCTACAACGCACAGCCCCCCACACCCGCCAACAACTGGATCGGCATGGGTATGCACGGGGGGCTCGGGCCGCACGAGCAAGCACCCTTCATGATCCTCGAGGGCACTGGTTTCGCCGCGGGTGCCGAGATCGAGGCCTCGACTTCAGCGGTCGATGTCGCGCCAACGATCCTTCAATTTTTGGAATGTCCGGTCGACGAAGTCGACGGACGGAGACTGCAACAAGACTGACTGCCCCAAACACGGGCGACCAATTCAACGAGGAGGAACAGCATCATGAAGACCTACCTGCCGGCGCTTCGCCGCCGGAGTTTCCTTGTCGGCGCATCAAGCCTCGGCTTGATGGCTGCCGCCTTTCCCACGTTGTCGCTGGGCCAGTCAGGAGCAAATGTGCTGCGGATCGGCACACTCGGCCTCGATACGGTCGACCCGCATCGGCATACCGGGACCATTGCCGTGCAACAGGTCTATGTCGAGGCGCTCACCTCGATCGCGCCCGACGGCAGCGTCGAGCCGTGGCTCGCAGAGGCGATCGACGCCCGGGCGGATGGGCTCGCCTACACCTTCAAGCTTCGCCCCAATGTCCACTTTCACAATGGGGACACCCTCACCGCCTCGGACGTCGTGGCCAACTTCTCGCGCGTCAAGGAGAAGATCACCGGGGGCTGGCTGGTCTCGGCGATGGAATACGTGGACAGCGTCGAGGCGCCCGACGAACTCACCGTGGTCGTCAACATGTCGGCTCCCTATGCCCCTTTGCTCAATCTGTTGTCCGAGCTGTGGATCGTCAGCCCCAAGTCCGAGGGATGGGACGACACCATCAATCGCCCTATCGGCACCGGCCCGTTCACTTTTGGCGCCTGGCAGCCCAAGGACAGCTTCACTGCCCCGGCCTTCGACAACTACTGGGTCGCAGGGCTGCCGAAGGTCTCCGCCCTCTGGTTCGACATCCGTGACGAGGCCGACAAGGCGCTGGCCCTGCAGGCAGGTGACCTGCACATCGCGATGGTAAGCGCCGAGGCGGCGGAGACCATCAAGGCCGCCGGAGTCGCCAATGTCGACCCGCTCGGGGATGCGACATGGTATTTCATGGCCTTCAATAACAGGAGCGCGCGCGCACCGTTCGACGACATCCGCGTGCGCCAGGCTATCGGTCACGCGATCGACAAGGCGGCCTTCATGAACTTCGAGGCCGGTCCGACGGCGGTGACGACCAACCAGATGAGCAAGCCGGGCACGTTCTACTTCGACCAGGCGATGCACGATGCCGACCCGTTCAAGGCTCCGGACCTCGAGAGGGCCCGTTCCCTGTTGGCCGAGGCCGGGGTCAATCCTGCCGAGCACACGGTGCGGTTCGTGTCCTGGCAGGAGGACTATGCCCAGGTGATTGTCCAAATGGTGCGCCAGCTCGGCTTCCAGGTGGAGCACGCCGCCCTCGACGACGTTGCCGCCCAGCAGCGGCTGAGCGGCGACGACTGGGACATGAACGTGATGTCATCCGGTCCGCGCTCGGACATCTTCCTGCGCTACGTCCGGCTGATGTCCAACGGTCCCAACCCGACACTTTGGGGCAACATCCAGAACCCCGCTCTCGACGCGGTCATCGACGCGGCAAGCAAGGAGGTGGATTCCGACAAGCGGCGGGGCCTTTATCTGGAGGCGATCCAGATGGTTCACGACAACATGTACTTTGTCGTGCTGGGGCACGCGGCACGGCTCTTCGCCACGCGCCACGAGGTCAAGGATTTCAAGGCGGGCTTCAGCTTCTCGCTCAACTGGGCGAGTGGCGGCGTCGCACACGCGTCGCTCTAGATCCGTGGCGATCCCGAGCTAAGGAACAGCTGTCTTGCGATTTCCCGCCTGGTACACTTCGTCAATCACCCGCGGGCTGCAACAGCAGCCGGCGGGCCTGATCCTGGCGGCAGCCACCCTCATACCGATCATAGCAGCGGCGCTTCTCGCGCCGCTGCTCGGCACCTACTCACCGCTGGCCCAGGACTTGCTGATACGTAACCATGCGCCCAGTTGGGTGCACCTCCTGGGAACCGACCATCTTGGGCGAGATGTGCTCGCCCGCCTGCTTGACGGGGGACGGACGACGCTGCTGGTCAGCACCGTCGGCACCCTGCTGGCGTTCGTCCTCGGCGCGGGGGTCGGTCTGCTGGCTGTCACCTTCGGCCGGGTGAGCGAAGCGCTGGTCTTCGGCTTCATCGACCTGGTCCGCGCCATGCCTGGAACGCTGCTTGCGCTCCTGCTCATCGTGGCTCTTGGCAGCGGCGCACTGCCGCTGATCCTCGCCCTGGGCCTGTCGTTCTCCCCGCAGATCGCCTATGTGGCGCGAGCGTCCTACCGTCGGGAAATAGCCCGCGATTATGTTCGCGCGGCGCGCACCTTCGGGGGCACCCGGCTGCATATCCTCGGCCGGCACATCGTGCCGAACGTCGCCGGCGCGCTCGTCACCCAGGTGGCCATCATCCTTCCCCGGTGCATCGTCACGGAATCCGTGCTGAGCTTTCTGGGGGTCGGTTCGTCGCCGGATGCACCCACTTGGGGTCGCATGATCTCCGACGCCGCACGTTCCATCCAGACTGCGCCACATGTGCTCGTGGCACCGCTGCTTGCACTCATCATCCTGACGATCTGCATCTCGATCGTCGGCGATCACCTCCGCCGTGGCCTCGATCCGGTCCGAAGCGACGATAGCGCGATCGGACGGGAAGCGAGGCCGGCATGAGGCGCTACCTACCCGTTGCTGCAACCGTAATCCGGGGTGCGGCACAAGCCCTGGGCATTGTGTTCCTCATCTTCCTGCTCTGCCGCGTGGTCCCCGGTGACGTCGTCGATGTCCTCGGTCTCGAAGGCGGGCTGACGGCCGACCAGGCCGAGGCCATGCGCAGGGAACTCGGCATCGACAAATCGCTCGTCGACCAGTTCCTCGACTGGTCCGGTGGGATGCTGCAGGGCGAGTTCGGCAGGTCGCTTCGCTACGGTGTTCCGGTTTCCGGCATGCTGCTGCATGCGCTGCCGGTCTCGGCGATGCTCGCGGGCGGCAGTTTCGCCATTGGCCTCGCCCTGGCGCTGGTGCTGGCCGTCGCCGCGACGAGCACGAGGTCAACCGTTCTCGATGTCGCGATCAACGCGCTGAACATCTGGTCCATCGCCGCCCCTACCTTCTGCGTCGGATTCATCGGCATCCTGGTGTTCTCGATATGGCTCGGATGGCTGCCGGTACTGGGCGGCGTCGGCATGGCGCTGGTGATTATCGGGCTCGATAATGCCGGGCAGCTGGTCAAGCCGCTGCGCGAGGAACTGAGGGAATGCGTGTCGCTGCCGCACGTACGTACGGCCCGCGCCAAGGGGCTCGCCCCGATGCAGGTAGCCGTAGCGCACGTCCTGCCGGCCGCGTCGCCGATCGTGCTCGCCCTGTCCGGCATCGTCCTGGCAAATCTCGTTTCGGGTACGATCACGATGGAAGTGCTGTTCGGGCTCCCGGGCCTTGGAAGCCTTGCGCTGAACGCCATTCACGGGCGTGACTATCCGGTCATCATGGCGGCGATCACGGTCATCTCGGTCAGCCTCGTCGTCATCAACACGCTCGTGGACATTATCGCCCGGCTCATCGATCCGAGGATGTCATGACCGAAGGCATGCTTGAAGTACGGGCACTCGCGGTCGCCATCGGCAACCGCCCCGTGGTGAGCGAGGTGAACTTCACGCTGCCGCGCGGGCAGACGCTGGCGATCATCGGGGAGTCCGGCTCGGGCAAGTCGATGACTGCGGCAGCCATCATGGGCCTCCTGCCAGCCGGCCTCCGGCTGGCTTCGCACAGCGAGGTGCTGCTCGGCGGCAAACCGCTGCCACTGCGCGACGAAAGCCTCATGCGTCGGATACGCGGCCGGCGCATGGCCATGATCTTCCAGGACCCGATGAGTTGCCTCAACCCATACATGACGGTCGGGGCACAGATCGCCGAGGCCCTCAGGCACCTTGGCGTCCGCCGTGGAGCGGAGCAGCGCGAACGCATCGTCGAGCTGTTGCGGCTGGTCGAACTGCCCACCCCGGAGGTGATGGTGAGACGCTACCCGCACCAGATGTCGGGCGGCCAGCAGCAGCGGGTCATGATCGCCATGGCGCTGGCTTCAGAACCGGAATTGTTGATCGCCGACGAGCCGACAAGTGCGCTCGACGCAACTGTCCAGGCCGAGGTGCTGCAGTTGCTTGAACGCGTGCAGCAACGCCTCCACACCTCCATCCTCTTCATAACGCACGATCTGGCTGCGGCGGCCCGCCTGGCGCATGACATCGTCGTGCTGCAGTCCGGCAGAGTTGTCGAGCAGGGGCCTGTGGGCCAGGTCATCCACGCGCCTCGGCAGGCCTATACCAAACTCCTCGTGTCGGTTCGACAGATGCTAGAGAGGCCGCAGGCCGGCCATGATCGCCCGAGCGAACGTCCTGTGCTGGTGATTCGCGACCTGAGTTATGCCTACCCGGCGCGTGGACCGCTCAAGAAATCCAACAAGGTCCTCGATGGCATCTCGCTGCCGCTCCACGGCGGGCGGACACTGGGTATCCTGGGGGAATCCGGCTCGGGGAAAAGCACCCTGGCCCTGATCGTCGCCGGGCTCATCTCGCCCGACATGGGCGAAATCGAGCTGTTCGGCGACTCGATGGCAGCGGTAAGGTTTCGGATGTCGCCCCGGCAGCGCCGCCGATGCCAGATCGTGTTCCAGAACCCCTACGGTGCGCTCAATCCCCGCCTCACCATCGAGCAAACGATGCGCGAGCCTATTGAACTGCTGGAGACCCCCGGCCGGACCGGCCTCAGGTCCCGGCTCGAGCAGTCGCTTGCGGATGTGGGACTTGAGCCGGGCCACCTGAACCGCTATCCGCATCAGCTCTCCGGCGGGCAGCGGCAAAGGGTATGCATTGCCCGTGCGCTCCTTTCCGGCCCCGAACTGCTGATCTGCGATGAGATCGTCTCGGCGCTGGATGCAACGGTACAGATGCAGGTGCTCGAGACGGTGCGGTCGCTGCAACGGCGGCTCGGATTTGCGATGCTGTTCATCGGCCACGACATAGAAATCGTGCGCTGGGTCTCCGACGACATCGCCGTCATGCATCGCGGGCGGGTGGTGGAACTGGGCAATGCAGAACAGATCGTGCAAGCCCCCGCGCACAGCTACACCCGACGCCTGATCGCGTCTGCGCCGGCGTTGGCGCGCGCCTCCGTCAATCCCGGAGCTTGAACCTGTACCTCGTGCTGCTGCAGCTTGCGGGTTCGGTTGCGCTGCTGTTGTGGGCGGTGCGGATGGTGCGCACGGGGATCGAGCGCAGCCAGGAGCCGGCGCTGCGGCGGGTGCTGCGCGAGAGCGGCTCGGGGCGGCTGCGGGCGGCCGCGATCG
>NZ_DASWVV010000139.1:0-20826 GCF_036406155.1 Devosia sp. | reverse complement strand
CCGAGCCGCCGCCCGCCGGCGCCGCTGCCGCAGCGGCGACGCGCGGGGCCCCGGACCGCGCCCTCGTCAACGTCGCGGCGGAAACCTTCATCCTCAACCGGCTGCCGCTCGGCATCATGGTGTTCCGCGACCAGCAGATCCTGTTCGCCAACCGGGCGCTGACCGATCTCATCGGCTACGAGACGGTGGACGCGCTGCGCGCCGCCGGGCTCGGAGCCGTCTTCCCCGACGAGGCGGCGGCCGCCGCCGGGCCGGTGACGCACCTGGTGCACAGCGGCGGAGCGCCATTGCCGGTGGTGGCGCGACTGCAGTCCATCACCTGGCAAGGCCGCCCCGCCCTGATGCTGTCGGCCAGCCTCGGTGAGGGCGCCGCAGGCCGCGACGGCGCGGTCAAGGCCTTTGCCCAGGCGCTGGCGCAGCGGCGCGGCGAAGGGTTCGTCGACACCAGCCGCGCCGGCATCGTCGAGCGCGCCACCCCCGAATTCGCCGCGATCCTCGGCGGCGCCATCCCCGACATCGTCGGCAAGCCGCTGGCGGCGCTGATCGCGCCGCAGGAGGCGCGGGCGCTGCGGGCGTTCCTCGAGGAGCCGGCCAGGTTTGCCGAAACGGCCCGTCCCAGCCTCGAAGTGGCGAGCGTCGTCCCGCACACGCGCCTGCTGCTGTTCAGCGAAGGCAGCGCCGGGATCGTAACCGGCTATTTCGGCTTCCTGCAGCGGCGCGGAGCGGCGCCGGTGGCCGCCGCGGACGCATCGGTCGAGCCCTCGATCCTGACGCGGGTGAGCCGGGCCGTGCGGCGGCCCCTCAACACCATCATCGGCTTTGCCGACATGATCCGCTCGGCCGCCTTCGGCACCATCGAGAACCAGCGCTACCTCGAATATGCGCGCGACATCAGGACAGCGGGCCAGGAGATCGCCGCGCTGGTCGACGAACTCGACGACATCGCCCGGCTCAAGGAGGGCAGCTACGCCGCACAGCCGTCCGAACTCGACCTCGTCGGGCTGCTCGAAACCTGCGCGGCGCGGGTGCGCGAGCAGGCCGGCGCCGCCCGCGTGCTGGTGCGCAGCGCCATTTCGCAGCGGCTGCCGCGCATCCGGGCCGACCGCGCCTCGCTGCGCCAAGCGGTGCTCAACCTGCTGGCCAGCGCCATCGACCAGACGCCGCCGGGCGGGACCGTCGTGCTCTCCGCACAGGTGGAGGACGACGGCAGCATCAGCGTCAACGTGCGCGACAGCGGCGCCCGCAATGCGGACCCGGCGGAGCGCTTCGTGGTGTTCCGCGACGGGGTCGGCAAGGACGGCGAGATGCTGGTGCCGATGCGCTCGAGCGTGGGGCTGGCGCTGACCCGCTCGCTGCTCGCCGTCAACACCTGTTCGCTGTCGGTCGATCCGGCCGGCGCCGTAGGCACGTTGTTTTCGCTGGTGATTCCGCCGGAACTCGTGGCCACGCGATAAATTTGCCGCGAGCTATGTGACGAAATGACGCAGCCTGAGGCCGGCGAGCGCTTCGGCTTACCACCTGTTTTGGCGAGGCATTTGCTTGCCCCTTTTGAACCGTTCCAAACTATTGATCGGCCAACAGGAATTGGCATTTTTTCGGCTTGTTGACAGCGCCGGTCATAATACCCGACTAGTCCGGCGTCCGGGGACCTTGACCCCCCGCAGATCGGAGACACGCATGTTCAAGTCCATCCCGTTGGCGGCGGCCCTCGCCGGCGCCATCCTCGCCGCGCCCGTGGCGCCGGCCCTCGCCCAGAGCGGCGAAGTCAATATCTACAGCTACCGCGAGCCGGGCCTGATCCAGCCGCTGCTCGACAGGTTCAGCGCCGAGACCGGCATCAAGGCCAACGTGCTGTTCGCCGGCAACGGACTGCTGGAACGCGTCGCCGCCGAAGGCGAGCTGTCGCCGGCCGACGTCGTGCTCACTGTCGACGTCGGCAACCTCGTCGGCGCCAAGGACCAGGGGCTGACGCAGCCGATCACCACGCCCGCCCTCGAGCGGGTTCCGGCCGAGTTCCGCGACGCCGACGGGGCCTGGGTGGCGCTGTCGCTGCGCGCGCGCGTGTTCTACGTCAGCAAGGACCGCGTGGACGCCACCGCCCTCACCTACGAGGACATCGCCAAGCCGGAATGGAAGGGGCGCATCTGCACCCGCGCCGGGGACCACGTCTACAATATTGGGCTCATTGCCAGCCGCATCGCACTGTGGGGGCTCGACAAGACCCGCGAGTGGCTGACGGCCGTGCGCGACAACCTCGCCTATCCGCCGGGCGGCGGCGACCGCGAGGGGGTCAAGAACATCCTCGCCGGCACCTGCGACCTGTCGATCACCAACACCTACTACATGGGCGCGATGCTCAATAACGAGGCCGAGCCGGAGCAGAAGGAGTGGGCCAATTCGGCGCGCATCATCTACCCGACGACGGCCGACGGCGACGGCACCCAGGTCAATGCCGCCGGGGCCTTCATCGCCAAGCATGCACCCAACCCGGAGAACGCCAACAAGCTCATCGAATTCCTGCTCTCCGACGAGGCCCAGCAGATCTACGCCGACACCAATTACGAGTATCCGGCCGTGCCTTCGGTGGCACCGGCGGAACTGACGCTGAGCTGGGGCAAGCTGGTCCCGTCCCGGGTGACGCTCACCGAGATCGCGCAGTATCGCGACGAGGCCGCAGCGCTGGTCGACGAGCTCAAGTTCAACGAAGGGCCGCAGCACTGACCAACGTCCTGCCCCTCAAGGCAGCGGCGCGAACCGGCAGGGGACGTCCCCTGCCGGTTGCTGCGTTCGTGCTGGTCGGCGTCGTCGGCCTGCCGATCGCCTGGCTCGCCGCTGCCGCCATCGGCGCCGTCGCCGCCGGCAGCAGCGGGCTCGACGCCGCCATGCTGCCCACGGCGCTGCGCGAGACGAGCCTGCTCATGCTCTGGGTCGGGGCGATCACCGCCTGCGTCGGGCTGCTGGCGGCGTGGCTGGTGACGCTGTTCGAGTTCCCGGGCCGGCGCCTGTTCGAATGGGCGCTGATCCTGCCGCTGGCCGTGCCGACCTACCTCGCCGCCTATGGCTGGGTGGAGTTCCTGGGCTTCACCGGTCCGGTGCAGCAGATGGTGCGGGCCATTGCCGGCGCGCAGACGCAGCGCGACTACTGGTTCCCCGACATCCGCAGCAACACCGGCGCCGCCATCGTGCTGTCGATGGTGCTCTATCCCTATGTCTACGTCGCCTGCCGCAGCTTCTTCCTGATGCAGTCGGGCTCGATCAACAACGCCGCCCGGACGCTCGGAGCCAGCGGCCTGCGCACCTTCTTCGCGGTGACGCTGCCGCTCAGCCGTCCGCCCATCGTGGTGGGCGTGACGCTGGCCATGATGGAGGTCGTCAACGATCTCGGCGCGGTCGAGTATTTCGGCGTCAACAGCCTCACCGCCGTGATCTACTCCACCTGGATCAACCGCGGCAATTTCGGCGGCGCCGCGCAACTGGCCGTCACCGTCGTCCTCATCATCGCCCTGCTCATCCTCGCCGAGCAGCGGGCGCGGCGGGCGCGCGCCTACCACATGCATCGCGACAGCCGCGTCGCGCCGGCGCGCGAGCCGCTGACGCGTGGCCAGGCCGTGGCGGCCATCGGCTTCTGCACGACGCTGCTCGCCCTCGGCTTCGGCATCCCGGTCGGCCAGCTCGCCTACCTGGCGCTGCGCAACATCAAGCCGGAGGCGGCCTCCCTCACCGTCCAGGCCGGCCTCACCACGCTGACCCTGGCGCTGGCCGGGGCCGTCATCACCGTCGCCATCGGCCTGTTCGCCGCCCGCCAGAGCGGGCCGCGCGCCCACCCGGCCGCCCCCGGCGCCATCCGGTTGGCGACGCTTGGCTATGCCATTCCGGGCACCGTGCTGGCGCTCGGGCTGCTGCAGCCGCTCGGGGCCACCGACCTCGCGCTCAACCGCCTGACGCTGTGGCTCATCGACTGGCGCCCGGGGCTCATCCTCTCCGGCTCGATGGCGGCCCTGCTCTACGTCTACGCCATCCGTTTCCTCGCGGTCAGCCACGGCACCCTCGATGCGGCGATGAAGAAGCGCGGCGACACCATGCTCGATGCCGGCCGCGTGCTCGGCGTGCGGGGCCTGGCGCTGTTCTGGCGAGTCGACCTGCCGACGCTCACGCCGGCCATCCTGTCGGCGGCCATGCTGGTCTTTGTCGAAATCGTCAAGGAACTGCCGGCGACGCTGCTGCTGCGACCGCTCGGGGTCGAGACGCTGGCCACCGTGGTCTATGCGCGGGCCAATGCCAGCCAGTTCGCCGAGGCGGCCCCGCCTGCCCTCGCCATCGTGCTGGTCGGGCTGATCCCGGTGATCCTTGCCACCCACTGGAGCGGCAAGCGCAACACCTGAGCCGCGCAGGCGCAGGCCGGGGGCAGGCCGCTGGCCCGCCCCCGTTCCGGATCAATGCAGCCGCGGCCGGCCGCTCGCGTCGAAGCGGTGGTACAACTCGCCGCGCGGCGAGAAGCTCAGCTGGTCGCCGGAGCGGTAGGTCGACTTGCCCGCCTGGCGCACGACGATCGGCTCTTCCGTGCCGATGTCGACATAGATGTAGCTGTCGGCGCCGAGGTTCTCCGAATATACGACCTTGCCGCTCCACACCCCGTCCTTGGGCGCGATGTCGATATGCTCGGAGCGTACGCCCACCGTGTGCGCCTTGAACTTCTCGGCGTATTTGCCGGACAGGAAATTCATTTTGGGCGAACCGATGAAGCCGGCGACGAACAGCGACTGCGGGTGCTCGTAGAGCTCCATGGGCGTGCCGACCTGCTGCACCACGCCGTCCTTGAGCACGACGATGCGGTCGGCCATGGTCATCGCCTCCACCTGGTCGTGGGTGACGTAGATCATGGTGGTGTTGGGCAGCTGGTCCTTGAGCTGGGCGATTTCCATGCGCATCTGCACGCGCAGCGCCGCATCGAGGTTGGAGAGCGGCTCGTCGAACAGGAACACCCTGGGGTCGCGCACGATGGCGCGGCCGATGGCGACGCGCTGGCGCTGGCCGCCGGAGAGCGCCTTGGGCAGGCGCTGCAGGTATGGAGTCAGCTGCAGCTTCTCGGCCGCCGCCTCGACCTTCTTCCTGATCTCCTCTTTGGGCAGGTTCTGCAGCTTGAGCGAATAGGCCATGTTGTCGAACACGTTCATATGCGGGTAGAGCGCGTAGGACTGGAACACCATAGCGATGCCGCGCTTGGACGGCGCGACGTCGTTGACCACCCTGCCGTCGATCTCGAGCGTGCCGGCGCTGATCGTCTCGAGCCCGGAGATGCAGCGCAGCAGGGTCGACTTGCCGCAGCCGGACGGCCCGACGAAGACGACGAACTCGCCCGACTTGATCTCGAGGTTGATGTCCTTGAGAATCTCCACCGGGCCGTAGCGCTTGTAGAGATTGGTGATTTTCAGATCAGACAAACAGAAGGCCTCCCTGGTCGTGGCCGACGGGGATGACTGCCGGCATCCAAAAACCGTCCGCCGTTGCGCGCGTGATCATGGCAGTTGGCCAATATAGGCACCGAAAGGCCGAAGGCTCAATGAACCGCCGGCCGGGCCCGGAACCGACCCCGGCGCCGCGATGTCGCGCGGCGACAGCCCTGCGGGCAGCGGGACGGTCACCTCGTCTTCGCTCATGTTGAACACGCACAGCAGCGCCTCCTCCCCGCTCCTGCGAATGAAGCCGAGCACGCCCGCCGGAGTGTCCACCAGTTCGATCGACCCCTTGCCGAGCGCCTTGTGCTGGCGGCGAAAGGCGAGGAACTGCCGGTAGAAATTGAGCACCGAACCGGGCTCGGCCTCCTGCATGTCGACGGCCTTGGCCAGATGGTCGGCGGGCACCGGCAGCCACGCCCGCGGCGCCGTGGTGAAGGCGCCGAGATGGGCGCTCGACTGCCACACCATCGGCGTGCGGCAGCCGTCGCGGCCCTTGAACTCGGGCCAGAACTCGATGCCGTAGGGATCGGCCAGTTCCTCGAAGGCGATCTCCGCTTCGGTCAGGCCCAGTTCCTCGCCCTGGTACAGGCAGGCGGTGCCGCGCATCGACAGCAGCAGCATCGCCGCGAGGCGCGTGAACGCCTCCTGCTGGTCGCGCGTGGCCCAGCGGCTGACGTGGCGCACCACGTCGTGATTGGAGAAGGCGAGGCAGACCCACCCGTCCGGCGCCGCGCGCTCGGTCGCGGCAATCGACTGGCGGAAATGCTCGGCCGAGAACACGCCGCCCAGATAGTCGAAGGTGTAGGCCATGTGCAGCCGGTCGGTGCCCGACGTGTACTGCGCCATGACCTCGAGCTGGTGCTGGCTGTCGCCGATCTCGCCCACCGTGGTCTTGCCCGGGTATTCGTCGATCATGGCCCTGAGGCGCTCGAGGAACGCCAGGTTCTCCGGGCGGCTCTTGTCGTACAGGTGCTCCTGGAAATTGTAGGGGTTCACCGCCGGGGCCGTCGCCGTGTTGAAGTCCTCGGGCCTGACCACCGGATTGTTTTCCAGCCCGGTCGAGTGGAAATAGAAATTGACCGTATCGAGCCGGAAGCCGTCGACGCCGCGCTCGAGCCAGAAGCGCATCTCGTCGAGCAGCGCGTCCTGCACGGCCCGGTTGTGGAAGTTGAGGTCCGGCTGGCTGGCGAGGAAATTGTGCAGGTAATACTGCATGCGCCGCCCGTCCCACATCCAGGCCGAGCCGCCGAAGATCGACAGCCAGTTGTTGGGCGGCGTGCCGTCCGGCCTCGGATCGGCCCACACGTACCAGTCGGCCTTGGGATTGGTCCGGTTCAGCCGGCTTTCCTGGAACCACGGGTGCTTGTCCGAGGAATGCGAGATCACCTGGTCGATGATCACCCTGAGGCCGAGCGCGTGGGCCTTCTCCAGCAGCCGGTCGAAATCGGTGAGCGTCCCGAAGATCGGGTCGACGTCACGGTAGTTGGAGACGTCGTAGCCGAAATCCTTCATCGGCGAGGTGAAGAAGGGGGAAAGCCAGACGGCGTCAACCCCGAGGTCGGCGACGTAGTCCAGCCGCTCGGCGATGCCGACGAGATCACCGATGCCGTCGCCGTTGTGATCCTGGAAGGAGCGCGGGTAGATCTGGTAGATCACCGCCCCCCGCCACCAGTCCTTGTCGACAGCTGGTTCGGCGACGGGCTTGGGCTCCGTCATCAGCGGCGTGGCCATCCGGTAAGACTCCCTCGGCGGTCTGGCGCGCGCGAAGCGCGCCCGGCGCGGGATGCGCCTTTGGCAGAATTTGCCAAAACGTTTTAGTGGGCTATTCTTAGCTGCGGAGCCAGCCTTGCGTCAACTCGTGGGGGACCGGGGCGCCTGGCGGCGGACGTCTGATTGATCATAAATATCAAAAGCCTATGAACAAAGACATGAGGCCGCCTGGGGCGACGCCAGCGGGGACGGGGCGCAACGTCACGATCAAGGACCTGGCGGCTGAACTGGGGCTGTCGATCACCACGATCTCGCGCGCGCTCAACGGCTATTCCGACGTCGGCGAGAAGACGCGCAAGCGCGTCGCCGAGGCTGCCCGGCAGCTGGGCTATCGACCCAACCGCAACGCGCAGCGCCTCGTCACCCGGCGCACGCACAACGTCGCCTGGGTGCAGGCCGACAACGACCGCAAGTTCGTCGACCCGCATTTCGTCGAGGTCATGGCCGGCGTGCTGCGCGGTGCCCGCGCGGGCAACTACGACGTGGTGCTGACCTCCGACACGCCCGAGCACGAACTCGCCGTCTACGACCGCTACGTCAACGACAACAGCGTCGACGGCTTCATCATCGACCTGCCGCGCGAAGCCGATCCGCGCATCTCCTACCTGCTCGATGCCGGGCGCCCCTTCGTCGTGCATGGCCGCGAGGCGCGCTCCGGCGCCTATGGCTGGGTCGACATCGACAATTACGGCAATTTCTACAACCTTACCCGGCTGATGCTTGCCAACGGCCACCGCCACATCGCCTTCGTCAACGGCGACGAGCACTTCACCTATGCGCTGTACCGGCGGCGCGGCGCCGCCGACGCCATGCGCGACGCCGGCCTCGCCGCCGCCAATCTCAAGCTGCTCAACTCGCTGCACCCGATGGGCGAGGCCGGCTTCCAGCTGACCAGCCTCGCCCTCGCCGATCCGAAAGTGACGGCGATCCTTTATTCCTCCACCATCATGGCGGTGGAGGGCCATGCCGCCCTGCTCCAGCACGCCGGCGACCGCAAGCTCGCCGTCGCCAGCATGGACGACGAACTGCATTATCTCGACCTCGGCCCCTTCACCGGCCAGTTCACCTTCATCCGCTCGTCACTGCGCGACGCCGGGGCGGCGCTGATGGCCGAACTGATCCGCCAGTGCGAACACGGCGGGCCCGGCAACGGCCACCTCGTCCCCTCGCATTTCCACTTGGCGCCGGGGCTCGACGCTGCCGTGCTGGCCGAACCCCTGCCCGCCAATCGGCGCGGCTAGCCGCCGGCCCGCCTATTCCGCCTGCAGCGTCGACACATATTCGATGAGCGCGAGGATGCGGCCGCGCACGAAGCCGTCCATGTCCGGCCCGGTGGCGAACTCGCCGAGGCGGCCGGCCCGGGCCTGCGCATCGTATTCGTCACCCCATACCGGCATGTCGCGCATGCCGTGGGCCGCGACCTCGGCCCGCCCGTCGATGACCTCGTAGATGCGGCTCACCGGAAATACGCCGCCATTGTTCCTGGCCAGCACCGTGAGATCGGGGATGGTCCGGGTCAGGAACCCGGCGAGTGCCCCGTCGCCCTTGCCCGAGACGCCGTGACAGCTGGCGCAGCTGTTGACGTATTCGCGCTGGCCGATGCTCATCTCCTGGGCGGGGGCGACGGCAGTCGAGGCGATCACGGCGACGACGCCAACGGCAACAATCCCAAGACTTCCTACCATCTCTTCCTCCCTGCAACTGCACATATACAAGCATCTCAGTATCAAACGGACACTATTTCATACCCGGAAACTTACCAATACCAAGGACGCCGCGCCAAACGATTGTTACCAGCGCCTGCCCGCCTGCACGCCCTTCGCGGGCTCGTGGCACTGCGTCGCCGCCGAAGGGAACCATGCCGCATCGGGCCGACTTATGCGGACGCCCACTCGGCGAAACGATGCGCTATACGGAGGCGCGGCTGCAGTCGGCCGCGCGGCGAAGGCCGGCGTCCGGCGTTGCGGTTGCGGTTAGGCAATTTTCAGGTGGAATGAGAAATGGAGCGTACAATGTTCGACGCGGAAGTCTCCTCGAGATCCGGGGCCTCCCCCGGGAGCCATGCGACCGATGGCGGATCCGGGATGGCGGGATGGGTCGCCCTGTTGGCCGCGCTCCTCGTCGTGCTGTTCACGGCGCCGGCCCTTGCCCAGTCCCACCAGCATGGCACCGCCGCCGCCCAGACCGCCCAGGCTCAGTCCCCCGGCGCGCCGGTGGCCGGGGAACCGGTTGCCGACGCCACAGCGGTCCAACAGTCGGCGGCCTCCACCTACTCCAACCCGACCACGTTCACCCTGAGGACGGGCATCTCCGGCGGACGCATGGTCTATATCGGGATCGGCGGCGACATCGACGGCCAGATCAATCCCACCCTGCTGGTGCAGGAGGGCGAACTGGTGCAGATCAACCTGATCAACGGCGAGGGCGCCGAGCATGACGTGGTGATCGACCAGTATGCGGCCCGCTCCGCCATCGTCGTCGGCAAGAACGCCTCGACCACCTTCTCCTTCAAGGCGACCAAGGTGGGCGAGTTTGCCTATTTCTGCTCCATCCCCGGACACCGCCAGGCCGGCATGGAAGGCCTGATCCAGGTCGTGCCCGGCCCGCGCGCCGCGCTGGATACGGACGGGGCCGATATCGTCCGCGATCCCGCCGACCTGCCCGGACCAATCGGGCAGCGGCCGCCGCAGGTCGTGCGCGTCGACCTGGAGACAGTGGAACTGACCGGCCGCCTCGACGACGGCACCACCTATGTCTACTGGACCTTCAACCGCAAGGTGCCCGGCAGCTTCATCCGGGTGCGGGTCGGCGACACCGTCGAGGTGCACCTCAAGAATGCCGCGGACAGCGTCATGATGCACTCCGTCGATTTCCACGCTGCTACCGGCCCCGGCGGCGGCGCGGGCTTCACGCAGATCGCGCCGGGTGAAGAGGCGGTGGTGACGTTCCAGGCGCTGAAGCCGGGCATCTACGTGTATCACTGCGCGACGCCGAGCGTGGCCCACCATATCACCAGCGGCATGTACGGCCTGATCCTGGTCGAGCCGGAGGGCGGGCTGCCGCAGGTCGACCGCGAATTCTACGTCATGCAGGGCGAACTCTATACCGTCGAGGCCTTCGGGACGCGGGGCGAAATGGAGATGGACTACGACAAGCTGATCTCCGAGCGGCCGGAATATTTCGTCTTCAACGGCTCGGTCGGGGCTCTGACCACCTCGCATCCGCTCTATGCCAATGCCGGCGAAACGGTCCGCATCTTCTTCGGCGTCGGCGGCCCCAACTACACCTCCTCGTTCCACCTGATCGGGGAGATCTTCGACCATGTCTACACGCTGGGCAGCGTGACCTCGCCGCCGGCGACCAACGTGCAGACGGTGTCCGTCCCGCCCGGCAGCGCCACCATCGTCGATTTCAAGATCGATCGCGGCGGTCACTACGTGCTGGTCGATCACGCGCTGTCGCGCGCCGAGCGCGGCCTTGCCGGCTACCTGCTCGTGGATGGGCCGGAAAATGACGAGATCATGCATTCCGGCCCGGCTGACGTTCCCGCGCAGTAGGAACCGAGTCGAAGGCGCGGGGTCGCCCCGCGCCTTCCGGCCGCGGCCTGTGCCGCAGCAGCGCTCATCCGGCCTCGGCAGTGATCGAACCGGACTCCGCGGGGGACCTGATGGGCCGTTCCTGGGCCCGTTCGGGTTCGCGCGGCGGCGCCTCGGGCAGCGCGACCGACCCCGGCGTGTGCCGCGCCAGGGCCCTGATCACCTGCTTGGCGGTGATCCGGCCGACCTGCTGCCCGCTGGCGTCGGCGACGCCCACCCACTGGTGCTCGGCGAACAGCGGCAGGACGTCCTCGCAGCGGGCCTCCATCGGCACGGCAACTGCGCAGCCCTCGCCGGCGCCGCGTTCCATGATCGAGCGCACCTTGATGGCCCGCGCCTTGTTGACGTCGCGCACGAACTCCTCGACGTGATCGTTGGCGGGCTTGAGCACGATCTCCTCGGGCCGGCCCACCTGCTGCACGGCGCCGTCCTTGAGCACGGCGATGCGGTCGCCGATCTTGAGCGCCTCGTCGAAATCGTGGGTGATGAAGAGGATGGTCTTGTTCAGCTCCTGCTGCAGCTGGATCAGCTGCTCCTGCATGCCGGAGCGGATCAGCGGATCGAGGGCGGAGAAGGCCTCGTCCATGAGGATGATGTCGGTGTCCATGGCCAGGGCGCGCGCCAACCCGACGCGCTGCTGCTGGCCGCCCGAGAGCTGGCGCGGCCGCGAGTTCTCGTAGCCGGCGAGGCCGACGGTCTCGATCCACTTGGCCGCC
Organism: Devosia sp.; assembly: GCF_036406155.1. Lineage (GTDB taxonomy): Bacteria > Pseudomonadota > Alphaproteobacteria > Rhizobiales > Devosiaceae > Devosia_A. The sequence goes on along the minus strand of NZ_DASWVV010000139.1, from coordinate 9,288 downwards.
CCGTCGAGGCGCTGCCTGCGGCCGAGGCCGCGCACCTCGAGGCCGTAGGCGACGTTGTCGAGCACCGACCGGTGCGGCAGCAGCCCGAACTTCTGGAACACCATCGTCACCTGCGTGCGCCGGAAGCGGCGCAGCTCGTCCCGGCTCATCTTGAGCACGTCGGTACCGTTGACCACGATCTCGCCCGAAGTCGGCTCGATCAGCCGGTTGACGTGGCGGATGAGCGTCGACTTGCCGGAGCCGGACAGGCCCATGACGACGAAGATCTGCCCGCGGGCGATGTCCAGCGAGACGTCGTCGAGGCCGACGACGTTGCCGGTCTGTGCCTGCACTTCCGCCTTGGCATGCCCGGCGTGCAGCAGCGCCAGCGCCGCGTGCGGCCGCTCGCCGAAGATCTTGGTGACGCCGCGCATGGCGATGGCGTATTCGGAGTCGGAATTGTGTGTCGCGTCGGTCATCTAGCGGCCCTCCGCCAGCCCGATACGGGCCTGCAACTGCTTGCCGAAGGATTGGGTGATGCGGTCGAAGACGATGGCGAGGACGACGATGCCGAGCCCCGCGAACAGGCCGCGGCTGACCTCCAGCCGGCCGATGCCCTGCAGCACCTGGTAGCCGAGCCCGCCTGCCCCGATCATCGAGGCGATCACCACCATGGCCAGCGCCATCATCGTGGTCTGGTTGATGCCGGCGAGGATGGTGGGCAGGGCCAACGGAATCTGCACGCCGAACAGGCGCTGCGTCGGATCGGAGCCGAAGGCGCGGCTCGCCTCCATCACCGACGGATCGACGGTCCTGAGGCCGAGGTCGGATAGCCGCACCAGCGGCGGGGCGGCATAGACGATGGTGGCGATCAGCGCCGGGATCTTGCCCGGGCCGAAGATCATCACCGTCGGGATCAGGTAGACGAAGCTGGGCAGCGTCTGCATCAGGTCGAGCACCGGCGTCACCAGCTGGCGCACGCGCAGCGAGCGCGACATCCACACGCCCACCGGGATGGAGACGACGATGGCCGTCAGCGTCGCGGCGATCATCAGCGCCATGGTGGTCATGGCGTCGGTCCATAGGTCCATCACGCCCAGGAAAAGCAGCGAGGCGAGCACGACCACCGGCAGTTGCCAGCGGCGGGTGGCGAGCCAGGCAATGCCGACCAGGATGGCGATGATCAGCCACCAGGGCATCGCCACCAGCAGGTTCTCGATCGCCTTGAGCAGCACGAGCAGCGGCGAGGCGGCGGCCTCGAGCTCGTCGCTCCAGTTGCGCACCACCCAGTTGAGGCCTTCGTCAACGGCGCGGCGCAGGGGTCTTGTATCGATGAATTCGGGGAACATCGGTTGGTCCTGTCGTTGTGGCCCGAGCCGTCACGGGCACGCGACGCAGCGGCCGGGTGCGAACCCGGCCGCCGGAGCTAGGGCGCAGCGAGGGAAACGCCTAGCTTAGGCTGGCCTTGACCTTCTCGGCGACCGCATCGGGAACCCAGCTGGTCCACAGCTCCTGCTTGGTCTTGAGGAAGTTCTCCGCGGTGGCAGTCGCGTCGGCCATGTTCTCGTCGCCATAGACCAGCAGCTCGCTGATCTGCGCGTTGGTCAGGCCGACCTTGGAGAAATACTCGGCGACGGCAGGGGCTTCCGTTGCGAGCCAGGCGGCGGCGCCGATGATGGCCGGCGAGGACGGGTAGGCCGTCTTGCCGGCGGGCTCGCAGGCCGGGTCGGTATTGCAGGCATAGACCTCGGTGTCGACCGGCCCCAGGTCGAGCTGGACGGCGTCGAACTTGCCCAGGATGGCGGTCGGCCCCCAGTAGTAGAACAGGATCGGCTCCTCGCGCAGGAAGGCGCGCGAGATCGAGGCGTCGAGCGCGCCGCCGGAGCCGGGCGAGAACAGGATCCACTTGTCCTGCATGCCGTAGGCCTCGTACAGCGCCGAGGTCGAGAGCTCGCAGGCCCAGCCGGGCGGGCACGAATAGAGCCGCCCCTTGCCGGGCTCCTCGGGGTCGGCGAACAGGTCGGGGCGGGCGATGACGTCCTCGGCCGTGACCAGTTCGGGATGCGCCTCCTGCACGTAACGGGGGATGAACCAGCCCTCGACCGTGCCGTCGGTGATGGCGTCGCCGAGATCGACCACCTCGCCTGCCTCGATGCCCTTGTTCCACTGCTCCTCGATCGAGCTGGTCCACAACTCGGGGGCGACGGCCGGGGTGCCGCGCGTCAGCATGGAGGTCGAGGTCGGAACGGTGTCGCCGGCGACGATCGCCACGTCGCAGCCATAGCCGACCCCGAGGATGGTGGCGTGGATATGCGCCAGCGCCGCCGCCGACGGCCAGGTCATTTCGGCGATGTCGATGGTACGGTCGGTGCCGCAGGACGCGGCCTCGTTCTCCTGGGCGAAGGCGGCAGGGGCGGTCAGCGACAATAGCGCGACGGCCATCGCGGCGGCAACGCCACCGGATTTCAATATCATGAGGTCTTCTCCTAGTCGATGTGAGGCCGAGACGATATTGATTCAGTTTCTGTATGTCAAATTTGCTAATACTTTCCAGCAACAAGTAATACAGCTGCTGGAGACTTTGGCGATCGACTTTCAAATATTTCGCAGCAAGACTATCTCTGCACGAAAACATGCCACGCGTTGCTGCGACATGTTGAGCGGCAAGCAAAAAAATGCTGAAAAAAATTCTTCCAGCCACGATCCGGCCACAAACCGGCGGCGATGGCGCGCCGCCGCTGCCCCGGCAGGGCCGCGGATTTCAGGGAGTTTCCGCCGATGCGGGCGGCGCGGGCGGGCCGCGCCCGGGCCGGCCTACTTGACGCTGCCCGCCATCATGCCGCGCACGAAATAGCGCTGCAGCGAGAAGAACACGATCAGCGGCACGACGATGGTGACGAAGGCACCCGCCGTCAGGATCTCCCAGTTGTTGCCGCGCGAGCCGAGCAGGCTCACCAGCTTGCCGGTCAGCACCAGCTTGGAATCCTGTGCCCCGAGGAACACCATGGCCACCAGCAGATCGTTCCACACCCATAGGAACTGGAAGATGGCGAAGGCGGCGAGCGCCGGAAAGCTCAGCGGCAGGATCATCGAGGTGAAGATCTTGAAGTGCGACGCCCCGTCCATGCGGGCCGACTCCATGATTTCCTTGGGGATGCCGGCCATGTAGTTGCGCAACAGGTAGATGGCGAGCGGCAGGCCGAAGGCGGTGTGCGCCAGCCAGATGCCCAGATACGCCTTGCCGTCGGCGGCGCCGAAGGCCTGGGCGATGTTGTTGTACAGGCTGAGCAGCGGAATCAGCGACATCTGCAGCGGTACCACCAGCAGGCCCACCACCAGCGCCACGATGGCGCCGCGATAGGGAAAGCGCATCCACGCCAGCGCATAGGCGGCGAAGGCCGCCATCAGGATGGGGATGACGGTGGCCGGGATCGTGACGGTAAACGAGTTGATGAAGGAGCGCCCGACATTGGAGGCGGTCAGCACCTCGATGTAGTTGTCGAGGGTGAAGCGCGGCGCGATCGAGGCCACATAGAACACGCGCGGGCCGCGGCTGTGGGTGAAGGCGGTGTCCGACACCCATTCGAAGCTGCCGTCGCGCTGCACGGTGATCTCGCCGCCCGCCGCCATGGGCAGGGTCTGACCGGCGGCAGCCGCCGCCGGAGCGGCATTGGACAGTCCGAAACTGTCGACCTGCTTGTTGGTGTCGGTGCCGAAGATGTTGCCACGGATGACGAAGCGGCCGGCCTCCTCGACCTGGTCGGCGGCGGTGCCGATGCGGCTCACCCCCTGGGTGAGCGACGTCGAGAGCGCCGTCCACCAGCCGGAGACGGCGAGCTGGTCCTTGTCGCGCAGCGAGGAGATCAGCAGCCCCGCGGTCGGGAAGGTCCACAGCAGCACGAGCAGCAGCAGCGCCGCGTGGGTGAAGAGGCGGCCGACGCTGACGCGGGCCAGCCAGCGCGGCGTGCCGGTGGTGGGGCGCGGCAGGTCGCGGGCGGCGGCGGTATCGGCGGCGGCCATCAGCGCGTCCCCTCTTCGGCGTTGGCTCGGCGGATGTTCCAGATCATGATCGGGGTCACCGCCAGCATCAGGATCACGGCGATGGCCGAGCCGCGGCCGTAGTCGAAGTTCACGAACATCCACTTGAACATGAGGTTGGCCAGCACCTCGGTGTTCCACTGCCCGTTGGTCATGGTGAAGATGATGTCGAACACCTTGAGCACGGTGATGGTGATGGTCGTCCACACCACGACGATGGTTCCGAAGATCTGCGGGATCATGATGGTGAAGAAGATCTGGAAGCCGTTGGCGCCGTCGATGCGCGCCGCTTCCAGCGTCTCCTCGGGAATGCCGCGCAGCGCGGCGGAAAGGATGACCATGGCGAAGCCGGTCTGGATCCAGATGAGGATGACCATGAGGAAGACGGAGTTCCAGAACGGGATGGTGATCCACGCCTCTGGCGGCAGGCCGAACCAGGTGACGAGGGCGTTGAGGACGCCGATCTGCTCCTGGCCCTCGCCGCGGTAGTCATAGACGAAGCGCCAGATCACCGAGGCGCCGACGAAGGAGATGGCCATGGGCATGAAGACCAGCGACTTGGCGATGTTGCCCCACCACAACCGGTCGGCGAGCACGGCGATGACCAGGCCGAAGCCCGTGGACAGCGCCGGCACGATCAGCAGCCACAGGACGTTGTTGAGCACCGACTGCTGGAAATTGCTGTCGCCGAAGGCCCACAGATAGTTGGAAAAGCCGATGAAGCTGCGGCCGGTCTTGTCGAACAGCGACAGCCGGAAGGTCTCCAGCACCGGGTAGACGAGGTAGACCGACAGGAACAGCAGCGAGGGGAACAGGAACAGCCACGGCCGGATGGCGCTGCGCAGCCCGTCGCGCCGGCTCATCTCGCCGCTCGTCATGCGCGGGCTGGAGGCGAGGACCTTGTCGAGCAGCCAGTTGGTGCCCCAGAAATAGGCGCCCGCGGCGGCGACGGCGACAGCGATGGCGAACCCGGCGCTGAGGACCTGCTGGACAACGTCTCCCATCGGACCACCCCTCCCGCGAGCCCGTTCGAGTTGTGCGGACCCGGCGCGCGCGGCGCCGGGTCCGTTGCTCGACTATGTCAGACTATTTGATGGCGTCCCAGCTTGCCTGGATCGCGTCGGCCACTTCCTGGGCCGACTTGCCGCCGACGAAGTCGACCATGCCGGTCCACATGCTGCCGGCGCCGACCGCGCCGGGCATCAGGTCCGAGCCGTCGAAGCGGAAGGTCGTCGCCTCGAGCAGGATCTGGCCCTCACCCTTGAGCGTCTCGTTCGAGTAGGTCTCGACATTGGCCGATTTCAGGGTGGACAGGAAGCCCGACTGCGCCATCCAGATCTCGTTGGAGATCGGGGTGCCGAGGAAGTCGATGAAGGCGCGCGCCGCGGGCGAGTCCTTGGTTATGGTCGCAAGCGTGCCCGCACCCAGCACCGGCCGGCCGAGATCCTTGCCGGCGAAGGCCGGGAAGTAGAAGAAGTCGGCGTCGGTGCCCAGTTCCACGCCTTCGCCGAAGAAAGTCGGGATGAACGAGGCCTGGTGGTGCATGAAGCACTGCGGCGGCACGGTGAACAGGCCGAGCGGGCTCTCGCGGAAATCGGTGGTGCCCACCGCGGCGACGCCGCCGGCGACCTTCTTGTCGTCCTTGGCGAACCAGCCGAACAGGTCGAGCGCCTCGACGACCTTGGGATCGTTGAACTTGAGGTCGTTGCTGACCCAGGCGTCGTAATCCTCTGGGGCGTGCAGGCGCAGCATGATGTCCTCGACCCAGTCGGTGGCCGGCCAGCCGGTGGCCCCGCCCGAGCCGAGCCCGATGCACCACGGCGTATTGCCGTCGGCGACCATCTTTTCGGTCAGCGCCTGCAGGTCCTCGAAGGTCTGCGGCACCTCGTAGCCGGCATCGGCGAAATTGTCGGGCGAGTACCAGACCAGCGACTTGAGGTCGGACTTGTAGGGCACGGCGTAGAACTGCGGATTGCCCTGGGCATCCTTGTAGGTGCCAAGGCTAACGAAGCTCTCGCCGGCGGCGTGGTTATCGAGCACGAACTGCTTGGTCGCGTCGCCGAGCGGCACCAGGTAGCCCTTGGAGGCCATGTCGGCAAGCAGGCCCGGCTGCGGCAGGATGGTGATGTTGGCGGGGCTGCCCGCGGCGGCGTCGATCTGCGCCTGCTGCTCGTAGTTCTCCGAGCTGCCATACTCGACGTCAACGCCGGTGGCATCCTCGAAATAGGCGATAACGCTCTCGAACATCTCCTGGTCGCCGCCTTCGCGCCACGGGCCCCAGATGGTGAGCTTCTGGCCCGACAGGTCCTTGTGGGCATCTGCGAAGGCCTGCAGCGAATCCCAGCTGAAGGCACCCTCGCCCTTGGGGAACATCAGTTCCTGGGCGTAGGCGCTGGAGGTGAGGGCGATCGCAAAGGCGGACACCCCCGCCAGTAGGTATTTGTGCATGTAGTCCTCCCATCGCACATTCGGTCACCGGCCCCGAACGCTCGGCGCCGGCCTGTTATCTTGTTGCATCGCGGCGTCCCGCGGCCGTTGCGACCTGGAGACGCTTTTGCCCTGCAGGACGCGAGCCTCGGCCCGCGCCCCCGCCTCCCCGCACGCCCAAAACGTTTTGGTTCCAAAACGTTTTGGAAGCCGATTAATGAGCCTCGCAGCGCAGTTAGCGGTGCGGGTAAACTCTCACACCCGGCCGGCTTTGCCAAGCCGGGTTTTGCACCCGCCGGACGGGCTGGGGCACCGGTTCGCCGCCCCCCGCGGGCGGCGCGGGGCGCCGGCATTGCGGGGCGAAAGAAACGCCGTTCCACGCTCGTCGCCCGGCGCAGAAGCAAAATCCGGCAGGCGCCCGCAATACGCCATCCCATCCGCAGACACTGCCGGCCTGTGGCCCTACCCTCTGGCACAGTTTCGATGCACGGAGTTTTCCTATGCGCTTCACTGGTCTTGCCGCCGCGGCCGCCGCCGTTCTCGCCCTCGCCTCTCCCGCCCTCGCCGAGCGCCTCACCGATCAGCCGCTGGTCGACAGCGCCTGGCTCGAGGCGCATCTCGGCAATGAGAGCCTCGTCATCCTCGACGTGCGCGACGCGGTCGAAAAGGCGTTCGCCTACGACACCGCCCACATCCCCGGCGCCATCAAGGCCCCGTATTCGACCTCGGGCTGGCGCGAGGAGCTCCAGGGCGTCCCCGGCCAGTTCCCCGGCGTCGAGAAGGCGGCCGCGCTGATCGGCAGCCTCGGCGTTGACAACGACGAGCACGTCGTCATCGTCCCCAACGGCACCGATTCGAGCGAGTTCGGCGCCGCCACCCGCATCTACTGGACCTTCAAGGTGCTCGGCCACGACGCCGTGTCGATCCTCGACGGCGGCGCCCGCGCCTGGGAGGCCGCCGGCGGGCCGGTGACCGCCGAGGTGACGCTGCCGCAGCCGACCACGTTCAACGCCACCTTCCGCAGCGAGCTGCTGGCCACCACCGAGGACGTACAGAAGGCGCTGGCTGACGGCACGCCGCTGATCGACGGACGCCCGGCGGCGCAGTTCCACGGCCAGTCCAAGAGCCCCGTCGTCGCCGCCGCCGGCACGTTGCCCGGCGCCGTCAACCTCGAGAACGGCAAGCTCTACGACGCCGAGGCCGCCAAGTTCGCCGATCGCACCAGGGTCGCCGCGCTCGCCCTCGACGTCGGCCTGGGCGAGGGCAAGCCGGCCATCGCCTTCTGCAACACCGGCCACTGGGCCTCGATCATCTGGTTCGGCCTGTCCGAGGTCGGCGGCAACCACAACGTCACCATGTATGACGGCTCGATGGCCGAGTGGACGGCGGACCCGTCCCGTCCGGTACAGGTGCAGTAAACCTTCGTCTCCTCCCTGTGGCGAAGCGGATGTCCAGGACCCCGGTTCTGGACATCCGTCCTTGTCGAGGGCACAGCTGAACGTGCCGTCCCGCCGCCTGTTTGAACGGACCCTTGGATGACCGACATCACCGCCCCCGCCAAATCCCTTTCCCCCTTTGCCGGCATCGACCGCGCCCCGGCGCTGGTCGTCGGCGCCGCCATCGTGTTCGGCGCGCTCGCCATCGGCCGGCTCGTCGATGCGCCGCAGGCACTGCTCTTTTTGATCGGCGGGCTGATGGGCGCCGCCCTCTACCACGGCTCCTTCGGCTTCACCGGCGGCTGGCGCCGCATGGTGGTCGAGCGGCGCGGCCGCGGCATGCGCGCGCAACTGCTGATGATCGGCGTCACCGCCATCGCCTTCTTCCCGCTGCTCGCCCTGGGCAATGTCGGCGGCCAGCCGCTGGTCGGCGCCACGGCGCCGGTCGGCGTCTCCGTCCTCGTCGGGGCCGCGCTGTTCGGGCTCGGCATGCAACTGGGCGGCGGGTGCGGCTCGGGCACGCTGTTCACTGTCGGCGGCGGCAGCTCGCGCATGCTGGTGACGCTCGCCTTCTTCATCGTCGGCGCGGTCATCGGCACCGCGCACCTGCCGTGGTGGCTGGCGCAGCCGTCGCTGCCGCCGATCAGCCTCGGGACCGCGCTCGGCGTGCCGCTCGGGCTGCTCGTCACCCTCGTCGGGCTGCTGGCCGTGGCCATCGTCACCGTCGTCGTCGAGCGGCGCCGCTGGGGCACGCTCGAGCAGGTGAAGGCGCCGTCCCGCCGCGGTTTCGACCGCCTGCTGCTCGGCCCCTGGCCGCTGGTCGGGGCGGGGCTCGTACTGGCCGCGCTCAACGTCGCGACTCTGCTGGTCGCCGGCCATCCGTGGTCGATCACCTACGGTTTCGGGCTGTGGGGGGCCAAGCTGGCGCAGGCGGTGGGGGTGCCCGTCGCCGGCTGGGAATTCTGGACCTGGCCGGCGCAGGCCCGGGCGCTCAACGACACCGTGCTCGCCGACGTCACCTCGGTCATGGATTTCGGCATCATTCTCGGGGCCGCGCTGGCCGCCTGCCTCGCCGGCAAGTTCGCCCCCAGGGTGGCGGTGCCGTTGCTGTCGCTGCTCGCCGCCGCCATCGGCGGCGTCCTGATGGGGTACGGGGCACGCCTCAGCTTCGGGTGCAATATCGGGGCGCTGTTCAGCGGCATCGCCTCGGGCAGCGTGCATGGCTGGCTGTGGTTCGCCGCCGCCTTCGCCGGCAGCCTGCTCGGCATCAGGGCGCGGCCGCTGTTCGGACTGGGGAACTAGCCATGGCCGGCAAGAACACCCTGCTTTTCGGAGCCGCCTTCGTCGTCGCCACCGGCGCCGTCGCCGCCGACCACTATGCGCACCGGGCCACTCCCGCGCCGGCGCC
>NZ_DASWVV010000138.1:0-19633 GCF_036406155.1 Devosia sp. | reverse complement strand
CCCCGGCCTCGCCGCCGATGCCGATGCCGGCCGCGGTGCCGACCGCCGCCTGGCCCGCAGCGAGCACCGCGCTGCCGCCGCGCACGCGGTCGAGCACCGTGACCGTGCCCCTGTCGACCCGCACGCGGGCAACGGCCCCGTCATAGGCGACCGTCGCCACGCCGTCGCCGGCCACGACCGCCAGCATCGGCGTCTCGACGGCAATCTGTCCGCCGCCGGCCTCGACCACGACCGTCCCCGAATACTGCACGACGGTGGTGCCGCCGCCATTCCCGCCCAGCTGGATGGTCGTCCCCCCGCCGAGGCTGATCTTGCCGAGGTCGTGTTCGAGCACGAGGCGCCCGCGCAGGGTGCGCAGCGTCGCCTCCTCGGCCACCTTGGCGCCGCGCTCGCATTCCTGCCATTCGCCGCGGACGAGCTTGACCACCGTCCCCCGGACGTCGCTGGCCGTCCAGCCTGCCGCCCGGGCAGCGCCGACCGCGGCGCCTTGCGCCAGCACGGCGAACAGCGCCAATCCCACCCATGCAAAGGCACGCGGCACGCCGAGCTCCGGGCCAACATTGCGCACGGGCGCGCAGCCCGCTCAGGCGGCGGCCCCCATGTGTCATTGTGGGCCATTTTCCCGTCCCCCGCAATTGCCCGGCCTCGCCTCCGGCAGCGCCCTCGGGGCGCGCCGTCCGCTACACCGGCTTGACCTGCACGACCTGGAAAGTGTGCACGTCACCGTCGTCTTCCCGGATGGAGACATACTCGCCGACGACGAACCGCTCATCGCCGAAGCGGAAGCCGACCTCGTCGTCGCGCGATGTCTCTTCCATGTAGTCGAAGGTCCAGCGCCCACCCGGGCCGTGCACGATCTGGCCGCGGGCCTCGGCCTCGCCGGGCCGGAAGCGCCGCACCCGGCACAGGGCGCGCTCGCGGCGCCAGCCCTCCGCATCGATGCGGCCGGCCTCATCGAGCGGCACGTAGAGATGATAGGCGTGGCTGCGGTCGCCGTGCGGGTGACCGGGCTCGCGCGCCAGTTCGAGTATGATGTGGCTGATCGGGTTCGGCATGGATCTTCCTTGCTTGCCTCCGTCCGGATGGCGCGGCCGCATGCAACCCGCAACTCGAACATGCCGCCAACATGCGGGGCAACGGCCTCTACCGACATTGATTTGGGTCAAGGGGCAGGAGCGGCCCGCGGCTAGGGTGCACGAGGCCCTCGACGGCGCCTGCGCCGTCCGGCAGCGGAGGCAGGGCACATGGCATTCGAGTTCATCGTCCCGATCGCGACCTTCCCCGACGCGACGCCGGCAGCCGGCCTGCGCCGCGCCCTGGACCTCGCGGCGACGCTGGGCGGCAGGGTGACGGCGCTCGTGCACGAGGTCGACGTCCCGCCGCTGCACAACCTGCTGGCCGAGGTGGTGCTCGACGTCTCCACCATGGCGGCGCAGGCGGAAGCGACGAGCCGCGCGCGCGGGGCGGCTCTCGGCGCCGAACTCGGACAACTGGCCACGTTCTTCCGGCTGCCCTTCTCCACCCGCACCGTCCGCTGCCGCACGGAACTGGTCCCGGTCGAGATGGCGCGCGCCGCGCGGACCTGCGACTACGTGCTATTGGTGCTCGACCCGAACAGCCCCGACCAGGCCGGCATGGCGGAGGGCGTGATCTTCGGGGCAGGCGGGCCGGCCATCCTGTTTCCACCTGCCGACGTGCCCGCGCATCTGCTCAGCGTCGTCATTGCCTGGGACGGCAGTCGGGCCGCGGCCCGCGCTGTTCGCGACGCCCTGCCGGTGCTGGGCCACGCCCGCCACGTCACCCTCGCCACCTTCGAGGAGGAGGGCAAGCCGGCGGCGGCGACGGTGGCGGAGGTGCAGCGCTTCCTCGCCGGGCACAACGTAGAGGCCGGCCACGTCGAAGGGAGGCTGGGGGCGGCGCCGCTCGGCGACGCCATCCAGGACCTCGCCCTCGAACAGGACGCCGGCCTGCTGGTGATGGGCGGCTACGGCCACAACCGCATGCGCGAGTTCGTGCTCGGTGGCGCCACCCGCTCGGTGCTCGACGGGGTGCGGTTGCCGGTGCTGATGTCGCACTGAGTGCGAGCGTCAGGCGCGCGGCGCGCCGGCCGGCGCCGGCGGCGCCCCGAGGATGCGGCGCACGCGCGGCACCAGTTTGAGGACGTCGGCCGCAACCGCCGCCGCCAGCCCGGCCCCGATGGCCAGCGCCAGCTGCAGCAGTGTCGGCAGGCCGAACTGGAAGAGCACGCGCAGCTGCGGCACCAGCACGGCGGCGGCGACCACGGCAACCGCCACCGCGGCGATCAGCCAGAAGGTCGGCTGCACGGCGCGGCCGGACAGCAGCAGCCCGGGATCGTGCGTGGCGTTGACCCGCACCAGCGCGATGTTGCCGGCCACCGTGGCGACGATCGTCATGGTCCGGGCCGTGTCCTCGGGCACCCCCGAGGCGAGCGCCCAGGCGTAGATGCCGACGGCCGCCGCGGCGAGCAGGCCACCCTGGACGAGACCGAGCAGCACCTGCGGGAAGCCGGCGACCGGCTGCCGCCGCGGCCGCGGCGGGCGGCGCATGATGCCGGGCTCTTCCGGCGTCGCCTCGAAGGCGATCGAGCACATCGAATCGATGATCATCTCGAGGATGACGACGTGCAGCGGGTAGACGGCGGGCGGCAGGCCGAACAGCAGCGGCAGGAAGGCAAGCGCGGCGATCGGTACGTGCATGGCGGCGATGTAGATGATGACCTTGCGCAGGTTGTCGAAGATGCGCCGGCCCAGCCTGACCGCGGTGATGATGCGGCCGAAATCCTCGTCAAGCAGGACGATTCCGGCCGCCTCGCGGGCCACGTCGGTGCCGCGCGCGCCCATGGCGATGCCGATGTCGGCAGCCTTCAGCGCCGGCGCGTCGTTGACGCCGTCGCCGGTCATGGCCACGGTTTCGCCGCGCCCCTGCAGGGCGCGCACCAGCAGCAGTTTCTGCTCGGGCATGATGCGGGCGAAGATGCCGGTGTCGTGTACGGCCCGGCTCAGCGCCGCCTCGTCCAATCGGTCCAGATCGGAGCCGGTGAGCACAGCGCCCTGATGATCGATGCCTGCTGCCCGCCCGATGGTGCGCGCCGTCTCGGGATAGTCGCCGGTGATCATCTTGACGGCGATGCCGGCCGATGTCGCCTCGGCCATGGCGGCGGGGACCGAGGCGCGCACGGGGTCTTCGAAGCCGGCGAGGCCAAGAAAGCAGAAGCTGAATGCGTGCGGATCGGCGGGCGGCACGGCGCCCGTCCATTCGCCGGCGGCGATGCCCAGCACGCGCAGCCCTTCTCCGGCCAGCTCATGCACGCGCCTGGCGAGACGCTGCCGCTCGTCCGCATCGAGATGGCACAGCTCGGCCACGGCTTCCGGCGCGCCCTTGGTGGCGACACGGAAGCGCCCGCCGGCGTCGCGCCACAGCTGCGACACGGCCAGCAGTTCGGGGGTGAGGCCGTATTCGCGGGCCAGCCCCCAGTCGTCCGCGAGGGCCGCCTCGATGCGCTCGGGGACAAGGTCGAGCACGGCGGCATCCATCGGATCGTAGCTGCCGCGCCGGGTCGCCAGATAGGCCGCCTCGAGCAGGCCGGCAAAGGCGGCCGGGACCGCCTGCCCCGGCTGTACCGCCAGCCGCTCCGTGCCGCTGTCGAGGACGCGCACGCGCATGCGGTTCTCGGTAATCGTCCCGGTCTTGTCGACGCACAGCACCGTCGCCGCCCCGAGCGTCTCGATCACCGCGGGCCGCCGCGCCAGCACACTGACCTGGGCCATGCGCCAGGCGCCGATGGCGAGGAAGATGGTGAGGACGACGGGAAACTCCTCGGGTAGCATGGCCATGCCCAGGGCGATGCCCGACAGCAGGCCCTGCAGCCAGTCGCCGAGGACGACGCCATAGTAGAGCACGAGCGCGGTGCACACGGCGATCGAGATCACCCCGAAGGTGCGCACGAGCCGGCCGGTCACCTGCTGCAGCGGGGTCTGGGCCTGGACGATGGTGGCGAGCGAGGCGCCGATCCGGCCGGCCTGGGTCTGGCTGCCGGTGCGGCTCACCTCGGCGAGGCCATGGCCGCGCACCGCCAGCGTGCCGCTATAGACGAAGGGCTGGTTGTCGCCGCCCGGGACCGGCGCATCCTGGGAAACAGCGGCGGCGGCCCGCTTGTTGACGGGCACGCTTTCCCCGGTCAGCAGCGACTCGTCGGCGGCGAGCTGGGTCGCCCTGACCAGCCGGCCGTCGGCGGCGATGCGTTCGCCCTCGCCGATGACGATGAGGTCGCCCGGCACCACTTCGCTCGCGGGGATGCGGCGCTCGACGCCGTCGCGCACGACGCTGGCTGAGGGTGCGCCGAGTTCGCGCATGGCCTTGAGCGCGTTTTCGCCGCGCCAGTCCTGGAAGACGGTCAGCCCGATGCTGAACAGGGCGAAGGCCAGCAGCATCAGGCCTTCGGCAATGCTGCCGATGGTGATGTAGACGAGCGCGGCCAGCAGCAGCAGCAACAACATGGGCTCGGTCGCGATGCCCCATGCCACCGTGAGGAACGAGCGCGCGCGGTCGGCGGGCAAAAGGTTGGGCCCGTAGGCGGCGAGCCGCGCCCGGGCCTCGGATTCCGACAGCCCCGGCAGCTGGCGGCCGGCGCTCACGGCGGGGCGTGCCCCGCGTCGGCGAGCGGCAGGGTCACGCGCAGCCGCTGCGGATCGGCCGGGTCCACGGCGACGTCGAAGCCGAGTTCGCGGCACAGCGCCAGCATGCGCGCATTCTCGGCGAGCACGAAGCCGTCGAGGCGCCCGATGCCCTCGGCGCGGCCGTAGTCGATGAGGTGCTGCATCAGCGCCCGGCCGAGGCCGTGTCCCTTGAGATCGCTGCGCACCAGCACGCCGAACTCGGCGGCATCGCGCTCGGGCCCCGAGGCGTAGCGCACGATGCCGGCGAGTTCGCCCGAGGCCTCGAGGGCGACGAAGGCGATGTCGCGATCGTAGTCGAGCTGGGTCAGCCGCACCATCAGGTCGGGCGGGATGACCTTCATCGGCATCAGGAAGCGCAGCCGCATGTCCTCGGGATCGACGCGCCCCAGATAGGCGGGATAGAGCGCGACGTCGGCCGGCCGGATGGGCCGCAGCGTGAAGCGCGCGCCCGAGCGGTCGACGACGGTCTTTTCCCAGCCGGACGGATAGGGGCGGATGGCGAGGCTGCGGTTGGGGGCGGGCTCGTCGAGGCGCGCGAGGTCGAGCTCGACCCGGGCGTCGAGGGCGATGACGCCATCGGCGTCGGCGAGCAGCGGGTTGACGTCGACGGCGACGACCGCCGGGAAGTCGACGACCAGCTGCGACAGGCCCAGCAAGGCGCGCACGATTGCGGCGCGATCGGCAGCCGGGCGGTCGCGATAGCCGGCGAGCAGGCGGCTGATGCGAGTCCGCTCGATCAGTTCGCCGGCCAGCACCTCGTCCAGCGGGGCGAGGCCGGTGGCGGTATCCTTGATCACCTCGACGCCGGTGCCGCCTGCGCCGAACAAAACCGTGGGCCCGAAGCTGGGATCGGTGGCGACGCCGGCGATCAGCTCCTCCGCCAGGCTGCGCCGGATCATCGGCTGCACGGTAAAGCCGTCGACGGTGCCACCCGGCAGGGCATTGACGCGCTCGCGGATGGCGGCCGCGGCCGCCCGGGCACCGGCGGCGTCGCGGATACCGAGCACCACCCCGCCGACGTCGGACTTGTGGGTGATGGTGGCCGAGCGCAGCTTGACGACCACGGCCGGATTTCCGCGCAGCAGGCGCTCCGCGGCGGCAGCAACCGCGTCCTCGTCGACGGCAAGCACCGTTTCGGGCACCGGGATGCCGTAGGCGGCAATCACCGCCTTGGCCTCGTCCTCGGTGAGCAGCCTGCGGCCCTCGGCGGCCGCCGCGGCAATGACGGCGCGCGCCGTTTCCGTATCGACGGCGATCTCGCCGCGGGTCGCGGGCACGCGCTCCAGATTGCGCTGCAGCACCGACCAGCGCGTCAGCAGCGCCACCGCCTCGGCCACCTGTACCGGGGTGTCGAAGCTGGCGACGCCGGCCTGCTGCAGCACCGCGCGTGCCGGGTCGGCGGCGTGCTTGCCGAGCCAGCAGGCAAGGACCGGCTTGCCCCCGATGGTGCCCTTGTCGACGAGCCCGGCGACGGCCGCAGCCGCCTCCACCGGCGAGGCCAGCGCGGTCGGGCAGTTCATCACCAGCACGGCATCGACGCCCGGGTCGGCGGCGACCGCCTCGAGGGCGGCGCGGTAGCGACCGGGCGGCGCATCGCCGATGATGTCCACCGGATTGGCCCGCGACCAGGTTGGCGGCAACTCCGCATCCAGCCGCTGCAGCGTGGCATCGGCCAGCGTCGCCAGCGTCGCTCCTTCATCGAGCAGGCGGTCGACGGCCAGCACCCCGGCGCCCCCGCCATTGGTGACCACGGCCACGCGCCCGCTCGACATCGGCCGGAAGCGGGCCGTGATCTCGGCCGCATTGAACAGATCCTCGAGGTCGTCGACACGGATGATGCCGGCGCGGCGCAGCGCGGCATCGATCACCGTGTCGGCACCGGCGAGGGAGCCGGTATGGGTGAGAGCCGCCCGTGCGGCCGCCTCGTGGCGGCCGGGCTTGACCGCGATGACCGGCTTGATGCGCGCCGCGGCGCGCGCCGCCGACATGAACTTGCGCGGCTCGGGGACGGACTCGAGATACATGAGGATGGCGGCGGTCTTCGAGTCGGCGGCGAGGATGTTGAGGCAATCGCCGACATCGACGTCGCCCATATCGCCGAGCGAAAGCACGTGCGAGAAGCCGATGCCTTCGGCATAGGCCCAGTCGATGATCGAGGAGACGATGGCGCCCGACTGCGAGATCAGCCCCAGCCGCCCGGGAGCGGGTGCGATGTGGGTGAAGCTGGCGTTGAGCCCGAGGTGCGGCGCCAACAGGCCGATGGTGTTGGGACCGATGAGGCGCAGCAGGTGCGGCCGGGCCGCATCCAGCAGCTGCTGGCGCAGCTCCCCGCCGATCCCGGCGGTGATGACGACGGCGATCCGGCAGCCGCGCTCGCCCAGCTGGGAGACGAGTTGCGGCACCGTCGCCGGCGGCGTCATGATCACGGCGAGGTCGGGCGCCTCGGGCAGGTCGGCAACGCGGCGATAGCAGCGCAGGCCCTGAACCTCGTCATATTTGGGGTTCACCGGGTAGACGGCGCCGCGGAAGCCAGCTGCAACGATGTTGCGCAGCACCACCTCGCCCACTGCGCCACGGCGCTGCGATGCGCCGATGACAGCGACGGAGGCCGGATCGAGGGCGCCCTCGAGATTGCGGATGCTCATCGGCGGCTCGCCCTCCAGTTCGGTCCGTACACCAGGCGGACGTCGCTGACGGCCGCTTGTTCTTCCGGGGTTGCCGGCGCCCGGTAACTGGCCTTTTCCTCTTCCCACCGGCATTGACTTCGGTCAAGCGGAGCCGGTGCCGCCGGGCGCCATGCCGATTGACGCAAATCAAGGCCTTGGCACGCGACGCCCGTAGTGTCGTCCCCTGGTCCCGCCAGACCGGCAGGCCCACCCGAGCGCAGGAGCCTCCGATGAGACTGCCTCTGTCCTTGCTGTTGGCCGTTGTCCTGGCGACGCTGCCTGCCGCCGCAGGCGCCGAGGAGGCCCGGCTCAGTTTCGGCGGCGATCAGTACGCCGCCGGCCAGACCGTCGTGCTGCAGTCGCCGGTTGCCGGCGACGCCTTCGTCGCCGGCGGCGACGTCTCGCTCGGCGCCCCGGTGCCCGGCGACGCGCACATGGCGGGGTTCGACGTCGACGCCGACACGCCCATCGCCGAGGATCTCTACGCCTTCGGCTTTTCGGTCAACGTCACCGGCGGGGTGGGAGGGAACGTCACTGCCGCCGGCAACACAGTGACGCTGCGCTTCGCGGCGCCCGTGGGTGGCAATGCCCGCCTCGCCGGACAGAGCGTGACGGTTGCGGCCCCCATCGAAGGCTCCGCCCTGATCTCGGCGCAGACGCTGACGCTGGACGGCCCGATCGGCGGCGATCTCAATTTCTTCGGCGAAAGCATCAGCTTCGCACCGGGCGCCCGGGTCGACGGCACCCTCACCATCCAGGCGCCCAAGGAAATCGCGGTGCCGGCGAGCGTCGCCGCGGCGGAGCGGGTCACGTTCACGCAATTCGCGCCACCCGACTACATGGGCGAGGCGGGTAGGACAGCCGCCGACACCGTGGCGCGGCGGCTGTGGCCGGCGGTGTGGATCGCCGTCGCCGGCTGGTTGCTGCTGCTGCTCGTCGGGGCCGCGTTCATCGCGCTGATGCCGCGGGGCCTCGGCAAGCTGGAGACGGTGTCGCAGACGCGACCGTTCCGCAAGTTCGGGCTCGGCATCCTCGCTCTTGCCTCGCTGCTGGGCCTGGTGCCGGTATTCGTGCTGACGCTGGTCGGCCTGCTCGCCGTGCCCATCGTCGCCATCTTCGTCGGCATCGCGTGCCTGTTCGGCTATCTCGCCGGCGTCTACCTGGCCGGGCTCAGGATCGCCGGCGCCTTCGTCGCCATCGACAGCAACCTCAAGCGCGTCGCGGTGCTGGCCATCGCCCTGCTGGCGGCGGGGGCGCTGGGCGCGATCCCGCTGCTGGGCTGGCTGCTGTCGCTGCTGCTGCTGGTGTTCGGGCTGGGCGTCATCGCGGCGGTGCTGATGGTGCGCTGGAGCAGGGCCGACGCGGCGCGGCTGCAGGCGCAGGGACCGCCCGCGAGTGCCGCACCGGCGCCCTGAAGACGGGCGGGGCGCGGCCCGGCCTTGACGGCGACGGCGCGACCCACCCCAATGCGGGTTCATCAGCCCGGACGCGGTATCGCCCATGCAGGTAGCTGGCCACCGATGAAACCGCCGCCTGCCGCTGCCGGCCTTGCCGAAAAACGCCGCTTCCTCGCGGCGCCGGCCGCCTATCCGCACGCCCCGGCCCGCGTCGACGTGATCGAGACGCACATGTCGTGCGTCTTCCTCACCGGCACCCTCGCCTACAAGCTCAAGAAGCCGGTACGCTACCCCTTCCTCGACTTCACCACGCTGGCGGCGCGGCGCCGCGTCTGTCTGACCGAAGTGCGGCTCAACCGGAGGCTGGCCGGAGACGTCTATCGCCGCATCGTGCCGCTGCGTCGCGGCCGGGAGGGCGGGTTGACGCTGGGGGGCGACAGCGGCGAGATCGTCGACTGGTTGATCGAAATGGAGCAACTGCCTGCCGCCGAAATGCTGGACAACCGCATTGCCGCCGGCCGGGTCATGCCCGCCGAAATTGTCGATATCGGCCGCATACTCGGCCGCTTCTACGCGGCAGCGAGGCCACAGGTGCGCGGCGGCGGGGTCTATCCGCGGCATCTCGAGCGCGAGAGCACGGTCAACCGCGCACTGCTGCTGCGCCAGGGCTGGGCGACGCGGACCGAACCCAACGCCGCCTTGCTCGGCCGGGTGGAGGGGCTGCTCGAGCGCTGGGCACCGGCCATCCATGCCCGCATCGCCGCCGGCCGGATCGTCGAGGGCCACGGCGACCTGCGGCCGGAGCACATCTGCCTCAGGCGGCCGATCGTGGCCATCGACTGCCTCGAGTTCGACCGCGAGATGCGCATCCTCGACCCCTATGACGAGGTCAACTATCTCGGCCTCGAGTGTGAGCGGCAGGGGGCCGGCTGGATCCGGCCGCTGCTGCTGGCGACGCTGGAGGACGTCCTGGGCGGCCGCCCGGAGCCGGCCCTGCTGCACACCTATGGCGCCTTCCGCGCCGTGCTCAGGGCCCGCATCTGCATGGCGCACCTGCTTGACCCCGAGCCGCAGCGGCCCGAGCACTGGCCCGCAGCGGCGCAGGCCTACCTGGCACTGGCGGAAGCGGAATGCATCAGGGCCGGGGGTTGAGCAGCCGGTGGATGGAGCCGCCGGCATGCAGCCGTTCGATGGCCTCGCCGATGAGTCCGGCACAACCGACGATCTCGAGCCGGCCCCCGGTATCGAGCCCCTCCGGCAGCGGGATGCTGTCGGTGACGAGGATGGCATCGACATCGGTGCCGCCGAACAGCGCGGCCGACCCGCCGGCAAACAGGCCGTGGGCGGCGAGCGCGAAGACGCGGGCGGCGCCGCGTTCGCGGGCAGCCCTGGCGGCGCGCAGCACCGTGCCGCCGCTGGCGATCATGTCATCGAGGATGAAGACGTCGGCGCCGGCGACCTCGCCGGCGAAGAGATTGCCGGAGACCACGTCCTCGCTGCGGCGCTTCTCCATGATGGCGAGACCGGCGGCGCGCCCCGTCTCGGCGATGAAGGTCTCGCGCAGCGCCTGCACGCGCCGCATGCCGCCGCTGTCCGGAGCCAGGAAGACGACGGGGCGGCCTGCGGAGCGCGCCACCACCGCGGTGGTGAACAGGTGCTGGGTATCGAGATGCACGTTGCGGCAGCGAAAGGCGTTCTGGAAGGCCGCGACGTTGTGCACCTCCATGGTGACGACGGCGTCGGTGCCCACCGCCTCGAGCAGCTCGGCGACGTAACGGGTGGTCACCGGGTCGCGCGGCTTGGTCTGCTGGTCCTTGCGCGAGAAAGCCAGGTAGGGGACGACGGCGGTCAGGCGCGCCGCGCCGTTGTCGCGGCAGGCGGCGAGAAAGAACAGCAGCCGGACGAGCCGGTCGGCCGGCGATTGCGCACCGCCGCCGTGCAGGCTGTGCAGGACGTAGACATCCTCGTTGCGCACGCTCATCAGGGGCCGGGACTTGTGCTCGCCGTCGCTGAACTCGCGCTCCTCCAGGGGGGCGAGGTCGGTGCCGATCGCTGCCGCCACGGCCCGGCCAAGAACGTGTGTACCTTCGAGGGCAAAAAGGCGCATGATGGATTCCAGCCATGGTTGCAAACGAGCATCGCAACCCACCCTGACGGAGAAGTTGACCGGGATCAAACCCCAAGTCGAGCGGCCCCGAGAGCCGCCGGGAGGCGCCCATGTTCCACGACCGCCAGGCGGCGGGCCAGGCGCTGGCGCAGCGGCTCGGCGCCCTCGAGCTCGGGACCGGCGTGGTCCTGGCGCTGCCGCGCGGCGGCGTGCCGGTGGCGCGGGAGGTCTGCGCGCAACTCGGGCTGCCGCTCGACCTCATCCTGGTGCGCAAGATCGGGGCGCCGGGCCAGCCGGAACTGGCCGTCGGCGCCATTGCCGACGGCGGCGAGGCCGAACCGGTCATCAACGCGGAGGTGATGCGGCTGTGCGGCCTGACCCCGGCCGAGGTGCGCGCCATGGCGAAGGCCGAACAGCCGGAACTGGACCGCCGGCGCGCCGCCTATCTGGGCACGCGAGCGCGGCTCGAGCTGGAGGGCAAGACGGCGGTCCTCGTCGATGACGGCCTCGCCACGGGGGCGACGATGAAGGCGGCAATCCGGGCGGCGCGGGCGCGCCGGGCGGCGCGGGTCGTGGTGGCGGTGCCGATCGGCTCGGCCGACACGGTGGCCGAGATGCAGGCGGAGGCCGACGAGGTGGTTTGCCTCGAGACCCCCTCCCCGTTCTGGGCCGTCGGGCAGGGCTACGCCAATTTCGACCAGGTGACGGATGCCGAAGTGGTTGACGCCATGGCCGCCCATACGGCTTCACCGCGGGGCTGAGCCGCGCGGGACGGTTTGATGCGCGTCAAGGCGAGGCCATGGCACGCTCCTAGCATGCGCCATGAGGCAGCCACGGACTGCCGGGGAGATCGTCATGCGCAGGCTCGGGTATCTGGCGGCCGCCATCCTCCTGTTGCTCGCCACCGCCGCGAACGGGCAGGACCGGCCGGTAGCGGCCGGTAGCGCTACTGAAAAGGAGCAGACCGTGGACCTCACCGCCGTCGACGTCGCCGCGCAACCGATGCTCTATGTCACCGCCCGCTCATCGATGCAGCCGGACGAGATCCGGCAGGTGATGGACACCGCCTTCGCGACACTGGGTCGGTTCCTGGCCGAGACGCACATCGTCCCTCTCGGTCCGCCCCTCGCCGTCTACAGCAACTGGGCCGACGGGCAGATGACCACCGATGTCGGCTTCCCGGTGGCGGCGGCCGATGCCGGCAAGGCGGCCGGGCCCGTGCTTGCCGGGACCACGCCTTCGGGCCACGCGCTCAAGGCGGTGCACAAAGGGGCCTATGACGGGCTGGCGGCGACCTACCGGGCCATCGAGGCGCGGATGCAGGCTGCCGGCATGGCACCGGCCGGCAAATCCTGGGAAATCTACCTGAACGAGCCCGGCGCCGTGCCCGACGCCGAACTGCTCACCGAGATCTACATGCAGGTCTCCGCCGAGGACGCGGCGAAACTCAAGGCGAACTGAGGGCGCGGTCGGGAGGCACGTGGGGCCATGGCGCACAAGCAGGTGTTGTTCCGCTCGGAGGCGCGCGAAAAGATTCTCAACGGCGCCACCCAGCTTGCCGATGCGGTGCGGGTGACGCTCGGCCCGCGCTCGAAATCGGTGCTCATCGAGCGCAAATGGGGAGCGCCGCTGGTGTGCAACGACGGCGTCACCATCGCCAAGGAATTCGATCTCAAGGACCCGGAGGAAAATCTCGGCGCCCGCATGCTGCGCCAGGCGGCGGAAAAGACCGGCGAGATGGTCGGCGACGGCACCAGCACCTCGACGATCCTCGCCCAGGCCATCTTTGCCGACGGGCTGCGCAACGTCGTCGCCGGGGCCAGCGCCATCGACATCAAGCGCGGCCTCGACCGCGCCAGCAGGCGCGCCGTGGAGGCGCTCAAGCAGCTGTCGCGCCCGGTCGCAAGCCGCAAGGAAAAGGAGCAGGTCGCGACCATCTCGGCGCATAACGACGCCACCATCGGTGCGCTCGTCGCCGAAGCGATGGAAAAGGTGGGCGGCGAAGGGGTGATCACCGTCGAGGAAGCCAAGACCACGGAGACGGCGCTGGAAGTGGTCGAGGGCATGCAGTTCGATCGCGGCTTCCTGTCGCCCTATTTCGTCACCAATGCCGAGCGCATGGAGGCCGAGCTCGAAGACGCCCTGATTCTCATCGTCGACGGCAAGGTGAGCGTGCTGGCCGACCTCATCGGCCTGCTCGAGGCGGTGGCCAAGTCGGGCGCGCCGCTGCTCGTCGTCGCCGAGGAGGTGGAGGGCGAGGCGCTGGCCACCCTCATCGTCAACAACATCCGCGGCACCTTCCACAATTGCGCCGTCAAGGCGCCAGGCTTCGGCGACCGCCGCAAGGCGATGCTGGAAGACATCGCCGTGCTTACCGGCGGGCAGGTCATTTCGCAGGACCTCGGCTTCAAGCTCGAGAACGTCGCCATCGAGCACCTGGGCCGGACCAAGCGCGTCGTGGTCGACAAGGATTCGACCACGATCATCGGCGGCCAGGGTGCCAAGGCGGCGATCAGCGGCCGCATCGAGCAGCTGCGGCGCGAGATCAGGAAGGCCACCAGCGACTATGACCGGGAGAAACTCGAGGAACGGCTGGCCAAGCTCGCCGGCGGCGTTGCCGTGGTGCGCGTCGGGGCACCGACGGAAGCGGAGATGAAGGCGCGCAAGGATGCCTTCGACGACGCCGTCAGCGCCACCAAGGCGGCCGCCGCCGAGGGCATCGTGCCGGGCGGCGGGCTGGCGCTGCTGCGCTGCGCCGCCGCCATCGAGGACGAGGCGGGCAAGTGCGAAGGCGACGAGCGCACCGGGGTCATGATCCTGCGCCGCGCCATCGAAGCGCCGGCCCGCCAGATCGCGGAAAACTCGGCGACCGACGGCGGCGTGGTGGTGGCCCGCATGCTCGAGGGCCAGGGCGCCACCGGGTTCGACGCCGGCGCCAAGGCCTATGTGGATCTGGTCGAGGCGGGGATCATCGATCCCGCCAAGGTGGTGCGCATCGCGCTCGAGAACGCGGTCAGCGTCGCCAGCGTGCTGCTGCTGACCGAGGCAACGATGACCGAAATTCCCGAGCCGGAGGCGGCGCGGCTGCCGTCTCCGGAGATGGGTCTATAGTCGATCGCTGCCGTGCCGCGGCAGTGAGCGTAATCGCAATTGAGGGAACCTCATGGAAATCCGCACGATCCTGGTCAATGTCGATCTCGATGCCGTCTCCCCGGCGCTGGTGAAATGTGCCGCCGCCCTCGCCGGGCGCTTCGGCGCCAGCCTCATCGGGCTGGCCGCCGCCGAGCCCTCGCCCGCGCTGATCGGGGTGGACGGGGCCGTCGCCGCCGCCGAGTTCTACGCCCAGGAGCGGGCCGACATCGAGGCGCAGCTACAGTTGGCCGAGGCCCAGTTCCGGGCGGCGGTGCCAGCCGGCATCGAGGTGTCGTGGCGCGGTTCGATCGAAGCGCCCAACCGCAGCCTCGCCGCGACGGCGCGCCGGGCCGACCTGATCGTCACCGGCTCGCACCTCGACAACGCCGGCGCGGGCTATCTGCGCCGCGTCGACGTCGGTGAACTCGTGCTCGGCGCCGGCCGACCGGTGCTGGTCGCCAGTGCCGACGCCGCCGAGATCAAGGCCGAGACCGTCGTCATCGGCTGGAAGGACACGCGCGAAGCGCGCCGCGCCGTCGCCGATGCCCTGCCCTTGCTCAAGGCCGCAGCCACCGTCGTGGCCGTGAGCATCAGCGAGGGTGACCTCGGCGCCGAACAGGCCAGCCTGGAAGACCTGCTCGCCTGGCTCCGGCGCCACGATATCGCCGCCAAGGGCGATGTCCATGCCGCCGAGCAGGGCCAGGCCGAAACGCTCGCCGCGATTGCCGGCCGGCTGGGGTCGGATCTCATCGTCACCGGCGGCTACGGCCACAGCCGGCTGCGTGAATGGCTGTTCGGTGGGGTGACGCGCGACCTGCTTGCGGCGCCCACGGTGAACCGCTTCATGTCCAACTGAACCGGCCGCGGGGGCCATCGCCGCAGGCTGCCGCTTCACGCGAGCGTGACAAAGCCATTGGCCTTCACCATTATGGCGCTCCCGGAATCGGCTGGAGCGCAAACGTGAGCGAAGAAGCCAACATCGACGCCTATTTCGAGCGTATCGGCTTTGCCGGCTCGATCGCCCCGACCCTGCAGACCCTCGAACTGCTGCATGCGCTGCACCCGGCGGTCATCCCGTTCGAGAACCTCGATCCGCTGATGCAGGTCCCGGTGCGCCTCGACCTGTCCAACCTGCAGCAGAAGCTGCTGTTCGAAAAGCGCGGCGGCTACTGCCTCGAACACAATCTGCTGTTCAAGGCCGTGCTGGAGACGCTCGGCTTTCCCGTGCGCGGGCTGGGGGCGCGGGTGCTGTGGGGACACCCCGAGGGCAGCGAGCGGCCGGTCAGCCACGTGCTGCTGGCCGTCGACATCGGCGGGGCGACCTATATCGCCGATGTCGGCTTCGGCGGGCAGACGTTGACCGCGCCGCTGCGCCTCAAGGCCGATGTGGAGCAACATACGCCGCACGAGCCCTATCGCCTGAGCGGCGGCGAGGGGGAGTGGCGGCTCGAGATCCGGCTGGGAGAGACGTGGCGGCCGCTCTACAGCTTCGATCTGTCGGAAAAGAGCTACGAGGACTACCAGTCGATCAACGACATGACCTCGTCGGGGCCGACCTTCAGCGGCAATCTGATTGCAGCGCGGGCTGAGAAGGGGCGGCGCCTGGCGCTGCGCAATGACCGCTTCACCGTCTATCCGCTGGGCGGGGCGGCGGAAACGCGGACGTTGTCGGGCACGGCCGAGCTGCGGGAAGTACTGAGCGGCCCCTTCGGCATCACCCTGCCGCAAAGCGACAGGCTGGAGCCGGCGCTGGAAAAGGCGCTGGCCCAACCGGCACCGGCAAGCTGATGGCAGCCGTCGTTCCCCGACCCGACAGGATCCGCGAGTTCAGGGACCGGCACGCATTCGAGGCCTGGCTGGCCGAGAACCACGCCCGCGAGGCCGAGGTTTGGCTCAAGCTGCACAAGAAGGGCTCCGGCCTGCCATCCGTGACCGTCGCCGAGGCGCTGGACGTCGTGCTGTGCTGGGGCTGGATCGACGGCATCCGCAAGGGCCTCGACGCGAACAGCTTCCTGCAGCGCTACAGTCCCCGCGGCAGCAAGAGTATCTGGAGCGAGATCAACAAGGCGCACGTCGAACGCCTCATCCGCGAAGGCCGCTTGCAGCCGCCTGGCCTCGCCCAGGTCGAGGCGGCGAAGTCCGACGGCCGCTGGGACCGTGCCTATCAAGGGGCGCGGCAGATGGAGTTCCCCGCCGACCTGCTGGCCGCGATCGAGAAGGAGCCCGCGGCGCGCGCAACCTTCGCCACCCTCAATTCGCAGAACCGCTACGCGCTCGCCTTCCGCACCCACAACATGAAGACCCCGGCCGGCCGGGCCAAGAAGATCGCGGCCTTCGTCGAGATGCTGAAGCGCGGCGAAACCATCTATCCCAATGGCGCAGGCCGGCGGCCATGACCGATTTCGTCGCCTTCCTGCGCGGCATCAACCTGGGCCGGCGGCAGATGAAGATGGCCGACCTCAAGGCGTGTTGCGAGGCCATGGGCCTGAGGGAGGTCAAGACCATCCTCGCCAGCGGCAATGTCCGTTTCGAAGCTTCGGAGTCGGGTCTGCGGAAAAGGCTCGAGGAGGGGATCGAAGCGTGCTTCGGCTACCCCGTCGCGGTGGTGCTGCGCAGCGCGGCCGAGATCGACGCCATGGTCGGCGCGCAGCCCTTCGCCGGCGTCGATCCGGCCGCCGACGTCGCCCTGCACGTGCTGCTTGCCGAGCGGACGCTGCCGGCGGAACTGGACCTGGGCGGCCTGCCGTCCCATATCGAGGTGGCGCGCGTCGCTGCGCGCGAAATCTATCTCATCGCACACAGGCTGCCCAACGGGCGCTATACCGAGGGCCTCGAGCATCTCGGCAAGCTGCTGCCCAAGGATACGCTGTTCACGATGCGCAACTGGAACACCATCCTCAAGGCACGCGCGTGATTACCGTTCTGGGCTCCACCAATCTCGATCTGATCGGCACCGTCAGCCGCCTTCCCGGGCCGGGCGAAACCGTGCCCGGCGGGCAGTTCTCGACGGCTGCCGGCGGCAAGGGCGCCAACCAGGCACTGGCGGCGCGCCGGGCGGGGGCGCAGGTGCGCCTGTTCTGTGCCGCCGGCACCGACAGTTTCGCCGCGGATGCGCTGCGGCTGCTGCGCGCCGACGGCGTCGATCTGGGCGGGCTGAAGACCTTTCCCGGCCCCACCGGCATCGCCATGATCCTGGTCGACGGGCAGGGCGAGAACGTCATCGCCATCCTGCCCGGCGCCAACGCAGCCATGGGAGAAGCCGAAGCCGAAGCGGCGCTCTCGGGGATGGTAGGAGGCGACGTGCTGCTGCTGCAGCAGGAAATCCCGCAGGCGGCCACGGCGCGGGGGCTGGCACTGGCCCGGGCGCAGGGCGTCACCTCGATCCTCAATACCGCCCCGTTCCTCGCCTCGACGCCGGAACTGGCCAAAACCGCCTCGATCGTCATCGCCAACGAAACAGAATTCGCCCTGCTCGCCGACGGCAGCCAGGACGCGCTCGAGGCGCGGATGGCCGCGTGGGCCAAGGCGCACGGGCAGACGGTGATCGTGACGCTGGGGCCGGACGGCGCGCGCGCCGCTACCCCCACGCACAGCATCAGCGTGCCGGCGTATCCGGTCGACCCGGTCGACACCGTCGGCGCCGGGGACACCTTCTGCGGCTATTTCGCGGCCGGACTCGACGCCGGGCTCGACCTCGAGCCGGCCATGCGCCGCGCCGCGGTGGCGGCGAGCCTCGCCTGTCTCACGCCCGGGGCCCAGCCCGCCATTCCCCATGCCGGGCAGGTCGACGCCGCGCTCTGATTCAGATACCGCCCCGCCGTCCGAGGCGCGGCTCCAGATGGTCCTCGAACAGCAGGCCCGGGCTCGCCGCGAGCGCCGCCGGGTAGGCGGCCTCGGCGGCGAGCGAAAGCCTGAGGAAGGCCGCGATCCCCTCGGGGCCCTCGGCGTCCGCCATCGGATAGCGGCCCTGTTCGAGCCGCTGCAGCAGGGTCTGCTTGGAACGGATCATGCCGGCGGTGACGCCGGGCCCGTTGCTCATCGAAAGGGTGCGCTTGACGTAGTCGTGCAGCGGCTCCCCGAGGTGATAGGAGCGCGGGGCGGTGCGGTAGAGCTGCATCAGGAATTCGAGGTCGGTCATGTTGCTCAGGGTCGCGTCGTAGCGGGCGTCGCAGGCGCGCCGGTCCCACACGAGCATCGAATCCATGGACAGGCAGACGAACTTGTGCTCGCCCGGGCGCAGCACCCGGTCCGGTCCGGCGCCGACCAGGCGGAGCCGGTGGAAGTGCTCGTCCATGACGTCGAGGGCCGAGGTGACGATGGGGTAGTCGGCCAGCGCCGCGACGGCGCGCGCCAGCTTTGCGGGCTTGAACCGGTCATCGGCGTCGAGAATCGCCGCATAGGGGGTATCGATGACGTCGAGGGCGAGATTGCGGGCCCGTGACGCCCCGCCCCCGACCGTCCCCGAGGAAAGGAAGCGCAGGCGCGGATCGGCAAGCCCCTCGGACGCGAGCAGAGCGGCGTAGTCGAACCCGTCATCGGCGATGATGAACAGCAGCCAGTCGGCAAAGCTCTGGGCGAGGACGCTGCGCACCGCCGCCCCGATGAACGGGGCCGCCCGGAACGCCGGCATGATGATGGAGACCGTCTGTTTCATGCCGCCGCGCACCTCCCGCCCGCATCCCGGCCGGTCTTGAAGGCCGGCGCGCTTTGCCCCATATCCTGCCCAGAAGATCGGCGCCACTGTAACCCGGGCCGATTTTCGATCGTTGCTTTCGCAAGGACGGTAGAAATGTCACGCGTCTCCATGTTCTCGGCCCCCTTCCTGCTGGGCTTCGACGCCTTCGAGGAGAGAGTCGACCGGCTCACCAAGGCCGCGGACGGCTACCCGCCCTACAATATCGAGCGCACAATCGATGCCGACGGCACCGAAACGTTCCTGATTTCCATCGCGGTCGCAGGCTTCGGCGCCGACGACCTCGAGGTGACCAGCGAGGACAACCAGCTGCTCGTACGCGGCCGGCAGAAAGACGACGGCACGCGGGAATTCCTGCATCGCGGCATCGCCGCCCGCCAGTTCCAGCGCAGCTTTCTGCTCGCCGAGGGCGTTGTGGTCAGGGAAGCGACGCTGCGCAACGGCATGCTGGTCATCGCCGTCGTCAGGCCCAAGGCGGAGAAGGTAGCCCGCCGCATCGACATCCGTTCTGCCTAGAAAGGGGAACACGAATGCAAGAACATCCGGAAGAACAGCAGACCTACAATCCCCTGCGGCACCTGACGCCGGCCCAGTTCATGGCGCTGGGCGGCAATGCGGTGGTGTACGTCAAGCCGATTCTCGGCGGCAAGCTCGCCGAATTGATGGCCGAGCCCGATTTCGACAGCGACACGCTGTTCCAGCTCGTGGTGTCGGCCGATGGCACGCCGCTGCTCATCGCCGACAGCACGGAAGCCGTGGCCGAGTGGCTCGCCGGCAAGGACTTCGGCATCGTCGCACTGCACTAGAGCGGTTCTGGCTTAGTTTGAAGCATATCCTGCATTTGCGAAGTAGTTTGCGCATTCTTCTGGCTCGATGGATTGGACGAGGGCGCCGATGTGGCGCCATGTATCGGGGACGGTTCGGCGCTGGGCCATGCGCAT
>NZ_DASWVV010000137.1:0-10726 GCF_036406155.1 Devosia sp. | reverse complement strand
GGGCGTGGCCGGCTTGGCGGCCGCGCCCAGGGGCGGCGGCGTTGCCGGGGTCGCCATGCCGGGGATACGCACCGGCGGCGGCACGGCCGCCTCGCCGAGCGGGGCCAGCTTGATGACGGTGGACTTGGGTTCGCTCTCACTGCCCTGGGCGTTGGTGGCCATCAGCTTGGCAAGTTCGGCGATGAGATCGTCGGATTTTTCCTGGCTGTCAGACATCTGCTGCGGTTTCGCTGGCAAAGAACGCAGCGCCCCCTGGAATGATTGCGGTCCTCGCCCCGGACCGAGCCGAGCGTTGCTGGCCAGTCATCACACCAATGCGCCCGAATTATGAAAGCTCATCAGGGGCGGAAACTCCAAGTATTGACAGGCCGTTGACGATCACCTGGCGCACGGCGTCAACCAGCGCGAGTCGGGCGAGCGTAAGTGTTGGGTCATCGCCGTTAACAAAGCGTAAGCTAACATCTTCTTTGCCCTTCGCCCAGAAGCCGTGGAAGGCCGCGGCGAGTTCATAGAGATAGAAGGCGATGCGGTGCGGCTCATGCGCGACGGCCGCGGCGGCAACGGTGCGCGGCCACTGCGCCACGGCGCGCACCAGCTCGAATTCGGCAGCGGTGGCAAGCCGGTCCAGGTCTGCCGCCTGCAGCGCCGCCGGGGAAGTATCGAGGCCGGGCAGCTCGCGCTCGGCCACCCGGAACACCGAGCAGGTGCGGGCATGCGCGTACTGCACGTAGAACACGGGATTGTCGCGCGTCTGCTCCTTGACGAGGGCGAAATCGAAGTCCATCGCCGCATCGTTGCGCCGGAACAGCAGCATGAAGCGGGTGGCGTCGGCCCCCACCTCCTCGACCACGTCGGCCACGGTGACGAGGTCCCCGGAGCGCTTGCTCATCTTGAACGGCTCGCCGCCCTTCATCAGGCGGACGAGCTGGCAGATGCGCACGTCGACCTCGGCCTCCCCCCCGGAGATGGCCTTCACCGCCGCCTGCAGGCGCTTGACGTAGCCGGAGTGGTCGGCGCCCAGCACGTTGATCATGTGCTTGAAGCCGCGCAGGTACTTGTTCCTGTGATAAGCGATATCGGCGGCGAAGTAGGTGTAGCTGCCGTCCGACTTGATCAGCGG
Organism: Devosia sp.; assembly: GCF_036406155.1. Classification (GTDB taxonomy): domain Bacteria; phylum Pseudomonadota; class Alphaproteobacteria; order Rhizobiales; family Devosiaceae; genus Devosia_A. The sequence goes on along the minus strand of NZ_DASWVV010000137.1, from coordinate 9,606 downwards.
CCGGTCGACGTCGTCGCCCCAGTCGGTGGCGCGGAACAGCGTCTGCTCGCGATCCTCCCAATCCTCGGGCGTCTTGCCCTTGGGCGGCTCCAGCCGCCCTTCGTAGATCATGCCCTTGTCGCGCAGCCACTTGAGCGTGAGGTCGATGTCGCCCCCCTGCCCGTGCAGCTGCCGCTCGGAGAAGAACACGTCGTGGTGGATGTTGAGCTTGGCGAGGTCCGACTTGATGAGTTCCATCATCGCCGCCAGCACGCGCTCCTTGACCAGAGGCAGCACCTCATCCTCGGGCCTGCCGGCAAGGCTGTCGCCGAACTCCCGCTTTAGCGCCTCGCCGACCGGGACGAGGTAGTCGCCCGGATACAGCCCCGGCGGAATCTCGATCGATTCCCCCAGGGCCTCGCGATAGCGCAGCAGCGTCGAGCGGGCGAGCGTATCGACCTGGCTGCCGGCGTCGTTGATGTAGTATTCGCGGGTGACCGCGTAGCCCGAGTAGGCCATCAGCGAGGCCAGCGTGTCGCCGAATACGGCGCCGCGCGTGTGGCCCACATGCATCGGGCCCGTCGGGTTGGCCGAGACGTACTCGACATTGACGCGCTCGCCCTTGCCGACGTCGGAGCGGCCGAAGGCGGCGCCCTCCCGGCCGACGGCGCGCAGCACCTCGAGCCAGAGCCGGTTGGCGATGCGGAAGTTGAGAAAGCCCGGACCGGCGACCTCGACCGACGCCACGTCCGGGTCGGCGGAGAAATGCTCGGCCAGTGCCGCGGCAATGTCGCGCGGGCTCCGGCCAAGCGGCTTGGAGACGACCATCGCCGCGTTCGACGACAGATCGCCGTGCCCGGGGTCACGCGGCGGCTCGACGACGAAACGCGCCAGGGCGTCCGCGGGGACCTCGGGGTAGAGAGCCGCGAGGGCGGCCGAGACACGGTTGGCGAACAGCGCGAATACGTCCATCGGAATTCCAGTCGGCAGGGAAGCCGCGGGGTTACCCCAATCGGCGGGCAGCGTCAAACAGTCGGGCATGCTGCTCGCTGGCATAGGGGTCGGTCATGCCGGCGATGAAATCGCACACGATCCGGGCCCGCGCCGCGGGGCTCGCGGCGGCGCGGGCCGCCTCCCCCCAGCGGCCGGGCAGGTCCTGCGCGGCGACGTAGTGGTCGAACAGGTCGGCCACCATGCGCTCGCTGTCGCGCACCGGCGCCATCACCGTGTCGCTGCGGTAGACATTGTCGAACAGGAAGCGCTTGAGCGCCTGCTCCGCTTCCGCCATCGGCGCCGAGAAGCGGATCAGGGTGGCGCCGGCGAGGCGGACGTCGTCGGCGCTGCGCGGCGCCGCCGCGGCGATGGCGGCAGCGCTGGTGGCGACCACGTCCTCGATACCCCGCGTGATCAGCCGCCGCTGCACCTCGTGCGCCTGGCGGCTGGACTCGAGCCCCGGCCAACGCGACAGGACCTCGCGCACGATCGGGCCGGCCAGCGGTACGTCGACCAGGTCGGGCAGGTCCAGCAGGCCGGCCCGCAGGGCGTCGTCGATGTCGTGCGCGTCGTAGGCAATGTCGTCGGCAATGGCGGCCGCTTGTGCCTCCAGGCTGGCGTGCGTCCAGGGCTGCAGGTCGGCGCTGGCGGGGATCTCGTCCAGCCCCTCCGGCAGGCCCTCGGTCGCGTACCGGCCCCGTGCCCGCCCCGCCCGGTCGACCAGCGGGCCGTTGTGCTTGAGGATGCCTTCGAGCGTCTCCCAACTCAGGTTGAGGCCGTCGTGCTCGGCGTAGCGATTCTCGAGCCGGGTAACGACGCGGATGGCCTGCATGTTGTGGTCGAAGCCGCCGAAGGCGGCCATCCGTTCGTTCAGCACCCGCTCGCCGGCATGGCCGAACGGCGTGTGGCCGAGATCGTGCGCCAGCGCCACCGCCTCCGCCAGGTCCTCATCCAGCCGCAGCGAGCGCGCGATCGAGCGCGCCATCTGGCTGACCTCGAGGGTGTGGGTAAGCCGCGTGCGGAAATGCTGGCCCTCGTGGTGCAGGAAGACCTGGGTCTTGTACTGCAGGCGCCGGAAGGCGGTGGAATGGATGATGCGGTCGCGGTCGCGCTGGAACTCCGAGCGGGTCGGGCTGTGGCTCGCCGCATGCAGGCGTCCGCGGCTCTGCGCGGGGTCAGAGGCGTAGGGGGCGCGTTCGCTCATGCTGGGTACAACACCCTTTTCATTCCGGCCGCAGGTTCCTACATTGCTCGCAGGCGCGCCGCCTTGACCGGCGCGACGCAGCGAAGGCCCACCATGAGCGCAGCTTCTCTAGCATCCAACGACATTGTCTTGACAGACCGCGCGGCGCGCAAGATCAGCCGCATCCTCGCCAGGCAGCCGGCCGGCACCGTGCTGCGCATCACCGTCTCGGGCGGCGGCTGTTCCGGCTTCCAGTACGAATACAAGCTGGTGCAGGAGGTCCCCGCCGCTGACGACCTCGTGCTGTCGGGGGACGGTGCGACCGTGCTGATCGACTCGCTCAGCCGCGAGTTCATGGGCGGCGCCGAGATCGACTATGTCGACGACCTCATCGGCCAGTCCTTCGAGATCCGCAATCCCAATGCCGTCGCCTCCTGCGGCTGCGGCACCAGCTTCGCCGTCGCCTGAGTCCCCCGTCGCCGCCGGGAGGCGGTTTACGCCCGCACAAGGGACCGCTAGGGTCCCGCGCGGACAGGGAGATTCCCCATGCGCATCGCGACCTGGAACATCAACGGCGTCAAGGCGCGGCAAGGGGCGCTGCTCAAGTGGCTGGGCGAGTCGGGCCCGGAGATCGTCTGCCTGCAGGAGATCAAGACCGTCGACGACGGCTTCCCGCGGGCCGAGATCGAGGCGCTCGGCTACAATATCGAGACCCACGGCCAGAAGGGCTGGAACGGCGTCGCCATCCTCTCCCGCCGCCGCTTCGACGAGGTCGTGCGCGGGCTGCCGGGTGACGACGCGGACGAGCAGGCCCGCCTGATCGAGGGCGTCTTCTCGGTCGAGACCGGCGCGATCCGGGTCTGCTGCATCTATTTGCCCAACGGCAATCCCGTAGGCAGCGAAAAATTCCCCTACAAGCTCAAGTGGATGGACCGCCTGATCGGCTTCGTGGAGCAGCGGCTGGCGCTGGAGGAGCCGTTCATCCTGCTCGGCGACTTCAACATCATCCCGGCCAATATCGATGCGAAGAACCCGGAAGCGTGGGTGGGCGACGCGCTGTTCCGCCCGGAGAGCCTCGAGCGCTTCCGTGCCCTCCTCAACCTCGGCCTCACCGATGCGCACCGCGCGGTGAGCGACGAGCCGGGCTACACCTTCTGGGATTTCAAGACGTTCGGCTGGGAGCGCGACAACGGCATCCGCATCGACCACCTGCTGCTGTCGCCGCAGGCGGCGGACCGACTGGAGGACGTCGTCGTGCACCGCGAATTGCGCGGTTGGGACAAGCCCTCCGATCACGTGCCGGTCGAGGGCGAGTTCTCGTTCTAGGGCCGGCCTTTACAGCCCACCGAAGCGCGTCCCCAGCGAGTCCGCCATGCTGATGGCCTCGGCCCGCTGCTCGGGCGTGGCCGCCGCGGTCGCATCCTTCAGCATCGCCTGAATCCACTGCTCGTCAGGGGTATGGGCAGCGCGGCGACTGGCGACGGTGAGCCACATCAGCCCTTCGACGCGGTTGGGGGCGATGCCGTCGCCCTTGAACAGCATCTGGCCGAGTTGGGCCTGCGCCCCGGCATGGCCCTTGCGGGCGGCGAGGGACAGCCAGCGGGCGCTCTGCAGCGGGTTGTCGCCCAGTTCGTTGTCGTCGAGGTAGAGCTTGCCCACGCGGTATTGCGCGTCGGCGTCGCCGAAATACGACGCCGCGTGCATCATCAGCTTGTTGGAGTAGTCCTCGTCCTTGGGAATGCCGGCCTCGGGCAGGCCGGCGCGGTAGTACTCGCCGACCTTGACGAAGGATTGGGCGACGATGTCGGCCTCGAGGCCCTGGGGGGCCGCGTCGGCGTGCTCGTCGGCGATCTGGCTGAAATAGCCGAAGGCCTTGACCGGGTCCTTCCGCACGCCCTCGCCGTTCTCGTACATCACGCCCAGCTGCCACAGCGCCATGGGCTGGCCGGCCGCGGCCGCGTCCTCGAGCGCCGATAGCAGCGTGTCGCCGGAGATGCCGCCGCCGGCGCCGTCGAGGATGTTCGCCATGTTGAGGGCGGCATCCGCGGCGGTTTCGCCGGGCAACGCGCTGAGTACCGCCTGGGCCTTGGCCGGCAGGGCGGCGACCGCCATGCCGAACGTCGCCCACGCGGCAACGGAGATCAGGGCATGTTGGACCCTAAATGTCCGCATAACACTCCTTCTCGCCCTTGGCGCCGGGGTTGGTCAAAGCGCCGTAACGCGCCGGCCCCACCAGCTGGGCATACTTCCAGATCGCGCCAGAACCGAACTGGCCTTCCCGCGGCGACCACCCTGCCCGCCGCTTCTCGAACTCCGCGTCGCTCACATTGACCGAAATCGTCCCCTCGACCGCGTCGATGGTGATGATGTCACCGTCCTGCACCAGGGCGATGGGCCCGCCGACGGCGGCTTCCGGCCCGACATGGCCGATGCAGAAGCCGCGCGTTGCGCCGGAGAAGCGCCCGTCGGTGATGAGCGCCACCTTGTCACCCATGCCCTGACCGTAAAGTGCCGCGGTCGTAGCGAGCATTTCGCGCATACCGGGTCCACCCTTCGGGCCCTCGTAGCGGATGACGAAGACTTCACCCTCTTTGTAGTTTTTGTGTGTCACCGCCTCGAAGCATGCTTCCTCGTTGTCGAAGCAACGCGCCGGGCCCGAGAACTTCAGGGTCTTCATGCCGGCAACCTTGACGATCGCCCCATCGGGGGCGAGGTTGCCGCGCAGCGACACCACGCCGCCGGTGGGGGTGATCGGGTTGTTGTAGGGCCGGATCACGTCCTGCTGGTCGTTCCACTGCACGCTGGCCATGTTCTCGGCCAGCGTCTTGCCGGTGACGGTCATGACGTCGCCGTGCAGGAAGCCGCCGTCGAGCAGCGTCTTCATCAACTGCGGGATGCCGCCGGCCTCGAACATGTCCTTGGCCACATATTTGCCGCCCGGCTTGAGGTCGGCGATGTACGGCGTCCGCTTGAAGATCTCGCCGACGTCGAACAGGTCGAAATCGATCCCCGCCTCGTGCGCCATCGCCGGCAGGTGCAGCGCCGCGTTCGTCGAGCCGCCCGAGGCCGCCACCACCGTGGCCGCGTTCTCGAAGGCCTTGCGGGTGACGATGTCGCGCGGCCTGAGGTTCTGGCGCAGCAGTTCCATCACCTGCTCGCCGGCAGCCGCGCACAGCGAATCCCGGATCTCATAGGGCGCCGGTGCGCCGCACGAGTACGGCAGGGCGAGTCCGATGGCCTCGGCCACCGTCGCCATCGTGTTGGCGGTATACTGGCCGCCGCAGGAGCCGGCCGACGGGCAGGCCACGCGCTCCATCTCGTCCAGTTCCGCGTCGTTCATCTTGCCGACCGAATAGAGCCCGACGGCTTCGAACAGGTCCTGCACCACGATGTCGCGACCGCGATAGCGGCCCGGCAGGATGGAGCCGCCATAGATGAAGATGGACGGCACGTTGAGCCGGATCATCGCCATCATCATGCCGGGCAGCGATTTGTCGCAGCCGGCCATGGCGACCAGCGCGTCGTAGGAATGCCCGCGCATCGTCAGTTCGACGGAATCGGCGATGACGTCGCGCGACGCCAGCGAGGACTTCATCCCCTGGTGGCCCATGGCGATGCCGTCGGTCACCGTGATGGTGGTGAACTCGCGCGGCGTGCCGTGCGCCGCCGCGACGCCCTTCTTCACCGCCTGCGCCTGGCGCGACAGCGAGATGTTGCAGGGGGCAGCCTCGTTCCACGCCGTTGCCACGCCGACCAGCGGCTGGTGGATCTGGGCGCTCGTGAGCCCCATGGCGTAGAGGTAGGAGCGGTGGGGGGCGCGTTCCGGCCCCTCGGTGACGTGGCGGCTCGGGAGCCGGGATTTGTCGACGTAGTTGGTATCCATGTATTCCTGTCCCACCTGCCCGGAGCGATCATCCGGCACATTCTTCTGAGGCGCACGTCGTGATCGGCACCTGGGCAAGGTCCTTGGGCAGGCGCAACGGCGTCCGGCACGCGGGGCGCTCCCGCGTTTTCAGACGCCCTCTTGATGCCCGCCCAATCCTTGTTTCGTCGTCCCCTTTTGGGGTCAGATTGTGGCGACGTTCCTCAGTAAATCGTTGATCGCCAAGAGGGTCGGGCGGGATTCGGCGAGGCTGTTGCAAAAACGTCACGAGACGCGCGCCGCGCTCGTGCCGGCCCCGGGAAACCGTCAGCTCAGCCGCTGCAGGGCGGCCGCGAGCCGGTCGCTGCGGTCGACGGCCTCGGCCCGCCGCGCGCGCTGCTCCTCGATCACCTCTTCCGGCGCCTTGGCCACGAACTGGGCGTTGCCGAGCTTGCGGTCGATCTTGTCGATCTCCTCGGCGAGCTTGCCGATATCCTTCTGCAACCGCGCCCGTTCGGCACCGAGGTCGATGACCCCGGCCAGCGGCAGCGCGAAGGTCGCCTCGCCCTGGACCAGCTGCGCCGATCCGGCGGGGACGTCGTCGACATAGTCCACGCTGGCGAGGCGGGCGAGGCGCGTCAGTGCGGCGAGCTGCGCCTCAATGCGGGTGCCGGTCTCGGCCCCTGCCCCGATGACGGCGAGCGGGATCTTGGCCCCGGCCGGTACGTTCATCTCGGTGCGCACCGAGCGGATGCCGGAGACGATGTCGATGAGCCAGGTGATCTCGGCGTCGGCCTCCGCGTCCTCGACGCCGGTCAGCGCCGGCCACTCGGAAAGCACCAGCAGCCGCTCGCGCTTCGGCCCGTCCTTGCCGGTTTCCGCCCACAGCTCCTCGGTGACGAAGGGCATGAACGGGTGCAGCAGCTTGAGGATCTGGTCGAGCACGAAGGCGGCGGTCGCCTGCGTCTCGCGTTTTGCCGCCTCGTCGTCCCCGGTGAGGACCGGCTTGGCGAGCTCGAGGTACCAGTCGCAGAACGTGCCCCAGACGAAGTCGTAGGCGGCGTTGGCTGCCTCGTTGAACTTGTATTCCTCGATGCCACGCGTCACCGCCGCTGCGGCGCGGGCGGTGGCGCCCACGATCCAGCGGTTGACGGCGAGCGTGTTGGCCCGCGGCTGGAAGCCGGCCACCCGCACGCACTCGTTCATCTCGAGGAAGCGCGCCGCGTTCCACAGCTTGGTGACGAAGTTGCGATAGCCCTCGACGCGCGACACGGCGAGGCGCATGTCGCGGCCCTGCGCCGCCATGGCGGCCATGGTGAAGCGCGTCGCGTCGGCGCCATAGGTGTCGATCAGTTGCAGCGGGTCGATGACGTTGCCGCGCGTCTTGCTCATCTTCTGGCCGCGCTCGTCGCGCACCAGGGCGTGCATGTACACGGTATGGAACGGCTCGGTGCCGGTGAATTCGAGCCCCATCATCATCATCCGGGCGACCCAGAAGAAGATGATGTCGAAGCCGGTGACCAGCACGTCGGTCGGGTAGTATTTCCTGAGTTCCGGCGTGTCGTGCGGCCAGCCCAGGGTCGAGAACGGCCACAGCGCCGAGGAGAACCAGGTGTCGAGGACGTCCTCGTCGCGGTGCAGCGGCACCTTGGAATCGCGCAGTTCGGCGAAGGGGTCGGTGCGCTTGATCTCGGCCCAGGTCTCGGCGTTGAGCCGGTCGCGCTGCGTCGTCTCGAAGGCCGCGAAGGCCTTGAGATACGCGCCCGAATTGAGGCCGCCGTCATGCACTTCCACGGCGCGGCCGTAATAGGCGATGGCCTGCTTCACCGCCTCCGCTTCCGTCGCCGCCACGAACACCTTGGGGCCGGCCTCCGGCTTGTCGAAATCGGGATCGGCGTTGTTGCGCGGCCCGTACCACGCCGGAATCTGGTGCCCCCACCAGAGCTGGCGCGAGATGCACCACGGCTTGATGTTCTCCATCCAGGCGTAATAGGTGTTCTCGTACTGCTTGGGGACGAACTTTGTCCGCCCCTCGCGCACCGAGGCCAGCGCCGGCTGCGCCAGCACCTCGGCATTCACGAACCACTGGTCGGTCAGGTACGGCTCGATGACGACCTGCTTGGTCTTTTCGTCATAGGGCACCATGATCTTCTTGTCTTCGACCCAGACGAGGGCGCCGATCGCCTCGAGGTCGTGCAGCACGGCGGAGCGCGCCTCGAAGCGGTCGAGGCCGCGATACTCCTTGGGCGCGTAGCCGCTGATCCGCGCCTGGGTGGTGAAGATGTTGATGGGCTTGAGGCCGTGGCGGACGCCCACCTCGAAGTCGTTGAAATCGTGTGCCGGCGTGATCTTCACCGCCCCCGAACCCAGCTCGGGGTCGGCATATTCGTCGGCGACGATCGGGATGCGCCGCCCCACCAGCGGCAGGATGACGTGCTTGCCCACCAGGTGCTTGTAGCGCTCGTCCTCGGGGTGCACCGCCACGGCGGTATCGCCCAGCATGGTTTCGGGGCGCGTCGTCGCCACCACGATGTACTCGTCGGATTTGTCCACCGGGTACCTGAGGTGCCACATCTTGCCGTCGGTCTCGATGTTCTCCACCTCGAGATCGGAGATCGCCGTCTCCAGCACCGGATGCCAGTTGACCAGCCGCTTGGCGCGATAGATCAGCCCCTTGGCATGAAGCTCGACGAACACCTTGCGGACGGCCTCGGACAGGCCCTCGTCCATGGTGAAGCGCTCGCGCGACCAGTCGGCCGAGGCGCCGAGGCGCTTCAGCTGGTTGAGGATGGTGCCGCCGCTCTCGGCCTTCCACTCCCAGACGCGGCGCAGGAACTCCTCGCGCCCCAGTTCCCGGCGCGAGGGCTGCTGCGCCTCCATCAGCCGGCGCTCGACGATCATCTGGGTGGCGATGCCGGCGTGATCGGTGCCGGGCTGCCACAGCACGTCCTTGCCGCGCATCCGCTCGAAGCGGATGAGGATATCCTGGATCGTGTTGTTGAGCGCGTGCCCGACATGCAGCGACCCGGTGACGTTGGGCGGGGGAATGACGATGGTGAAGGTTTCCGCCCCCGGCCTCGCGCCGGCACCTGCCGCGAAGGCTCCGGCGTCGAGCCAGCGTTGATAGATGCGGCCCTCGACGGCGCCGGGTTCGTAGGTCTTCTCGATCATCACCGCTTCCAACAGCAACGGCCCGCCGCAATGCTTTCGCATGCCGGGCGGGCCAGAAATCAGGTCTAAGGTCTAAAGCAAAGGCGCGGCCCCAAAGTCAACAGCCGTGCCGCGCGAACGCTATTCGACGCCGCGGGAGAGGCGGGCGATCTCCTTTTCCACCATGCGCTCGACGATTGCGGGCAGGTTTTCGTCCAGCCACTCCTTGAGCATCGGCCGCAGCAGGTCGCGCATCATCTCCTCGATGGTGACGCCGGTATTGACCATGGACATGCCGCTCAGGCGGGAGAAAGCGTGCTTGACGGCGCTGCTGGTGGTCGGCTCCAGCAGCTGCTCGGCGAGATCCGCGCTGAGGTCCGGGTCGGGCATGGGCGCCGCCTGGGCGACGCTCGGGGTCGGGCGCACCGGCGGCCGCGGC
>NZ_DASWVV010000136.1:0-21046 GCF_036406155.1 Devosia sp. | reverse complement strand
AGCCCCGCCTCCCAGACCGCACCGCGGCCGAGCGCCGTCAGCGGCAGCCCCAGCGCGTCGAGGCCGAGCAGGCCGAGCGAGAGCGGCGCCCCGACGAACCCCGCGAGCAGCGCCAGCCCGCTCGTGCGGGCGCCCGCCTCGTGGTGGGTGACGAAGGCGCGGAAGAACGCCCCGCCCACCCCGAAGAACAGGCCGGCATAGAGCAGCAGCCTGCCGGTCCAGATGGCGGCGACCAGGGGCCAGTCGGTCACGGGCGCCGCGCCGCCGCCGCCGGAGGCCGCGCCGATGGAAAAGATGATCGAGCCGGCGACCGGGTGTCCGTCGGCGGAGACCACGCGGTAGCTGAGGACGTATGTGCCCCGCCCGAGAACGTCCGGCGCCGCGATCCGGACCACCCCGTCGGCGAAGTCGGCCGTGGTCAGCGCGGTGGCACTGCCGTCGGGCGAGACGAGCGTAAGGGCAAGCGGCGATACCGGCTCGCTGAAGGTCAGGGTGAAGGCCGCCGGCGCGGAGCCGAGCACCGTCTCCTGTGCCGGAACCGCCGCGACGAGCGAGGCGTGCGCGCAGGCCGTGGCCGTGAGCGCCAGCCACACCATCAACGCGGCGACGACGCGCTCGAGCCGCCGCGCGACGGCACCCGCTCGCGGCCGCGCCGGTGCCGGCATCAGTGCCCGGCTTTCACGATCTTCAGGCCCGGCGCCGGCGATTGCGGTTCGGGCTGGCCTTCGACGGGGATCTCGATCCACGCCTCTTCGCCGCCGCTGCAGGTCTGCACCACGGGGAAGTAGAGGGTCGTGCCGGCGACGGCGCCGGCGAGGGTGCCGCGGAAGACGAACTCGTCGAAAAACGCATCCGGCAGGTTGCCGCCGGACCAGGAGATCTCCGTCACGCCCTCGCTCACCGGGCTGCCGAACAGCTCATAGCTCTTTGCGTAGGAGCCGGTGGTAACGGCAATGTCCCAGCCGGGCTTGGGCTGCGGCTTGACGTTGATGACGCCTTCGGGGATGCGCACCTTGACGGCGACGGTCGCGTTGCCGTCGCAGCCGTGCGAGAGCACCAGCGCCGCGGTGTAGGTCGAGCCTGCCGCGGCCTCTGGGGTGCGCAGGGTGACGTGGGCGAATGCGCTGGTCGTGGCGAACGTGGCGAGCACCGTGCCCGCGAGGAAAATCCTGAGCATCTGCAATTCCTTCGTCGTGCCGGCGGGGCCGGCGCCCTGTACGCAGTGGCGCGGGCGGGCGAGGGGCGGGCGCCCGGGCGCGGAAATTCGGCCATAGACAGAGCACGGTCGCGGCCGCGGGGCAAGTTCGGGTCCGGGGGACGGTGCCGACCCGCCGCCCACGCTGCTAGCCGGCCGCCGCCGTGCGCCCGTCGAGCCACCAGCTGAAGGCCGCGACGCCCGCCGCCAGGAGGCCGCAGAAGATGCCGACGGCCGGCAGGGCGGCGTAGGACACGCCGGCGTTGAGCAGCAGGGCGCCGAGCAGGGCGCCGCCGGCGATGCCGATGTTGAAGGCCGTCGAGACCAGCGAGGCCGCAAGGTTGGGGGCGGCCCGGGCGGCATGCAGCACGCGCGCCTGCAGCGGGGTCGAGAAGGCGAAGCCGGTGACGCCCCACAGGAAGGCGTTGACCGCCATCAGCACGGGGTCGTGCACGGCCCACAGCATGGTCGCCGCGAACAGCGCCTGCAGCAGCAGCACGGCGATCAGGGCCGGCATCGGCCGCCAGTCGGTGGCGCGCCCGCCGGCATAGATGCCGACAACCGAGCCGACGCCGCCGAGCAACAGGTAGAGCGGCACGACGGCCGGGTCGATGCCGGTGACGGTGAGCAGGATCGGCACCTGGTAGGTGCCGAAGGCGAGCAGGGCGACCATCACGATGGTGATGGTGAGATAGGAGAGCAGCACCTGGTGGTGGGCGAGGGCGCGCAGCTGGGCGCGGAAGCCACTGTGCCGGTGCTCGCCGTCGCGCGTGGCCGGCAGGACGAAGACGAGGACGACGGCGGCCGCGGCGCCGAGCAGGCCGACGGCGACGAAGGCCATGCGCCAGCCCCAGGCGTTGCCGATGGCGGTGCCGCCGGGCAGGCCGAGCAGATTGGCGATGGTGATGCCGCTGATGAACAGGGAATAGGCGGCCCCGCGCCGCTCGAACGGCACCAGCCGGGTGACGACGACGTTGCCGGCGCCGAAGAACACGCCGTGGGCGCCGGAGGAAAGCAGGCGGGCGGCGAGCAGCAGGCCGTAGTCGGGGGCGAGGGCGCACAGGCCCTGGGCGAGCGCGAAGACCACCAGCAGCGTGACGATCAGCGTCTTGGGAGGGATGCGCGCGGTGAGCAGGGTGAGCAGCGGCCCGCCGATGGCGACCCCGATGGCATAGGCGCTGACCAGCAGCCCGGCGGTGGGAATGGAGACGGCGAGGTCGTCCGCCAGCGGCGGCAGGATGCCGGAAATGATGAACTCGGCTGAGCCGATCGCGAAAGCGGCGAGCGCCAGCGCGTAGAGTGCAGGCGGCATGGCAAACGCCCCATCTGGCCTTTCGGGAATCTGCGGCGGAACAGAGCACGGCCCGCTCCCCCGGGCAAGCTCAGCCCGCCGGGTCCGGCGGGTGGCCGGTCTCCTCGTGCTCGAGATGGGTGTTGAAGGCGGCGCCGAGAACGAAGATCTGGGCGGAATTGTAGAGCCACAGCAGCAGCACCACGGCGGCGCTGGCCGGGCCGAAGCTGGCGTCGTAGTCGGCGAAGTTCTCGACATAGATGGAAAAGACCACGCCGGCGAGGATCCACAGCACCGACGCCAGCAGCGCCCCCGGCCAGATGTAGCGCAGGCGGCGCGGGTGGCGGTCCGGCCCCCAGCGGTAGAGCGCGGCGAGGACGAGGACGCACAGGCCGAGCAGGATGGGCCAGCGCACCGCCAGCAGCAGCAACTGGTCCCGGCTCGGCACCGGCAGTAGCGAGACCAGCGAGGGCAGGCCGGCGATGGTAGTGACGGCGACGGCGAGGAACAGCGATCCGGCCAGCATCAGGCCGACCGAGACGAACAGCGTCGCGAGGAACCCGCGCCGCTCCGGCTGGCCGCGCACGCGCGACATGGCGAAGATCAGCGCGTTGACGCCGCGCGAGCCGCTCCACAGGCCGAGGCCCAGCGACACCAGCAGGCCGAGGCCGAGCGAGGCGGGCGGCTGCCGGGTCAGCATCAGCAGCTGGTCGCGCAGGATGTCGAGCGCGGCCGCGGGCAGCACGAAGTCGAAGGCGCCGAGCGTCGAATTGAGAATGCCGCGATCGGCGACGAGGCCGTAGGCCAGCACGACGAAGGCGATGGCCGGAAACAGCGACAGGAAGCCGAAAAAGGCGGTGCCGGCGCAGCGCAGCGAGGCATCCATGTCGAAGATCGCCCCGGCAGTGCCGGCGATGATGCGCTGCCAGCGCCGCCACGGGCCCGCATCCGTGCGCGGCCTGGCGCCGGTGGCGGTGGCCATGCCGATCCCCAGGTCCTGTCGTGCTGCAGCCGAAACGGCCGCCAGCGCCGATGGTTGCTGTGGATAATGCGGCTGGTCGTGACTTCGTCGCGGACAGCCCTTACCTATCTGGGCATGCTCTTCTCCGACAGCTTCCTGGACGAAATCCGCCAGCGCCTGCCCATTTCGCAGGTGGTGGGCGAGCACGTCATCTGGGACAAGCGCAAGAGCCAGCCGGGGCGGGGCGACTTCTGGGCCTGCTGCCCGTTCCATGGCGAGAAGACGCCGAGCTTTCACGCCGACGACCGGCGCGGGCGCTACCACTGCTTCGGCTGCGGGGCGTCGGGCGACCATTTCCGCTTCCTGACCGAGAAGACGGGCATGAGCTTTCCCGAGGCCGTCGAGAGGCTCGCCGGGCAGGCCGGCGTACCGATGCCGGCGCGCGACGAGCGCCAGGAGCGGCAGGCGGAAGCGCGGCGCAGCCTCTACGACGTGATGGAACTGGCGACGCAGTATTTCGAGGCGGCGCTCAGCCACAATATCGGGGCGCGGGCGCGCGGCTACCTCAACGAGCGCGGCGTCAGCCCGGCGGCGCAAACGCGCTTCCGGCTCGGCTTCGCCCCCGATGCCAGCAACGGGCTCAAGGAGCACCTCGCCGGCAACGGCGTCACGGCGCAGGAGATGCTCGATGCCGGGCTGGTGGTGCAGCGCGAGGACAGCCCGCTCGCCTATGACCGCTTCCGCAACCGCGTGATGTTCCCGATCGCCGACCTGCGCGGCCGCATCATCGCCTTCGGCGGCCGCGCCATGAGCGCGGACGTGCCGGCCAAGTACCTCAATTCCCCCGAGACCGAGCTCTTCCACAAGCGCCAGGTGCTGTACAACGGGCAGACGGCCCGCCAGGCGGCGCGCGAGGGCAAGCCGGTGATCGTGGTCGAGGGCTATCTCGACGTCATCGCCGCGGCCATGGCCGGCTTCGAGGGGGCGGTGGCGCCGCTGGGGACGGCGCTGACCGAAGAGCATGTGCAGGCGCTGTGGCGCATGAGCGAGCAGCCGATCCTGTGCTTCGACGGCGACAGCGCCGGGCTCAGGGCCGCCGAGCGGGCCGCCGACCTCGTGCTGCCGCTGCTGCAGCCTGGCCGCACCGTGCAGATCGCGACGCTGCCCGCCGGGCTCGACCCCGACGACATCATCCGGCAGCAGGGCCGCGCCGCCTTCGCCGACGTGCTGGCGCGGGCGCGGGCGCTGTCGGACGTGATCTGGAGCGTCGAGACCGGCGGCGGCATCGTCCCGGAGACGCCCGAGGCGCGGGCGGCGCTGGAAGCCCGGCTCAGGGCGCGCGCCAACGCCATCGCCGACCAGTCGGTGCGGCGGCATTACCTGCAGGCCTTCGACGAGAAGCTGGCGGCGTTCTTCGCGCCCCTGCGGCAGCGGCGCTACGAGGGGCGGCGCGACGCCGGCCGCGGGGCGCCGCGGGAGCGCCGGACGCCGCGCCTCGTCGTCTCGGATTCCCTGCGCAATTCGCGGCGGCTGAAGCCGGGCGCGGTGCGCGATCCGAGCGACCGCGAGGCGGTGATCCTCATGACGCTGGTCAACCATCCGGCGCTGGCCGAGGGGCGGCTCGAGGCGCTGGCCTCGCTGGAGCTGCCGAGCCCGGCGGCGCGGGAGTTGCTGGCGGCGCTGCTCGACCTGGTGACGGTGCAGCACGACATCGACGGGCCGGCGCTGGCGGCGGCGCTGGGGGCGCGCGGTTTCGCCGCAACGCTCCAGCGCATGACGGCGCTGCTCAAGGGCCAGGGGATCTGGCAAAGCGCCGCCGAGATCGCCGCGGCCGACGCCGAAACGGGCCTCAAGCACGCCCTGGCCTTGCATTACAAATCGGTTGAGCTAAATAGGGAGCTCAAGGCAGCCGAACTGGCGCTGGGCGATGACCCGAGCGATGAAACTTTCGAGAGGCTGCAAGACATCAAGAACCAGATAACCACTGTCGACGGCACCGAGGCATTGATAGAGGGGTTTGGTTCGTTATCGGGGCGCGCGACACGCAGCTTCTAGGGAAGCGGCGGGTACGCGCGATTTTGCGTATGGCGAAGCCCCGGTTGACGGACATGTGACGGCGTCTGCCGACGGCGTCGCCAGGCATCCTTTACCTTGTCTTGATCAATGCCCACTTAAACGACCAAACGGCGCCCGCCGCACCCGGGCCCCCGTGGAGCACCAGGATAGATGGCCACCAAGGCAGCAACCAAGACGTCCAAGGAAATCGAGAAGCCGGAGGCCGGCGCCACCGGCAATGGTGGCGAGGCTCCCGATAGCCCCCTTCTCGATCTCTCCGACGCCGCCGTCAAGAAGCTCATCAAGGTCGCCAAGAAGCGCGGCTACGTCACCTATGAGGAGCTGAACGCGGTGATGCCCTCGGAGGAAGTGACCTCCGAGCAGATCGAGGACATCATGGCGATGTTCTCGGACATGGGCATCAACGTCGTCGACGAGGACGAGGTCGAGGAAACCGAGCCCGACAGCGCCGAGGACGAGAGCACCGAGGTTGCCGAGCGCACCGGCACGGCCGTCAGCAGCAAGTCCAACACCCGCGAGGGGTCGGATCGCACCGACGACCCGGTCCGCATGTACCTGCGCGAGATGGGCTCGGTCGAGCTGCTCAGCCGCGAGGGCGAGATCGCCATCGCCAAGCGCATCGAGGCCGGCCGCGAGACCATGATCGAGGGGCTGTGCGAGAGCCCGCTCACCTTCCAGGCCATCATCATCTGGCGCGACCAGCTCGCCGCCGCCGAAATCCTGCTGCGCGACATCATCGACCTCGAGGCGACCTATGCCGGCCCCGACGCCAAGCAGGCGGCGCCGGTCGTCTCTGAACTGGCCGAGCCCAAGTCGGCGCCCGAGCCGGCCAAGCCGGACCGGTCGCGGCCCGCCGCCAAGCGCGCCGCCGCGCCCGCCGGCGAGGACGACGACTACGTGCCCGAGGAGCCGCAGGCGCCGCAGGACCCGGTCGAGGACGACGACGACGATTTCGAGAATTCGCTGTCGCTTTCCGCCATGGAAGCCGAGCTCAAGCCGCAGGTGGTCGACACGTTCGACCGCATCGCCGAGGCCTACGGCAAGATGCGCAAGCTGCAGGACCGCCACGCCGAGGATCGGCTGGCGGCCAAGGCGGCGAGCGCAGCGGAGCTGAGGAAGCTCGAGGCGCTGCGCAGCGAGGTGATCACCGACGTCAAGTCGCTGTCGCTCAACCAGAGCCGCATCGAAAGCCTGGTGGAGCAGCTCTACGACATCAACAAGCGCCTGGTGCGCCTCGAAGGCCGCCTGCTGCGCCTGGCCGAAAGCTATGGCATCAGGCGCGATGCCTTCCTCGAGGCCTATTACGGCAGCGAGCTCGACCAGAACTGGCACGAGGCCGTCGCCGGGCTGGACGGCAAGGGCTGGGCGGAATTCGCCCGGCGCGAGATCGACACGATCAAGGAAATCCGCGGCGAGATCCAGACGCTGGCCAGCGAGACGGGCCTCGACATCGCCGAGTATCGCCGCATCGTGCACAAGGTGCAGAAGGGCGAACGCGAGGCCGCCATCGCCAAGAAGGAGATGGTGGAAGCGAACCTGCGCCTCGTCATCTCCATTGCCAAGAAGTACACGAACCGCGGCCTGCAGTTCCTCGACCTCATCCAGGAAGGCAATATCGGCCTGATGAAGGCGGTCGACAAGTTCGAGTACCGCCGCGGCTACAAGTTCTCGACCTACGCCACCTGGTGGATCCGGCAGGCCATCACCCGCTCGATCGCCGACCAGGCGCGCACCATCCGCATTCCGGTGCACATGATCGAGACGATCAACAAGATCGTCCGCACGTCCCGGCAGATGCTGCACGAGATCGGCCGCGAGCCGACGCCGGAAGAGCTCAGCGAAAAGCTGCAGATGCCGCTCGACAAGGTGCGCAAGGTCCTGAAGATCGCCAAGGAGCCGATCAGCCTCGAGACTCCGATCGGGGACGAGGAGGATTCCAACCTCGGCGACTTCATCCCGGACGTGAACGCGGTGCAGCCGATCGACGCGGCCATCCAGAGCAATCTTCGTGAAACAACGACGCGGGTTCTCGCGTCGTTGACGCCGCGCGAAGAAAGAGTGCTGCGCATGCGCTTCGGCATCGGCATGAACACCGACCACACGCTCGAGGAAGTGGGCCAGCAGTTCTCGGTGACGCGCGAGCGCATCCGCCAGATCGAGGCCAAGGCGCTCAGGAAGCTCAAGCACCCGAGCCGCAGCCGCAAGCTCAGAAGCTTCCTCGACAACTAGCCGCGCCGCGGCCGCGCCCGACCAGGAGAATCGCCATGTCGTTCTGGAAGAAGCTGTTCGGTTCGGGCGGCGACGATCCCACGGTGGGGACGGGCGCAGGCGCGCCTGAGGAGCAGTACAAGGGCTACACCATCCGCGCCTCGCTGCTGCCCGCCGGCCGGGAATACCAGCTCTCGGGCACGATCGAGAAGGAAGTGGGCGGCGTGGTGAAGCGCCACGACTTCGTGCGTGCCGACCGCTTCGCGTCCAAGGAGGACGCGCACAACTTCACCCTCGCCAAGGGCCGCCAGATCATCGACGAGCAGGGCGACGCGCTGTTCAACCAGGGCTGGCCGGCGCCGCCGAATCCATCGAACTGAGGCGTTTCATCGTTTCGCGGCAAGGTTGAACCGCTCCGGCGCACCGGAGGGCCCGGCTGTGTCGCGCGCTGGCCGAATGCCTCAGGCCAGCCCGAGCTCGGCATCGGAGGCGATGCGGGCATATTTGTCGCGCGGCGGCCACGGGCGCTGCCGCCAGTGCGGCGCCGCAACGAAGCTCGACCGCGTCCGCCCCGGGGGCACGGCGCCGTTGCCGACGCCGACCGCGTAATCGTAGTAGAGCTTGAGGATCTCCTCGCGGCCGACCTGCTGCGCCGCCGGGTGCTCGAGGCAGGCGGCGCGCCAGCGCCGGACGCGCTCGAAGCCTTCGGCCGGCAGCTCGAACCCCTCGTAGTACTCGAGGAACCAGAAGCGCATGAACATCGGCGTGAACACCGCCTCGGCAAGGCCGAAGCGCTCGAACAGGAAGGTGCCGCCCGGGTTCTGCCAAACGAGAAAATCCTCGAGGTGGCGGTATTGCTGCAGCATCGCCGCACGCAACGGCTCGCGCTGGCCCTCGTCGCGGTTCATGACCAGCCGGTAGCCTGCCGACGTGAAATCGCCGGCCAGCGCGATCAGCATCTCCTCCACCGCCCGCTCATACGCCGCTTCGCGGGTGATCGCCGGCCCGGCCAGGGTGGCATCGAGATAGCGCAGGATGACGAGGCTCTCCTTGAGCACGCCCTGCGCGGTGACCAGCACCGGCAGCGACGTCGTGCCGCGCGTGAGCGCCAGCAGTGCGGGCGGGCGCGGCACGGTGATGTCGACGACGTCGAGGTCGACGGCGGTGCGTTGCCCCTTGAGATCGAGCAGGATTTCGACGCGCTGGCAGAACGGGCAGGCCGGAATGTAGTGCAGGACGGGCTTGGTCACGGCGGGTACTGAGGCTCGCAGTTGGGATGTCCTGCCCTCTAAGCCTGCCGGCGTCCGCCCGGTCAATGGCGCGAAAGCGCACAGGGCCCGCGAGTTATCCCCGCGTGACGCGGCGGTGGTAAGGTTCGGCCATGGTCGCAGAAATGGGGCCGGGACGGCGGATGCCGTTCCACCCGAGTGGGACTCCGCTCGAGCAGAGCTGGCCGCCTGTGCCGCGCCGGACCTTCCAACTGAGGTGAGCAATGACCGACCGACCCGTCGATTGGGCGAGCGTGCGCTCCGACTATGAATCCAAGAATGGCACGATCCGTCGGATCTGCGAGCGCCACGGCATCACCTATGGCCAGTTCCGCGGCGCTTTCGCGAGAGAGCAATGGCGCCGGCGCAACCGCCGCCCGGTCGACCGATCGGCTCTCATCGAGGCGCTCTACAGGGAATTCGAACGCATTATCATGAGACTGGGAAGCAGGGCCAAACCCCCGGATGCCAAGGAAGTGACGCTGCTGGGCAATCTTGCGCGCGGCCTCGGCAACCTCATGGACCTTGACAAGGCGGATGCCGCCGGCAAGGCGGGCACTCCCGAAACCGCCGAGATGCGCGAAATCCGCATGAAGCTCGCGGAAAGAATCAATGCACTCACAAAGGGCTGAAATGCTGGCCTATGCCAGCCAGCTCGACGGGGAGAGGGCCATTGTCGCCTACTTCGACTGGCAGCAATGGGCCCGCGACCCGCAATTGCCCCCGCCCGGCGACTGGACGACGTGGCTGCTGATCGGCGGGCGCGGCTCGGGCAAGACGCGGGCCGGAGCGGAGTGGGTGCGCGGGCTCGCCGCGGCGGGCGTGACCCCGATCGCGCTTGTCGGCGAGACCATGACGGAAGCGATCGCGGTGATGGTCAAGGGGGAGAGCGGGCTGATGCGCGTGACGCCGCACGCCGAGCGGCCGCGCCTCGTCGGGACCACGCTGCTGTGGCAGAACGGCGTCGAGGCGAGCGTGCTGTCGGCCTCCGACCCCGACCGCTTCCGCGGTCCGCAATTCGCGGCGGCGTGGTGCGACGAGCTCGGCAAGTGGCCGAATGCCGAGGCGGCGTGGGACATGCTGCAGTTCGGGCTGCGGCTCGGGAAACGGCCGCGCCAGCTGGCGACGACGACGCCGCGGGCGACGAAACTGCTCAAGCGGCTGCTCGCCGACGGACAAACCGTGGTGACGCGGATGACGACGGAGGAGAACCGCAGGCACCTCGCCGACGCCTTCCTCAAGGCGGTGGTCGCGCGCTACCGCGGTACGGTGCTGGGGCGCCAGGAACTCGAGGGCGAACTCATCGAGGATTTGCCCGACGCGCTGTGGAGCCGCGCCATGTTCCGACCGGCAGTCGACGCGGAGCTTGAACGGATCGTCGTGGCGGTCGACCCGCCGGTGACCGGCGGCGCGACGGCGGACGCGTGCGGCATCGTCGTCGCCGGCCGGGCGGGCGAGCGGGCGGTAGTGCTCGCGGACCGCACGATGAAGGGCCGGCCCCTCGCCTGGGCGCGGCGCGCCGTGGCGGCGTTCCACGCCCATGGCGCCGACGCCATCGTCGCCGAGGTCAACCAGGGCGGCGACCTCGTGCAGCAGGTGATCGCCCAGGTGGACGCGAACGTGCCCGTCAGGGCCGTGCGCGCCAGAAGCGGCAAGTGGCTGAGGGCCGAGCCGGTGGCGGCGCTCTACGCGCAGGGCAGGGTGCTGCACCGACCGGGGCTGACGGCGCTCGAGGACGAGATGTGCGGCTTCGGCGCCGACGGCCGCAGCGACGGCCATTCGCCCGACCGCGTCGACGCGCTGGTCTGGGCGCTGACGGAACTGATGCTGAGCCATTCCGAGCCGCGGGTGCGGGGGATCTAGGCGCCCCAGGGATTGAGCAGGCGGACGCCCATCGGCTTGAAGTGCGAGACGTTGCGGGTCACGAGCGTCAGATCGTGGACCAGTGCCGTGGCGGCGATGAGCGAGTCCGGATATGGGCGCTTGTGCGGAACGTGAAGCGGGGCGCACCGGATGGCGATCTCGTTGTCGATCGGAAGGATGCGATCCCGGAACTGGGGTCGCACAAAGTGGTCCAACCAGGCCCTGAACACCAAGGCCTGCGGTTGGTCATTGCGGGCGACGAGCAGGATGCCGGTCTCGAGTTCCTGGAGCGTGACGACGGAGATGGCCAGATCGTTGATGGCTACCCGGTCCGCCCATTCGCGGAATCCTGTGTCTGCCTTGTTGCCCTTGCGGAATTCGGAGACAGCGTTGGTGTCGACGACGAACCTCATTCGTCGACGTCATCGAAAGTGAACCTGGTGCTTTCGACCGTGCGCGGCGGAATGAATTCCATGAGGTCGGGGTCGCTTTCCCGATAGTCCGGGTCGGCGAGGGCCGCAAGCGCGCTCATGCGCGGGACCTTCGTCGTCAGTCGCGCGAACTCCGAGTGAGTCAGGAGCACATAGGCCGGCCTGCCGCGATCGGTGATGACGACCGGACCATGATCTGCGGCGGCTTTGGCCCGGCTGGTGTTCTGGTTGAACTCGCGGCTGGTCATCGTCACGGTCTTGGGCGGCGTCTGGCGCGGGAATTTGGGTGGCGCGTTCATCTCGGCCTCCGGAAGCTCTTGTAGCAACGTTACTACATCGGCATTGCTGCCGGCAAGATCAAGGAAGAGACCTATGCCCCATTGGTGGAGCCGCCTTCTGGGCGGTGGATCGAACGCGCCCGTGGAGACCAAGTCGGGCGGGCCGCAGTCGCTGCTCACCGTCACGCAACTGGGCGATCCGAGCTGGAGCAGGCGCGGTTTCGTCAGCCTCTGCAACGAGGGCTTTGCCAGGAACCCGGTGGTGTATCGCTGCGTGCGGCTGATCGCCGAGGCGGCCAACCGCGTGCCGATCGCGGTCGATGAGGGCGGCAGGCGGCTGAGCGAGCATCCGGCGCTCAAGCTGCTGGCGGCGCCCAACCCCAGGCAATCGGGGAGCGAACTGCTGGAGGCGGTCTATGCCTACCTGCAGACGGCGGGCAACGCCTATCTCGAGGCGGCGCTCGTCGACGGCGAGGTGAAGGGGCTCTATTGCCTGAGGCCCGACCGCATGCGCGTCGTCGCCGGCAGCGACGGCTGGCCCGTGGCCTATGCCTATACCGCGGGCGGCCGCACCGTGCAGCTCAGCCAGGCGGCGGCGCCGATCCCGCGCGTCCTGCATTTCACGCTGTTCCACCCGCTCGACGACCATTACGGGCTGAGCCCGCTGGAAGCGGCCCAGCAGAGCCTCGACGTGCACAACGCCGCCTCGGCCTGGAACAAGGCGCTGCTCGACAACGCTGCGCGGCCCTCCGGCGCGCTGGTCTATTCGGCGCCCGCCGGCAACCTCACCGAGGACCAGTTCGCCCGGCTCAAGGTGGAGCTCGAACAGGGCTTTGCCGGGGCGGCCAATGCCGGCCGGCCGATGGTGCTCGAAGGCGGGCTCGACTGGAAGACCATCGCGCTGTCGCCGCGCGACATGGACTTCATCGAATTGAAGCACGTGGCGGCGCGCGAGATCGCGCTCGCCCTGGGCGTGCCGCCGATGCTGCTCGGCATCCCCGGCGACAATACCTACGCCAACCTGGCCGAAGCCAACCGGGCGCTGTGGCGGCACACCATCGTGCCGCTGGTGCGGCGGGTGGCCGACGACCTCGGCGCGTGGCTGGCGCCGGCCTTCGGCGGCAGCCTCGTGCTGGTCCCCGACCTCGAGAACGTCGAGGCGCTGGCCGAGGACCGCGCGGCGCTGTGGGCCAGGGTCGGGGCGGCGGAGTTCCTGAGCGACGAGGAGAAGCGGGCGATGGTGGGTGTGGGGAGCTAGGCGGCGCGCTTGCTGCGCCGGCGGCCGGCCCTGACCACCGGACCGTCATCCACGGACGCCGCGAAGCGGCGATCTCGTGGACCCATGCGGTGCCCCGGCGTGCGGTGAGATCGCATGGGTCCCCGAGGTCTCGGCCCGGCTGCGCCGGTCCTCGCCTGGGGATAACGGGCCGGTGGGTGGAGCGATGACGGCCTAAGCGGCGCGCTTGCGGCGCCGGCGGCCGGCCAACAGGCCAAGGATGGAAACGTCCTCGTCGAGGTCGGGCCAGTGAATGCCTTCGCCGTGGCCGATGAGGCGCCAATTCAGGCGCTCGGCAGGTGAAGCATCGCGAAGGCGCGGAAACCATTCCACCGGTACGGCCAGTACGCGGCCGTCATCGAGCGTCACCTGCAGCATGCTGTCGGTGAAGCGGACGTCCGTCGCCAGCGGCTCGTGCTCAATCGTCAAGGTGCTCATGCCACGCCTTCAGGAATGCGTCCCGATGCTCCAGGACAAGCGCGCGGACCTCGGTGAGTTCGTGCGCCTTGAAGCGGATCGATGATGCCAGTTTCACTGGCTCAAGCCAACCCCACCGGACCGTCATCCACGGACGCCGCGAAGCGGCGATCTCGTGGACCCATGCGGTGTCCCGGCATGCGGTGAGATCGCATGGGTCCCCGAGGTCTCGGCCCGGCTGGCGCCGGTCCTCGCCCGGGGATGACGGGCCGGTGGGTGGGTAGCGTGACCCTCCAGTCCCAAGTGCCCGGACGTCGTGGAGGTAGTTCAACAGGAGCGTCACCCGCGCCGCAGACGCGGCGCGGCTGGGTCCTCGCGACAAGCGCGAGGATGACGGCCGGCGGGTGGAATGCAGGCTGCGGGTAGGCGGCACGGCGGCGATTGCAGCAACAAGGAGGCCGGTATGGACGAGCTGACGCGGACCGTCATCGCGCGGGGCGACCTCGCGCATTTGGCGCTGTTCCTGTGGGCGAGCGGGGCGAGCGCGCTGCTCATCTGGGCGCTGCGGGAGCTGGCCGCCGCCAACAAGCGCTTCAACGACTTCGTCAAGGAGATCGCGACCTTGAATCAGTTGTTTCGTCGAAGGGGGTAAGCCGATGGCAGGCAAAGACAATCACGCCGGCAAGGGGCGCGGCGAGGCGGTGCAGGTGTTCCGCCAGTTCGCCTGGCACCTCGCCGGCACGCTGGCCGGCGCCAAGGCGGGAGCCGGCCGTCCGCCGACCAGGCCGCGGCCGGGCAAGGCCGGGGCGGGGCGCTGATGCAGCCCCTGCCGATCGACGAGACCGGGCGCTTCTGCGGCTATGCCAGCGTCTTCGCACGCGTCGACGAGAGCGGCGACGTCGTCATGCCCGGCGCCTTCCGCAGCAGCCTCAAGCGGCGCGGGCGCGAGCGCATCCGCCTCCTGTTCCAGCACGACCCCAAGGAGCCGGTGGGCACCTGGGAGGCGATCGCTGAGGACGGCTTCGGGCTGTGGGTGGAGGGCCGGCTGGTGGGCGGCGTGCCGCGCGCCGACGCGCTGCGCCGGCTGATCGAACGGCGCGCCGTCGACGGGCTCTCCATCGGCTTCCGCACGCTGCGCGCGACGCGCGAGCCGGCGACCGGCCACAGGCGGCTGTGGCAGGTCGATCTGTGGGAAATCTCCATCGTCACCTTCCCGATGATGGATGCCGCCCGGATCGCTCCGGGCACGGCCCGGCCGGGGCGCGACGCGCTCGCGGCGGCCATTTCGCTTCTGCGAACCTGAAGAGGAAAATCCATGACTGACACCACCGATCGCCTCGAGATCAAGGCGACGGCCGGCGCTGCTGCCGGCGACATCGCGGGCATGTTCTCCGAGTTCATGAGTGCCTTCGAGGAGTTCAAGCGCAGCAATGACGGGCGGCTCAACGAGCTCGAGCGGCGCGGCGCCGCCGACGCGCTCACCGAGGACAAGCTCAACCGCCTCAACGGCGTGCTCGACGGTGCCAAGTCGGCGCTCGAGCGCATGAGCCTCGAGCGGGCGCGGCCGCAGCTCGAGGCGGGCCGGCCGCAGGCGGGCGACGAGTACAAGGAGGCGTTCGCCGCTTATGTGAAGCGCGGCGAGGAGAAGGCGCTCTCCGTCGGCTCCAACCCCGACGGCGGCTATCTGGTGCCGGTGGAGACGGAAACCGAGATCCTGGGCCGGCTCCGCACCATCTCGCCGATCCGCTCCATCGCCGGGGTGCGGCAGGTCTCGACGTCGCTGTATAGGAAGCCGGTGACGCTGAGCGGCCCGGCGACCGGCTGGGTGGCCGAGACGGCGGCGCGGCCGCAGACGGCGAGCCAGACCATCGATGAGCTGAGTTTCCCGACGGCCGAACTGTACGCCATGCCGGCGGCGACCAGCGCCTTCCTCGACGATGCGGCGGTGGACGTGGGTCAGTGGATCGCCGAGGAGGTCAACGCCGCCTTCGCCGAGCAGGAGACGACGGCATTCGTCGCCGGCGACGGCGTCAACAAGCCCAAGGGGTTCCTCGCCGAGCCGCAGGTGGCCGAAGGCTCGTGGGCGTGGGACAGCATCGGCTATCTCGCCACCGGGGTGAGCGGAGCCTTCCCGGCGAGCGACGAGAGCGACGTGCTGATCGACCTCGTCTACGCGCTCAAGGCGGGCTACCGCCAGAACGCCAGCTGGGTGATGAACCGCAAGACGCAGGCAGCGATCCGCAAGCTCAAGGACGCCGACGGCAACTATCTGTGGCAGCCGGCGCTCACGCCGGGCGGCCGGGCGACACTGATGGGCTTCGACCTGGTCGAGGCCGAGGACATGCCCGACATCGCCGCCGACGCCACGCCCATCGCCTTCGGCGACTTCCGCCGCGGCTATCTGATCGTCGACCGCCAGGGGGTGAACGTGTTGCGCGACCCGTTCAGCGCCAAGCCCTACGTGCTGTTCTACACCACCAAGCGCGTCGGCGGCGGCGTGCAGGATTTCGACGCGATCAAGCTGCTGAAGTTCGCAGCGAGCTGAGGACCGCCCACCCCTCACCCGCCCTTCGGGCACCCTCTCCCACAAGGGGAGAGGGCGACAGGGCCGAGAGCTCTCAGTCGGCGCCTTCTCCCCTTGTGGGAGAAGGTGGCGCGAAGCGCCGGATGGGGGGAAAGTTGCGGGCATTTCGGTGCCTGCCGCCCCGGCGGCTGTTCCTCCCCGGCCGCCGGGACACTTGCACCAACACATCAGGACATTCTCCCATGATCTCCTACCTGCTTGCGGGTCCGGCGACGGAGCCCGTGACGCTGGCCGAGGCGAAGGCCTTTCTGCGCGTCGACGACGACGCCGAGGATGGCCTGATCGCGACGCTGGTGGCGGCGGCGCGGCTGCATGTCGAGGCCACCGCCGGCCGGGCGCTGCTGACGCAAACCTGGCGCGCCGTGCTCGACGCCTGGCCGACGGAGCGCAGCGTGCGGCTGCCGGTCATGCCGCTGGCGAGCCTCGTCGCGGTGACCGCCTACGATCCGGCAGGACAGGCGCACGCGCTCGCGCCCGGCCAGTTCCAGACGGAGCCGGCGCCGGCGCGGCTCCTGCTGCCGCCGGAAATCGCGGGCCTGCCGGCGCTGCGCGCCCGGCTCGGCATCGAGATCGACTACCTGGCCGGCTACGGCGACACGGCGGCGGACGTACCGGGCGACCTCAAACAGGCGCTGCTGGTACTGGTCGGCTTCTGGTTCGAGCATCGCGACAGCGCCGATGCGGTGCCGCCGGCCGGCTTCGAGCGGCTCGTCATGCCCTACCGGGCGGTGCGGCTGTGAGCGCGCCCCTGTCCCCGCCGATCAGCGGTCTGACCGAACGCGTGCAGTTGCAGCGGCGGGAACTGACGGCCGAGGCCGAGGGCGGCCATGGCGAAGTGTTCGTGCCGCTGGCGACGCTGTGGGCGCGCGTGACCGCGGTCGGGGCGCGCGCCGAACAGGCGGCGGACGGACGGGCGGTGACGGTGTCGCATACGGTCGTGCTGCGCTACCGCGAGGACGTCGGGCCCGGCGACCGCTTCGCCTGGCGCGGCCGGCATTTGCGCGTCGTCAGCGCCGAGGACCTGAGCGGGCGCCGGCGGTTCCTCGGCTGCCGCTGCACCCAGACGGCGGTGGTGGGATGACGATGCTCCTGAGACTCACACCCACCCCCCTCCCAACCTCCCCCGCAAGGGGGGAGGTGTCGCGTCGAGGTCGCGGCAAGATCATGCCAGGTCCACAAATGTACACCCTCCCCCTTGTGGGGAGGGATGGGGAGGGGGTGTCTGCCAAGTGACCCATCCGATCCTCGCGCTGCAATCGACCCTGGTGCCGGCACTGAATGCCGATGCGGCGCTCATGGCGCTGCTCGGGGCGGGCGACGTCTTCGACGCGCCGCCGCGCGACCGCCACCCGCCCTATGTGGTGATCGCCCGGCACGACGTGCTGGCGCGCGACGGCGACCTCGCGCCCGGCCACGAGCACCGGCTGCTGCTGCACGCCTGGGCGGCTGCGCCGAGCCGCAAGGCGGTGCTGGCCATCGCCGAGCGGGTGGTGGCGGTGGCGCTGGCGGCCGGGCTCGACAGCGCCGAGCGGCGCGTCACCCATCGCCGCCACCAGCGCACCGACACCGCCATCGACCCGGCCACCGGTTTCGCCCGCGCGGCGGTGACGCTGGTAATGTTCAGCGAGCCGGCCTCTTAGAACCAAGAAGGACACGACCATGGCAGCCCAGAGCGGCAAGGACATGCTTCTGAAGCTCGATCCCGACGGATCGGGCGGTTTCATCACGGTGGCGGGACTGCGCACCCGCGCGCTGGCCTTCAACGCCGCGGCGATCGACGTCACCGACGCCGAGAGCGCCGGGCGCTGGCGGGAGTTGCTGAGCGGCGGCGGCATCAAGCGGGCGGCGGTCACCGGCTCCGGCATCTTCAAGGACCAGCCCTCGGACGCCCAGATCCGGGCGCTGTTCTTCGCCGGGACGATCCGCAGCTGGCAGCTGATCCTGCCCGATTTCGGCACGGTCACCGGGCCGTTCCAGATCGTGGCGCTGGAGTTCTCGGCCGACCATGCCGGCGAGGTGACCTTCGAGCTGGCGCTGGAGAGCGCCGGCGAACTCGGTTTCGAGGCGGCGTGATGGCCAATCCGCAGCGGGGTGAGATCGCCGCCATGATCGACGGCGAGGAGCGGGTCTTGTGCCTGACGCTGGGCGCGCTGGCCGAACTCGAGGCGCGGCTGCAGGCCGGGGACCTCGTCGGGCTGAGCGAACGCTTCGCCGCCGGCAGGGTGTCGGCGCGCGACCTGACCGCGATCCTCGGGGCCGGATTGCGCGGGGCGGGCAACGCCATCAGCGACGACGATCTGGCGCGCATGGCGATCGAGGGCGGGCTCCGGGGCGCCGCCGAGATCGCCGCACGGCTGCTGCGCGCCACCTTCGGAGAGACGCCGTGAGCCCGTTCCCCTGGCGCGAGGCGATGGGCTTCGGCTTCGGTGTGTTGCGGCTGTCGTCGCGCCAGTTCTGGGGGCTGACGCCGCGCGAGCTGGCGGCGGCCTTCGAGGCGGCCGGCGGGCGCAGCCGTGGCGCGGCACCGGGGCGCGACGTGCTGGCGCGGATGATGGAGAGGTTCCCCGACGAGGAGAGGCGGGATGGCTGAGGATCTGTTCGGCGACGGCTTTCGGGCGGAACTGGGCGACGTCGCGGTGGAACTCGAGCGCATCGGCGATCTCGCCGACGGCGTCGGGCGCTCGCTGAGCCGCGCCTTCAGGGGCGCCATCCTCGACGGCAAGTCGCTCAGATCGGTGCTGGGCGACGTCGCCCGTGCCTTCGCCGACATCGCGCTCAAGGCGGCGTTCAAGCCGGTGGGAGACCTGGTGTCGGGGGCGATCGAGGGCGTCTTCGCGGCGGCGAACCCGGCGCTGGGCGGCGTCACGCCATTCGCCAAGGGCGGCGTGCTGGCGCGCCCGGCCTACTTCCCGCTGCGCGGCGGGGTGGGCCTCGCCGGGGAAGCGGGGCCGGAAGCGATCCTGCCGCTCGCCCGCGGCAGCGACGGGCGGCTGGGGGTCGCGGCCGGCGGCGGGCGGCCGGTCAATCTGACGTTCAACGTCACCACACCCGATGCGCGCAGTTTCACGGCGAGCGAAGCGGAGGTGAGCGCCATGCTGCTCCGGGCAGTACGGCGCGGGACGCGGGCGTCGTAGGCGCCGACATCGGATCGAAGGTTTAACCCCCTCCCCATCCCTCCCCCTTGTGGGGAGGGATGGGGAGGGGGACGAAAGGGAAGAAATGGCATTCCACCCAATACGCTTTCCCCTCGATGTCGCCCTGGGCGCCCGCGGCGGGCCGGAGCGCGCGACCGACATCGTGACGCTGGCCAGCGGCGCCGAGGAGCGCAACAGCCGCTGGGCGCATTCGCGGCGGCGCTACAATGCGGGATACGGCGTCAAGTCGCGCGCCGACATGCAGGCGGTGCTGGCCTTCTTCGAGGAACGGCGGGGCAGGTTCCACGCCTTCCTGTGGCACGACGCGCTCGATCATTCCTCGAACGGCACCGAGGTGCCGCTGCCGGGCGACCAGGAACTGGGGGTGGGTGACGGCATCGCCACCGCGTTCCAGCTGCGCAAGCGCTACGGCGGCGGCTTCGACCCGTACTGGCGGCCGATCACAAAGCCGGTGGCGGGCTCGGTCCGCGTGGCGGTGGACGGCAGCGAGATGCCGGCCGGTTTCACCGTGGACGGGCTGAGCGGCGTCGTCACCTTCGCCGCGCCGCCGGCGCAGGGCGCGACCCTCACCGCCGGCTTCCTGTTCGACGTGCCGGTGCGCTTCGACATCGACCGGCTCGACATCGAGCTTACGAGTTTCGACGCCGCCGAGGCGCCGGCCATTCCCCTGATCGAGGTGCGCGAATGAGGACACTGGAGGCGGGCTTCAAGGCGCATGTCGAAAGCGGGGCGACGACGCTGTGCCAGTGCTGGCGCATCGAGCGCGCCGACGGGGTGGTGCTGGGCTTCACCGACCACGACGAGGGGCTGAGTTTCGACGGCATCGACTACATCCCCGCGCACGGCCTCGACGGCGGCGAGGTGGCGCACAAGCTCGGGCCGCAGACCGATACCAGCGAGGTGGTCGGCATCCTGCATGCGGCGGCGATCACCGAGGACGACATCCTGCTCGGCCGCTATGACGGGGCGGCGGTGGAGTGCTGGCGCGTCAACTGGCGCGACGTCGGCCAGCGGCTGCTGCTGCGCCGGGCGAGCATCGGCGAGATCGTGCGCGAGGACGGCGCCTTCCGGGCCGAATTGCGGTCGGCCCAGTCCGCGCTCAACCGGCCGCAGGGCAGGATCTACCAGGCGCTGTGCGATGCTCGCCTCGGCGATCGGCGTTGCGGCGCCGACCTCGAGGCGCCGGCGTTCAAGGCAGCCGCCACCGTCCTCGCGATCGAGGATCGCTTCCGGCTGCGGGTGGGCGGCGTCGAAGGGTTTGCCGAGGACTGGTTCGGCTTCGGCCGCGCGGTCTGGTCGAGCGGCAGGCGGGGGGGACTGACCGACGACATCGCGCGCCACGCCCGCAGCGGCGGCGCCGACATCTTCGGGTTCGCCGCCCCGGTCGGCGAGTGGGTGGTCCCGGGCGATGCGTTCACCGCCTATGCCGGCTGCGACCGGCGCTTCGCCACCTGCATCGAAAAGTTCTCGAACAACATCAACTTTCGCGGCTTTCCCCATATTCCAGGAAACGATTTCGTGCTGCGCTATCCGCGCGAGGGCGAGCCGCGCGACGGCCGCAAGCTGGTCGGATGAGCCCGACAGCCGAAGAGATCAGCGGCGCGGCGCGCGCCTGGCTGGGCACGCCCTATCGCCATCAGGCGTCGACGCTGGGGGCAGGGTGCGATTGCCTCGGGCTGGTGCGCGGCGTGTGGCGGGCGCTGTACGCAGAGGAGCCGGCGCCGCTGCCGCACTACAGCGCCGACTGGCGGCGGGCGCCGGCGTCCGGCCTCGCCGAAGTGGCCGAGGCGGTGCTGCGGCGCGCCGAGGGGGAACCCGAGGCGGGGCAGCTGGTGCTGTTCCGCCTGGGACGGACGCCGGTCCCGCGCCACTGCGGCATCATGGTCGGGGATGACCGCTTCATCCACGCCCAGGAGGGGCTGGGCGTGGTGGAGGCCAATCTCGGCGAAAGCTGGCGCAAGCGGGTGGCGGGAACGTTCGTGTTTCCGGCGCGGGGGTAGGGCGGGGCCCACCGAAACGACCCCCTCCCCAACCCTGGGGGAG
>NZ_DASWVV010000135.1:0-2202 GCF_036406155.1 Devosia sp. | reverse complement strand
GCGAGCACCAGCGGGCCGTCCCAGAATTCGCGCACCTCGGAGACGAACGCGAATGGCGACAGCGTGCCGCCATGGCCACCTGCACCGGCGCAGACGAGGATCAGCGCGTCGACGCCGGATTCGATGGCTTTGCGCGCGTGCGCGACGCTGATGACGTCGTGCAGCACGATGCCGCCGTAGCCGTGAACCTTGTCGACGACCTTGTCGGGGCGGCCGACCGAGGTGATGACGATCGGGACGCGGTGCTCGACGACGCGCGCCAGGTCCTCGTTCTGCCGCGGATTGGACTTGTGCAGAATGAGGTTCACGCCGTGCGGTGCCGCGAGCGTGCGGGGATGCGCGTCGTTCCATGCGTCGAGCTCGGACCGGATGTGGTCCAGCCAGTCGTCGAGGGCTTCAGCGGGGCGGGCGTTGAGGGTGGGGAAGGTGCCGACGACACCTGCCTTGCACTGGGCGATCACGAGTTCCGGGCCGCTGGCTAGGAACATTGGGGAGCAGATGAGGGGCAGCGACAGGCGCCCCGCGAGGATCTCGGGTATGGGCATGACGGGATTCCGGGTTCACTGCAGCGCGCCGGCGGCGACTTCGCGTGCCCAGGGATAGTTTGCCTTGCCGGCGGCCGAGCGCTTCACCTCCGGCACGAGGACGATGTCCTTGGGGATCTTGTAGTTGGCCATGTGCTGTTGGCACAGCGCCCGCAACCGCTGCGGGTCGAGGCACAGGCCGGGGCGGGGGGCGACGACGGCGACGACCTTCTGCCCCCAACGCGGGTCGGGAAGGCCGACGACGAGGGCATCGAAGACGTCCGGGCTCATGCGCAGCACTTCCTCGACCTCCTCGGGGAAGACCTTTTCGCCGCCGGTGTTGATGCAGTTCGAACCGCGCCCGTAGATGACGATCGACCCGTCGTCTGCGAGCTTCGCCGCGTCGCCGGTGAGGACGTGGCGCTTGCCGTTCAACGTGACGAAGGTTTGCGCCGTTTTCTCCGCATCGCCGTAATAGCCGAGGGGTAGGTAGCCGCTGCGCGCAAGGATTCCCGGTTCGCCCGGTGCGGCGAGGCGGCAGCCGTCCACGACGACCGCAAGGTCGGGGCGGGCGGCGATCCTGATCATGCCGCCGTCCGCGGGCTTGCTGCCCAGCCCGAGTTGCCCGCTCTCGGAGGAGCCCATGCCGTTGCTGAAGTAAACGTTGGGGGGCAGGTAGCCCTTCAGGCCTTCCTTGATGTGATCCGAGAGCACCGCGCCGCCGTTGCCGAATATGAACAGGGTCGAGAGATCCCAGCGCTGCGGGTGCGCGTTGAGCGCGTCGAGCAGGGGCAAGGCCATCGCGTCGCCGACGATGGTGAGGCCATTCACCCGTTCGCGCACGATGAGGTCGAGAATGTGCTCGGCATCGAAGTGATGCTGATCGTTGAGCACCACGGTGTGGCCCGCGAAGAGCGACACCATCGTCGCCCAATGGGCTGCGCCGTGCATGAGGGGCGCCACGGGCATGAAGCGCAAGGGCGCGCCCTTGCGGATCCGGTCGGCGAGCTGCTCGGGTGTGGCGATCGGGCCCTCGGCCGGGACGTAGGAGGCGCCGCCGCCGAGGCTGCCGAAGAAGAGGTCCTTGTGCGGCCACATCACGCCTTTCGGCTTGCCCGTGGTGCCGCCGGTGTAGAGGAGCGAGATGTCGTCGTCGCGGCAGTGCACGTCACACAGCACGGACGGATCGGCCCTCAGCGTTGCGTCGTAGGGCGTCGCGCCGGCAAGGGCGGGCGTGCCGCCGCCGGTTCGCACCTTCACGCGCAGGCCGGGCGCGGCATCGAGGGCTTCGGCGACGGCCGCTTCGAGCTCGGCGCTGTAGAACAGCGCTTTCAGGCCGGCGTTGTCGTAGAGGTAGCGCAGCTCGTCTGCAACATAGCGGTAATTGATGTTGGCGGGAATGGCGCGCACGCGGCAGGCGGCGAGGAAGGCCTCGAGGTACTCGGCCGAGTTGTACATCTGCAGGCCGACCACGTCGCCCGGGCCGATCCCCTGTCCGTGCAGCCAGGCGGCCAGCCGCTCGACGCGCTGGGCCATCTTGCCGTAGGAGTGGCGCCTGTCGCCGATCACGAGCGCATCCCGCTCGGGGACGGTTTCAGCCGTGATTGCAAAGAGATCGGCCAGGCTGAAGGTGCGAGGGGTCATGATGTCTCCGATGTAATCGTTGTTGCGGCCGATC
>NZ_DASWVV010000134.1:0-9676 GCF_036406155.1 Devosia sp. | reverse complement strand
GAGGCGCGCCCGCCGGCGCCGCCCGCTGCCGCCGCGCCGCCCCCCGCACCACCGCCCGAAGACGCCCCGCCCTCCGACAAGCTCACCCCGCGCAACGCCGCTCCCCCGGGGGACAAGGCCGCCTAGCTCCGCCCGCCCCGGCTATTGTACGCCCCCCGCTCTTGCGCCAAGATGACTGGCCGAGAGGAGGACCTGGCGATGCAAGTCGATAACATCCTTCAATCCAAGGGCATGACCGTCTACACGGTGCGCGCCCACGCCCCGATCTCCGAAGCGGTGCGGGTGCTCAACGAGCACCGCATCGGCGCCGTCGTCGTGCTGGCCGAGAACGGCCGCGTCGCCGGCATCCTGAGCGAGCGCGACGTCGTCCGCCATCTGGGCGGCGATCCCGCCGCCCTGCTGCAGCGCGCCGTGCGCGAGGTCATGACCGCCGACGTCATCACCTGCGAGCGCCGCACCGACGTTTCCGAACTGATGGAGAGCATGACCAACCACCGCATCCGCCACATCCCGGTGGTCGAGGGCGGGGAACTGGTCGGCATCGTCTCCATCGGCGACGTGGTCAAGGGCAAGATCGAGGAAGCCGAGCAGGAGGCGCACGCCCTCAGGGAATACATTTCCTCCTGAGCGCGGGGCGCGCCCTCGCCTGCGGCGGCGCGCCGCGGCCCACCTTTCCAAACGTTCATGCGCCCGCAAGGCTGCCGCCATGAATCGCGCGCTAGGCTGTGTGCGTCGGACTCGAGGGCCGACGGCAGACGACCCAACCCATGCAAGGGAGCTTCCCATGAATCGCTTCACGAGGACCTCTGCGGCCGTGATCGTCGCGGCCCTCGGCCTTGGCGCGCTGGCGCCCGCCGCCATGTCCCACGACTGGGGCCGGCAGCAGGCCGGCAACGGCCCGCGCCACGAGATGATGTTGCGCGGCGACCAGCACCCGATGGGCGGGGCCATGGCGATGCGCGGCGGCTTCCTCAAGTTCAACTGCTCCGCGAAGGGCGCCGAGCGGCTCGAGCGCGTGTTCGTCTCCCTCGCCCGCATGCTCCAGCCCACCGCCGAGCAGCAGCCGCTGTTCGACGCGCTCAAGACGGCGGCGCTCACCGCCCAGACCAGCCTGGCCGACACCTGCGCAGCGGCGCGTCCCGCCGACAGCGCGGCGGCGGCGCCCGGCCTCGTCGAGCGCCTGCAGACCCGCCTCAAGCTCGACGAGGCCCGAACCGCGGCGCTCTCGGGCGTCCTGCCCGAACTCGAGGCCTTCTACAACAGCCTCACCGACGCCCAGAAGGCCAGGCTCGACGCTCCGCGCGAGATGCGCCGCCAGTTCGGCACCCGCGACGGCGGCGAGCGCGGCCTGCGCTTCTTCTTCCGCCACCACGGCCCGATGACCGGCCAGGGCGGCTGATCCGGGCGCGGGCCGGGCCGCTGCAGCCCGCGTCCGGCCCGCGCCCCCCGGCCGTCCCCGAAGCCCCGGCCCGCCCCCGGCCGGGGCTTCCCTTTTCGCCGCGCCGGAGGTTGCCCGGCCGTGGGGGAACCGCTACCAATCCGGCACGTCCCTTGTCAGCCCAGCCGCCGCGTGATGTCCCTGCCGCCCCTGCCCCTCGATACCGCCCGCATCCGCGCGGAGTTCCCCGCCTTCCGGCAGCCCAACCTCAAGGACTGGTCGTTCTTCGAGAACGCCGGCGGCTCCTACACGGCCGCCCCCGTCCTCAACCGCATGAAGCACTTCTACTGGGCAACCAAGGTGCAGCCCTACGGCTTCTATCCGGCCTCGCGCGAAGCCGGCCAGGCCATGGACCAGGCCCATCGGCGCCTCGCCCAGGCGCTCAACGTCACCGTCGACTGGATCCATTTCGGCCCCTCGACCTCGGCCAACACCTATACGTTGGGCCACGCCGTCGCCGGCTGGCTCAAGCCCGGGCAGGCCGTCGTCGTCACCAACCAGGACCACGAGGCCAACTCCGGCGCCTGGCGCAAGCTCGCCGGCCACGGCATCGAGGTGCGCGAATGGCGGGTCGACCGCCAGACCGGCCGGCTCGCCCTCGCCGAGCTCGACAAGCTGCTCGACAGCAAGGTGCGCCTCGTCTGCCTGCCGCACTGCTCCAACATCGTGGGCGAGATCAACCCCGTCGCCGATGTCGCCACCCGGGCCCGCTCCTGGGGCGCGGTCACCGTCGTCGACGGCGTCTCCTACGCGCCGCACGGCCTGCCCGACCTGCTGGCGCTGGGCGCCGACATCTACCTGTTCTCCGCCTACAAGGTCTACGGCCCGCACCAGGGCGTGATGGCCGTCCGCCCCTCGCTGGCCGCCGAGCTTCCCAACCAGGGCCATTTCTTCAACGATACCCAGCCGCGCAAGCGCCTCGTGCCCGCCGGCCCCGATCATGCCCAGGTGGCCGCCGCCGCCGGCATCGCCGACTATCTCGAGACCGTGGCCATGATCGCCGGCGACGCGGTCCCGGGCGAGACCCCGTTCCGCAAGGCCCACAACGCCATGCGCGCGCAGGAGACGGCCCTGCTCGCCCCGCTGCTCGACTACGTGCGCGGCAAGCCCGGCCTCAGGCTCATCGGCCCCGACGATGCGGCGTCGCGCGCTCCGACCCTCTCCTTCGTCCTCAAGGAGCAGGGCATCACCGCTGCCGAGCGGCTCGCCCGCCACGGCATCATGGCGGCGGGCGGGCATTTCTACGCCTGGCGCCTGCTCGAGGCGATGGGCATCAGCCCCGGCCACGGCGTGCTGCGGGTTTCCTTCGTGCACTACACCTCGCGCGAGGACATCGACCGGCTGATCGCCGCCCTCGACGCCGAGCTTTGAGTGCCGGGCCGGCCGGCGCTGCCGGCCGCCCGCGCGCCTATTCGTCCGCCGTGCCCGGCAGGCTAAGGTCGCCCGAGGCGACGTCGAACACGTCGACCACGCACAGCAGCGGAGCATGCACGTCGGCATTGACGCGCAGCCCGGCGGTGACACCGTCGAAGCGGGCCCCCGCCAGCACCTGGGGCGTGTCGAACGTGACCCGCACCACGACGCTGTCCGCCTCGAAGCGGGGCTGCCAGCCGGGGCTGTCGATCAGGATCGGCAATTCCGGCCAGGTCACCGGCACCGTCGGGGTCGTTCCGGGCGGAATGTCGACGACCTTGAGCGCGCCGGCACCGCAGCTGTCGTCGGCCTCCAGCACCACCCAGTGGCTGTGCCACAGATCGCCGTCATTGCCGGCGTCGCCGTCGCCGTTCTCGTCCTCGCGCGGCGTGTCGTCGAAGTCGGGATGGGCAGTGACCGCCAGCGCCAGGATGCCGGCGCCCGGCGCGAACCCGACGGTCGCGGCATCGAGACTGGTCGGCCACACATAGGCGAACACCGACGCGTTGGCGAGCGTGCCGACCGGGCTCGGGTGCGAGGCCCCGGCCTGCCCCGACACCACCATGCGGAACTCCGCAGTGGCGCCGTCCGTGGTGAGCCGGGCGTGCACGATGTCGAAATCGGCAACCTCGGCGTTACCCTTTTCGGCGGCGATGCCCGCCGGCTCGTTTGCCAGCGTGGCGCCGGTGCCGGCGGCGAGCAGCGCCGCCGTCAGCGCCGCCCCGCCGGCGGCGTAGATCAATCTGTGGGAGCGTGGCATAGTCTGATGTTCCTTCCTTCTTCGCGAGGGGGGTGGACAACAGGGCGTCCCGCTCGTTGCCGCGAGCGGGACGCCCGCTCATGCGACCGGCGCTTCGCTTGCGCCGGCCTCCGCGTGGTCGCCGCAGTCGAGCCGCAGGTCGGCATCGCCGAAGGCGGCGTCCACGAAGGTGCAATGGTGGGGCTGCGCCGCGTCGGCGTGCGCGTAGGGGCGAAAATGCCGGCAGCTCAGGCACATGCGCTGCACGGGGATGGCACCGCGCTGCTGCAGCGCCCGGATCATCTTGCTGAGGCCCTTGAGGAACGCCGCCTGCTCCGCCGGCTCGAGCACGTCGATGGCGCCCAGCAACGCGTCCGGCCACACCGCCAGGGCCTGGGCGGCGCGCCTGCCCGGCGCCGTCGCCTGCAACAGCACCGCCCGGCCATCCCCGGGGTCGCGGCATTTCTCGACATGCCGCTTGCGCACCAGCGCCGCCACGGCGTCGCTGGCCGTGGGCTGCGTCACCGCGATCTCGCGCGCCACCTCGGTGAGGCGCGCCGGCCCGCGCGCTGCCAGGTGCACGAGGATCTGCGCCTGCGTCGGGGTCAGCGAATTGGCCTCGGCCTGCTGCCACTGCTCCGAGCGCAGCACCATGCCGATCTTGGACAGCGCCGTCGCGATCTGCGTGTTCGCCGGCATGCTTCTGATCTCCGCGTGTCGCGGTGATGATGCATAGGACTCCTATGCAAGTCAACAACGCGCCGCAGCCGCCCCCTTCCGTTCCCGGCGGCGGCCCGCTACACATCCGCGCCATGTCCCGCCCCCTTGCCGTTGCCGCCCTCGTCCTCACCACCATGCTGTGGGGTTTCGCCTTCGTGGCGCAGAAATCCGCCATGGACGCCATGGGCCCCCTCACCTTTTCGGCGGTACGCTACGCACTGGGCGGGCTCGCCGTGCTGCCGCTGGCGATCTGGGAATGGCGGCGCAACCGGGTCAGCATCGCGCCGCGCGACTGGCTGCTGATCGCGGTCATCGCGCTCGCCTTCTTCTTCGGCGTGTGGCTGCAGCAGGCCGGCCTCGTGCTGACCACGGTCACCAATGGCGGCTTCCTCACCAGCCTCTACGTGCTGTTCGTGCCGCTGCTGGCGCTCGGCCTGTTCCGGCACAAGCCACACAAGGTGGTCTGGGTCGGCATGCCCCTGGCCCTGCTCGGCGTCTACCTGCTCAACGGCGCCCGGCTCGATACGCTCAATTTCGGCGACGTGCTGGTCATCGGCAGCGCCGTCGCCTGGGCGGTGCAGGTCCTGCTCATCGGCACCGTCGCCCGCCGCACCGGGCTGCCGGTCACCATTTCGGTGATCAGCTTCGGCGCCACGGCCGTGCTGTCGGGCGTGGGCGCCCTCGGCTTCGAGGCGCCGAGCCTCGCCGCCATCGGCGCTGGCTGGATCGAGATCCTCTATACCGGCCTGTTGTCCACGGCGGTCGGCTTTACCCTGCAGGCGATCGGCCAGCAATACGTGCCGCCGGCCAATGCCGCCATCATCCTGTCGGCCGAGGGCCTGTTCGCGGCGCTCGGCGGCGCCCTCGCCGGCGAGCGCCTCGCCGTCATCGGCTATGCCGGCAGCGCCCTCATCTTTGCCGCCATCGTCATGGTCGAGGCGGTCCCGGCCCTGCGCCAGCGCCGCGTCGCCGCCGCCGGATAGCCCGTCGCACCGGCCTACTTCACGCGGAGCAGTTCCACCCCCTGGCACAGCAGGCCCGAGCACCCGCGCACATGGATGTTGTCGGCATCGAGGATCTCGACGCTGCCGTTGACGGTGACGCCCTGGATGGTGATGTCGCCGCGCCATTTCTGCGTCGCCACCCGCGGCGCCGTCACCAGCATCTGCTCCCCGACATAGCGCTTGAGCTTGCGCCCGAGCGTCGAATCGTTGGCCCAGATCATCCGCGCGCACAAATCGTCGCCGTCCCCGCACAGGGTCAGCTCGTACTTCGACTCGCCGCCATTGGTGATCCAGACGCCGGCCGGCGAATGGATCGTCGCCGCCACGGCCGGACCGAAGAGGGCAACGGTCACCGCCGCCGCCAGCAGCATCCTTGCGATTGTCTTCATCCTCATCCCCAGGCGCCCGCCCGCACGGGAGTCGCTACTGCTCGACTTTGGCGCCTTTGTGAAGCCCTGTCATGCGCTTGTCATCGGGCCGGCCTAAGCCTCGCCTGGTGCGGGGCCGATCCCCAGCCCCGCGCGGCCCACGCTGCCCCCCGGGGCAGCCGGGCAAACGCCTCGAAGGATCGCCGCCGCCAACCCGGCATCCTGCGCCGACCCCGCTTCGGCATTTCGGCCGCCCTCGCCCGGCGGCCGCTTTTTTTGTGTTGAGAGCCCGGTCCGGGCCTCGCCCCTCGTGGCGGCTTGCGCCACAACAGCGCCATGGCCAAGCTCTATTTCAACTACGCGGCGATGAACGCCGGCAAGTCCACGTCGCTGCTGCAGGCCTCGCACAATTATGTCGAGCGCGGCATGCGCACGCTGCTGTTCACCTCCGCCCTCTACGCCGAGGACGGGGTCGGCCTGATCACCTCGCGGCTCGGCATTTCCGCCGAGGCTGCCCTGTTCTCCCCCGGCGACGACCTGTTCGACATCGTCCGCACCGAGGCGGCGGCCGCCAAGGTCGACTGCGTGCTGGTCGACGAGGCGCAGTTCCTCGATCACGAGCAGGTCTGGCAGCTCGCCCGCGTCGCCGACCGGCTCGATATCCCGGTCATGTGCTACGGGCTGCGCACCGACTTCCAGGGCAAGCTGTTTCCCGGCTCGGCCGAATTGCTCGCCGTCGCCGACGCGCTGCGCGAAATCCGCACCATCTGCTATTGCGGGGCCAAGGCGACCATGGTCGTGCGCCAGGATGCCGACGGCCGCGTCCTCACCGACGGCGACCAGGTCTCCATCGAGAAATCCGTATATGTCTCCCTGTGCCGCCGGCACTGGGAGGAAGAGACCGGCCGCTGGCCGACGAAGGGACCCTTGCCATGATCGACACCGACCAGGCCGAGCCGCGCGGCGCGCTCACCATCCGCACCGTCGCCATGCCGGCGGACACCAACCCCTCGGGCGACATCTTCGGCGGCTGGGTGATGAGCCAGATGGACATCGCCGGCGGCATCGCCGCCTCCGAGCGCGCGCGCGGCCGCACCGTGACCGTCGCCGTCGAGGCCATGACCTTCATCGCCCCGGTCAAGGTCGGCGACATCTTGTGCGTCTATACCGAGGTGCAGCGGGTCGGCACGACCTCGGTCACCATCGCCCTCGAGGCCTGGGTGCGGCGCGGCCGCATCGGCGACCGGGTCAAGGTCACCTCCGGCCATTTCGTCTATGTCGCCCTCGGCGAGGACGGGCGGAAGCGCCCGATCGACCCCGCCTGAAGCGCCGCGGCTCTTGGCACCCGCGCCGCGCCGCGCTAGCGTTCCCCCATCGACGTACCGCACGCCCCGGGGGACTCAGCCCATGCGCCTTGCCTCGCGTCTTGCCGCCATCGCCGCCCTCGCCATCGGCCTCGCCCTCGCCGCGTTGCCGGCGCAAGCCGGCTTCGCAACCGGCAGCGCGGCCTGGCTGATCAAGGCCGAGACCCTGCACGAGGGGCCCGGCCGCGCCTACGACGTCGTCGGCCAGTTGCCGGGTGAAACCAGGATCCGCGTCGATCGCTGCACCTGGCGCTGGTGCCGCATCCACGCGCACGGCGCGCGCGGCTGGGTCAGCCGCGCCAATGTCAGCTTCGGGCAGTGGCCGCGCGGCCCCTTCACCGGGCCGAAATTCCACCACCCGCGCGGCGGCACCGCGTGCTTCTACGAGGGCCGCAACTACAGCGGCGCCCGCGTCTGCGCCAGGGCCGGCACCGTGGTGCGCGACCTGCTGCTGTTCGACCGCGACAACCGCTATTCCTCCGTCGAGGTCCACGGCAGCACGGTGCTGGCCTGCCGCGACCGCGACTTCACCAGCTTCTGCGTGCTGATCGTCGAGAGCCAGCCGCGCCTCGACGGCTTCCTCGACAACAATTTGTCGTCCTACCGCGTCTACTGACGGCGGCCACCGCCGCCTTTGCCGTTCCCTTTCCGTTCCCGCCGTGCTAAGGAAGGCCGGTTCCATCCTGACGGCGGGTTCCGGCGCGCCTCCCGCCCGTGCGGGGGCGTGGCGAAGTGCCCGCCGCGCGCACCGACAGGGATCCGCCCATGGCCTCCGGCAAACCCTCCTCTCGTCCGCCCAAAGCCGAATTCTCGATCGACGACTTCATCGGCGAGATCGAGAAGGCCGAGGCCGAGCGCCTGAGCAAGCCGCTGCCGCAGGAGCGGCTCAGGAACAAGCGCGCCCTCGACAACGCCGCCCGCCGCGCCGCCGAGGCCGCCGACGCCGCCCTGCAGCCGCAGAAGCCGAAGAAATCCGCGCGCTCCGCCGCCACCGGCATGAGCCTCAAGGCCCCCAGATCCAAGGCCAACGCGGTCGAACGCCCGACCAATCTCGACGGCTTCGCCGAGGCGCCGCAGGCCGGCTTCACCGCCCGCCCCGCCGCCGTTCCCGCCCGCATCGGCACCGAGGTCGGCAATGTCGGCATCTCGGCCACGGTCAAGGCGCTGGAGCAGATCATCCTGCACGGCCGCAAGGAGGTCGAAGGCAACACCGCCTGGCGCCCGCACCGCCCGGCCCGGCCGGTCAAGACCGAGGGCGGCATCCCCTTCCGCCTCGTCACCGGCTACGAGCCCGCCGGCGACCAGCCCACCGCCATCGCCGACCTGGTCGAGGGCATCGACAACGGCGAGACCGACCAGGTGCTGCTCGGCGTCACCGGCTCGGGCAAGACCTACACCATGGCCCAGGTCATCGCCCGCACCAACCGCCCGGCGCTGATCCTTGCCCCCAACAAGACGCTGGCGGCGCAGCTCTACGGCGAATTCAAGTCGTTCTTCCCGGACAACGCCGTCGAATACTTCGTCTCCTACTACGATTACTACCAGCCCGAGGCGTACGTGCCGCGCACGGACACCTATATCGAGAAGGAATCCACCATCAACGAGCAGATCGACCGCATGCGCCACGCCGCGACGCGCGCCCTGCTCGAGCGCGACGACGTCGTCATCGTCGCCTCCGTCTCCTGCATCTACGGCATCGGCTCGGTGGAAGACTACACCGCCATGACCATCGACCTCCGCAAGGGCCAGTCCATCGACCAGCGCGAGCTTTTGCGCGGGCTCACCGCCCTGCAGTACAAGCGCGGCGACGCCGGCTTCACCCGCGGCACCTTCCGCGTGCGCGGCGACACCGTCGAACTGTTCCCCGCCCACTACGAGGACGCCGCCTGGCGCATCACGCTGTTCGGCAACGAGATCGAGGCCATCGCCGAGATCGACCCGCTGACCGGCAAGAAAGCCGCCGACCTCAATTTCGTGCGCGTCTTCGCCAACTCGCACTACGTGACGCCGCGCGCCACCATGAACCAGGCCATCAAGGAGATCCGCAAGGAACTCACCGCCCGCCTCGAGGAGCTCAACGCCGCCGGCCGCTACCTCGAGGCGCAGCGGCTCGAGCAGCGCACCCGCTTCGACCTCGAGATGATGGAAGCCACCGGCTCCTGTGCCGGCATCGAGAACTATTCGCGCTACTTCTCCGGCCGCAAGCCGGGCGAGCCGCCGCCTACCCTGTTCGAGTACCTGCCCGACAACGCGCTCGTCTTCGTCGACGAGAGCCACGTCACCATCGGCCAGCTCGGCGCCATGTATCGCGGCGACCTGCGGCGCAAGGCGACGCTCGCCGAATACGGCTTCCGCCTGCCCTCCTGCATGGACAACCGGCCACTGCGTTTCGAGGAATGGGACGCGATGCGCCCCGACACCATCGCCGTGTCGGCCACGCCCGGCGCCTGGGAGATGGAACAGGCCGGCGGCGTCTTCGCCGAACAGGTGATCCGTCCCACCGGCCTGATCGATCCGCCCGTCGAGATCCGTCCCGCCAAGTCCCAGGTCGACGACCTGATCGACGAAGTTCATCAGGTGTCGAAAAAAGGCTACCGCGCCCTCGTCACCACGCTCACCAAGCGCATGGC
>NZ_DASWVV010000133.1:0-3088 GCF_036406155.1 Devosia sp. | reverse complement strand
GACGCCCGGCTTGTTCTTGCTCTCGATCCTGGGCGCGTGGCCCTGGCTCAGCATGCGGGCGCGGTAGGTGGCGCACAGCACGAGCTGGAACCGGTTGGGAATGTGCTGCAAGCAGTCTTCGACGGTGATGCGTGCCATGTGCGGGGTCTTTTCAGAGGATGTGGAGGGCCTTGAAGGTCTCGGCCCGGGCGCGGCGTTGCGCGGAGAACTTCAGCCGCTGGGCATGAACGATGGCCTTCAGGTCGAAAAGGGCTCGTTCGAACAACTCGTTGATTATAACGAAGTCGAATTCCCTCGCCTGTGCCATCTCTTCCGCGGCATTCTGCAGCCGCAGGTCGATGGTGTCCGGCGAATCCTCGCCGCGCCGCTCGAGCCGGGAGCGCAGCTCGTCCCAGCTGGGCGGCAGGATGAAGATCAGCACGGCGTTGGCGAAGATCCGCTTGATCTGCAGCGCGCCCTGGTAGTCGATCTCCAGGATCACGTCGGCGCCGCGGGCGATGCGCTCCTCGATCGCCCGCTTGGAGGTGCCGTAGCGGTTGCCGTGCACGAAGGCCCACTCGACGAAGCCGTCGGCCAGCACCATCTGGTCGAATT
Source organism: Devosia sp. (assembly GCF_036406155.1). Classification (GTDB taxonomy): domain Bacteria; phylum Pseudomonadota; class Alphaproteobacteria; order Rhizobiales; family Devosiaceae; genus Devosia_A. The sequence goes on along the minus strand of NZ_DASWVV010000133.1, from coordinate 2,494 downwards.
CCTGCTCCGACACGAAGTAGTACTCGCGCCCGTGCTTTTCCTGCCCGCGCGGCGGCCGGGTGGTGTGCGACACCGACGGCTGCACCTGGGAGTCGAGCTCCAGCAAGGCCTTGACGAGGCTCGATTTGCCCGCGCCGCTCGGCGCGGCGACCACGAAAAGGTTGCCTGGGTAGTCCACTGGTTGTCGGCGTTCTGGGGCCGGCTATCTTATCAGCCGGTGCCGCGTCGCCCCGGACGAAGCAAGCCGGCCGGGCCTCGCGGCCGGCCGGGCAGGCTCAGAGCGCCTGGCCGTTCAGCTTCACGGAAGTGGCCTCCATCACCACGCCGCCGTTGACCGACTTGACGTGCAGCCCCTTGCCGCGGACGAACCAGTTCGTGCTCGGCGCCGAGCCGGGGCCGGAGCTCACCTCGAACTTGCATGCGTCGTAGGTGCCCGCCGGCACGGTCACGGTCTCGTTGCCGAGGTAGGTCGTGGTGGACGAGGTCTGGTACGACCCGCCAGGTGTCTCCGCGCCGTTGATGACGTAGGAGTACGAGGTGTTCTGCGTCGCCGTGAACGACTCGCCGATGGCGAGCGATGCGGTGCGGTCGACCCATGGCGGCGTGTAGACGGTGCGCATGGCGGGAGCCAGCGTCGACTCTTCGGTGGCCATTCCGTACTGGGTGACCTCGCCCGCGCCAGTGCGGGCCGCATATACCTTCGCCGTGATCGTGAAGCCGCCTTGCATCGAGCTGGTGGTGGCGGTGACCGTTTCGCGCGCCTGGTAGCCCTGGAACGAGACCAGCCCGCCGACGGTGGAGTCGATGGTCTGGGTGCCGGTCATCGCCCCCGTGTACGAATAGCTCACCGTGAGCCGCGTGCCTTGGGTGTCCAGCAGGGCCAGGTCGAAGCAGCCGTTGCCGGCCCCGGCCGGCGGCGGGGTCGTCGGCGTCGGCGCCACCGGAGTGATGTAGTTCGTCACGAGGCCTTGCGGCACCGGCGCGTCGATCGAGCCGCCGAAGGGTCCGCCGATGACGTAGATCGCGCCTACTTCGTAACTCGTGCCGGCCACCACGACGACGCCCAGGTAGACGCCGGTCTCGGGGTAGTGGCGGTAATGGAACGGGCCCGCGGACTGCGTCGGCTGATGGCTGGGGAAGTAGCCGGCATATTGGGGCGCCGACTCGGCGGCGTCCATCAACTGGCGCGCGGCCTCTTCGGGCGTGACGCCGGCATTGCGCAAGGCCTGCGCCTGCGAGCGCAAGGCGCTCGCGGTGACCGCGGGCGTCGCGGCCTCCATCGTGTCGCTGCCGCCGCCGCAAGCGCCCAGCGCGGCCGCGACGGCGACCGTCAACAAGGTCTTCCTGATCTGCAAGGTTGTCTCCTACTGCTGTTGAGGTGCGGATGCTACCGGCGGTAACACCCTGCAACAGCGGGAAACCCGTTTCCAGGAAGGGATTACTCGATGTTCTGGACCTGCTCGCGCATCTGCTCGATCAGGACCTTCATGTCGACCGAAATGCGGGTCAGTTCCAGCGCCGCGGACTTGGAGCCGAGTGTGTTGGCCTCGCGGTGCAGTTCCTGGATCAGGAAGTCCAGGCGCTTGCCGATCTCGCCGCCCTTCTTCACGAGCCGCTCGATCTCGTCGATGTGGGAGCCGAGCCGCATCAGCTCCTCGGCCACGTCGATGCGAATGGCGAATGCCGTTGCCTCGGTGAGCGCGCGGTCCTGCGCCGTTTCAGGCACGGCGGCGCCATCGGCGAGCGCCATCGCCTCCTTCCACCGTTCGAGGAACCGCGTGCGCTGCTGCTCGACCAGCTGCGGCACCAGCGGCTGCGCCTGCTGCACCAGATCGCGCAACTGCCTCAGGTGGCCGAGCATCATGGCGGCGACCCGGGAACCTTCGCGCTCGCGGGCCGCCATCAGGTCGTCGAGCGCGCCGCGGGCCAGGCGGGGCAGGGCTTCGGACCAGTCCGCCGCCGCGCCACCGTCGGTCTCCGCCAGGCGGATCACTTCGGCGATGCCGAGCGGGCGCGCATCGGGCAGCCAGGTGCGGACCTGGTCCTGCAGGGCGCCGAGCCGCTGCAGCAGCCGCGACGACGGATCGCGCAGCACGTCGCCCGACGTCGACTCGAGGTAGCCGCGCACTTCGACCTTGCCCCGCTTGATGCGCGCGGCGACCAGCTCGCGCAGCGCGGGCTCGTGCTGGCGCAGTTCCTCGGACAGGCGGAACGACAGGTCGAGAAAACGGCTGTTGACCGAGCGGATCTCCAGGCCGAGGCGGCCGCCCCTGGCTTCAGCCGCCGAGCCCGCCGGCGCGCCACTGTGCTGGGCGCTTGCGTACCCGGTCATGCTGTAAACTGGCATGGAGTTCGTCGGTCGTTGCGGGATTGCGAGAATAATCGGGTCAGGGCCGGGCCCTGTATTCTTCAATTATGTCAAAGGTCAAACCAGCCCCGCTCCCCCCGGACACCGTCATCGGCGGCTACCGCGTGGTGCGCAAGCTTTCCTCGG
>NZ_DASWVV010000132.1:0-18259 GCF_036406155.1 Devosia sp. | reverse complement strand
CTTCACCGCGCACGCGGTCGTCGCTGCGCCCTACCACCGCAACCAGGAGGGCATTGGCGATGCGCTGGCCTTCTTCAACAAGCCGATCGACGAGGCCCGCGGCATTCTCGCGGCGCGCGGCATCGGGCTGGTCGTCGTCTGCCCGCCGCTGCCCGAGATGCAGGGCATCGCCGGCGCGGCCGAGGATTCCTTCGTCAGGCTCTTTGCGCGCGAGGCCTTGCCCGCCTGGCTGGTGCGGCGCGATGCGGGCACGTCGCCGCTGGTCGTCTACGAAGTGACGCCGCGTTAGCGCGTCACAGTTGGTCCTGCCGGACGAAGACGCGGACCCGCCGGGAGCGGCCGAGCCAGGCGATGAAGATCCCCGGTACCCCCAGCACCAGCCAGGCGGGGAACGTCAGCACGGTGCTGACGACGATTTCGAGGACCGGCCCGAAGAACCGCGTCGCCAGGAATTCCCGGAAGCGCGCGAGGCTGTCGGCGTGCAGCAGCGTCCACGTGTCGCCCAGCGACGTCATGACGATGTCGTTGGCGCCGAGCGACTTGGTGCCGTCGATGATGATGAGGATCAGCGCAATGCCGACGAGCCAGGTACCCAGGAGGCGCAGGATGAGCCGCATCATGTTTCGGTCCCAGGGCGAAGGGCAGGGGCGCCGGGCGCGCGGGCGGCCGGACCTGGACCTTGTCGCATGCGGCACGCACGCAGCACAAGACCGCGCCCCGGCCCACAGCCCGGCCAGCGCCGGGGCCGCATGACGGCTTGCGGTCGGGCCGCCCATGAGTATAGTGCGCCCGCCTGCACGCCGGTGGCCGCGCAGGCGCGCGGAGAGATGGCCGAGTGGTCGAAGGCGCACGCCTGGAAAGTGTGTAGGCGGGTAACCGTCTCGAGGGTTCGAATCCCTCTCTCTCCGCCACTGGTCTTCGCGCAAGCGCTCTCCAAGTCCGGCGGCGGCCGCGTTGTTGCGTTGTTTTCGAAGGCGTGGTTCTTCCGACACCGGACCGACGCAGCGTCCCACACGATGACCGATACCGGCTGGCGGCGCTGATGAAGATCACCGAGATCGACATCCGCCGCATGTTTCAGGCAAGCCTCTGGCTGAAGGGCGCGCACAGCCTGGCCGAGGTCCTCGGGGGCCTGTCGCTGGCCTTCCTCAGCCACGACCTGATCGTCCGCATGGCGATTGCCCTGACACGCGCCGAACTGATCGAGGATCCGCGCGACCTCGTGGCCAACGCTGTGCGACAGGCAGCCGAGGGCTTCACGACGGACGCACAGTCGTTCGCGGCCTGGTATCTGTTCAGCCATGGGCTGATCAAGCTGGTCCTGGTCGCAGCGGTATTGGCGAAGCGGATCTGGGCCTATCCTGTCTTCATCGCGGCGTTGATCGGGTTCATCCTCTATCAGGGCTACAGGATGACTTTCGACCTCACCGCCGTGCTGGTGGCGATCACGGTTCTTGACCTGATCGTCCTGGTCCTCGCTTGGCACGAATACGGCTTCGTGCGTCGTGAACGACAGCGCCACCCGGGCACGGAGGGATGACGCCGGGTGCCGGCCGTTTGGTCAGGTGCGCTGCGGTCGGCTCTTCGGCTTGCGCAGTCGAGACTTTCTACCCGCGGCTCGAACGCTGCTGTCGAGCCGCGGGACGGGACCGCTCAGGTGCACACGGCTGCCCAGGCGCGCGGTCACCCCGCATCTGCGCATCCGCAGCGGTGGCCGATGGTCGTGTCGGCGCCGCGACCAGTGCTGGAAGTGTCACGCGGGGGTTCTTGTGAGCGCACTGCTCCGTGATCTCTCGAAGTTCTGCGTCAGCCGATCCGCCAGCTCTTTCCGCGAGAGGGCGCCGCGCAGCCAGTGGTTGGCGAGTTCGCCGGTTTCTTCGAAGAAGGGCAGGAAACCGTTCCAGCGCGGCCGCAGATAGGCCTTGTCGAGGGTTTCGAGCGTGTCCTGGAAGAAGCCGTTGGACGCCGCGTTGACACGTTCGGAGAGCCATGCGCTTCGCAGGCCCGGCTGGCCGCCCTCGGCGAAATAGGCACCAGCCTGAAACTCGGGCCGATGGAGCCAGCGCGCGTAGGTGATCGCGGCCTCCACATCCTTGCAGCTGTGCGTCACGCCGAGCCCGGCGCCACCCAAAAGGCTCCCGCGTGCCGGATCTGACCCTGGGCCGGCGATGTTGGTGGCGAGCAGTATGGGCTGCCGACCTTTACGCGAATAGTTGGAGTAGCCGAAGGCATAGCTCGAATACACGACGTCGTCGGTGGCGACCATCGTGTCATAGGACCGGATGGGGTTCCAGTCGAGGGAACGCGGATGCGAGACGCGGATCAGCTCCTCGATCCGCCCCAGGACCTCGTCCAGCATCGCCGGTTCGATGAAGCGGTGACCCTCGGTATCGAGCGGGGCAGCGAGGTTGGCGGCAAACGTGAAGATCAGACAGGCGGCGTCGATCGGGCAGGCCGGCGTCGAGATGGTCTTGTCCTGCTGGCGGGCACGCCGTGCGAGCCGGAGAACCTCGTCATGCGTGCGCGGTACCTCCGCCCCAAGGCCGGCAAGAAGGTCGGGGCGGTAGGCTGCCACCTGCGCGGCGGCGTCCGTGGGAAGCCCGAATATGCCGCCATCATAGTGATATGACTCACTTGATTTACCGACGCTGTCGGCAAGAAGCGCACTGATCTCGCCTGCATCCAGGTGCGGTCTCAGATCGATCAGGCAGCCCGACGCCGCAGCCTTGCCTACGAACGGATGGTCGAAGATCACGAGATCGTAGCGGTCGGCGAGCACGTCGATGGGTGCCTGCCCGAAATCGCGCAGGCTCCGCTTCTCCCACAGCACCTCGATGCCGGGGTGTTCCATCATGAATTGGGGCGCCGTCCGCACCAGGCACGTGTGACCCCGGTCATGATCCCAGGCGATGCCGCGAAGGACCCTCTTCGACATGCAGATATCTCCTATTGATTGTTCTTTTCGCCATCCGGAGGTGGCCACTTGTCGGCCGTCCAGCCGAGCGACTGACTGAGTTCGCGCGCAGCCGCGATGACCATTTGCAGCGCGGGCTCGATGTTCACGCTGTTGCGCACCTGTTCCAGATACGGAATGGTGACCGCTGCCTGCGGGACACCCGCATGGTCGAAGACGGGACAGCTCAGGTTAACGACGCCGTTGACCACCGCGCTCCTGCGCCGTTCGAAGCCCAGCTTCACTGCCTGTTCGAAGCGCGCCCGCATCTCGGCCTGCTCGGCTCGCGGCAATTGCTCCAGATGCAGGTCCTGCAGGGGCTTGTCCGAATGGGCGATGATCACGACGCCCGAACTCGTATCGAGCGCCGGGAAGGCCGCGCCCAACCGAATCGAATACCGCATGCTCTGGGGGCTGTCGGCAGTGGCGAGGACGACCAGTTTTTCGCCGTCGAGCCGGCCCAGATGCGCCGACTGATCGCTTTGCTCCGCCAGTCGGCGGAGGACAGGCATGGCCGAGTGCACCAGCCGCTCGATGGGCGGGTGCCGATGCGACATCTCGAACAGCTTGAGCGTCAGGAAATACCGCTCATCCCGCTCATCGCGCGCAATCAGCCCCAGGCGCTCGAGCGCCACGAGGATGCGGTAGAGCTCCCCCATGGACCGTTCGAGTCGGCCGACGATATCGGTGGCACTGAGGCCGCCGGCCTCGCTCGCCAGCAGATCCAGCACCTCCATGGCCTTGGTCAAGGCGGGGACCGTATAGGCCGCAGGGCTCTTCCGGGCGCTCGTTTCTCGCTGGTTTGATGGAGCCATCGGACCGCAGACCCTCAGATATAGGCCAGCCAGGTGCTGAAGAAGGGGAAGAGGATGAGAACGGCGGCCACGAACAGGTAGCTCAGGATGTAGGGCCACACGGCGCGTGCGAAGTCGATGATGGATACGCGCGTGATCGCGCAGGCCGTGAACATGACCGTGCCCACCGGCGGTGTAATGCCACCCAGATGGGCCATGAGCACGAACACAATGCCATAGTGGACGGGATCGACGCCGAGGCTCGTCACCACGGGCAGGAACATGGGCCCGAGGATGAGGATGAGGGCCGTGCCCTCGATGAACAGGCCGCCCAGGAAGATGATGGTGGCAATGAGAGCGAGCATCATCTGGGGCTGGTCGGTGGCGGTGAGCATCGCCTCGCCGATCGTCTGGGGCACGCGCTCGAAGGTAAGGACCCAGCTGAAGGCCGCCGATGCGGCCAGCACCAGCAGAATAGCGCTGGTGGTGGCGAGCGTTGAACGCAGGGCCAGCCAGATCTGCCGCCAGTCGGCCTCACGATAGATGAGGATGAAGGTAGCGGTGTAGAGGACGGCAACGGCTGCCGCTTCCGAGGGGGTGAAGACCCCCATCCTGACCCCGACGATGATGAGCACGGGCAGCAGGATGGCCGGCGCGGCGCCGAGAAAGGCCCTTCCCAGGCTGATTGTCGGCTTGTCGCGGTTCGGTGGGTCCCATCCATGGCGGCGGGTGATGAGATGCGTCTGGGCCATCATCACCGCAGCGAGGAGCAGGCCGGGGATGATCGCGCCGGCAAACAGCCTGCCAATGGAGGTGTTGGTGACGAAGCCGAAGAGGATGAGCCCGATCCCTGGCGGGATCATTGGCGCGATGAGGGCCGATGCTGAAGTGAGCGCGGTCGAAAAGTTCAGCGGATAGCCGCGTTTGCTCATCTCCGGAACGAGCACTTTGGCCTGCATGGCGGCATCGCCGTTGGCCGAGCCGGACATGCCGGCCAGGAGCGTGCTGAGCAGGATGTTCGTCTGTGCGAGTCCGCCGCTCATGCGGTGCGTCACCAGGGCGGCAAAATCCATCACCCGGCGCGTGATGCCGGAAATGTTCATCAGTTCGCCGGTCAGTATGAAGAGCGGGACGGCGAGCAGGGGAAAGCTTTGCGTACCACTGATCAGGCGCTGCGCGAACACGACATCCATGATGGCCGGCTCGAGCAGCACATAGATGAGAGAAAGGGCCAGCAGGATCAGGCCGATCGGCACGCCGAGCGCGAGCAGAACCACGAAGGCGATGGCAACGAGTGGCAGCATCTATCAGTTCTCTCGGATAGCGATGAGGCGCGGCAGGCGCAGGAGATAGATCAGCGCCAGTGCGCCGAAACCGACCGGCATGGAGGCGTAGAGCCATCTCACGGAGATGCGCATCGAGGGGATCTGCATGCCCGTGCGCTGGATGAGGAGGAGTCCCATCCAGGCAGCGTAGGTCGCTACCGCAATGAGGAGCACCTGCCTGACGATCAGGAGCAGGCGGCGCAGCTTCGCCGGCGCCATTTGAACCAGATTGTCAAGGCTGATATGGGTGTTGTCGCGCTCCGCCGTGTAAAGACCCAGGAATACGGTCCAGGCGAACAGCAGCGTGGACAAATCGTAGGAATAGACGAGCGGAGAGTTGAACAAATAGCGGGCGGCCACCGCAATCGCGACCAGCGCCACCATGACGACCAGTATGGCGACAGCAAACGTGGTCAACACGCGATCGATGACCAATTCCAGGTCTTGCATGACGCGCAGGGCGCGCGTTGGCTGACTGCCCATGAACTCCTCCCTCCGATCCGGGACGCATTGCGTCCCGGATCACCGCATAGCCGGCGCTCAGACTTACTGCGCCGTGATGATTGCGCGAGCGCGCTCGTAGAGGCCCTCGGACCATTCCGGGAACGCGGCCGCAATCGCACCCGCCCGCTCGGCGAAGGCGTCGCGATCCACATCGCCGACAATGGTCATGCCGGCGGAACGCAGGTCCTCAATGCCCTTTTCATAGCTGGCGATGGAGGCCTGTGACATGGAATCGCACGCTCTGTCCGCTTCCTCCTGGAAGATCTGCTGGTTTTCCTCAGACAGCGAATTGAACAGCGACGCGCTCGTCACGATCGGCGAGATGTCCATGATGTGGTTGGTCTGGATCAGGAACTTGGCGTGTTCCTGGTGCTTCTGGTCGAGGATCGATACCGGGGGGGCCTCGGCGGCGTCGATCACGCCCTGAGCCAGGGCGCTGTAGACGTCAGGCCACGGCATCGGGGTAGGGGCGCCACCGAACACCTTTTCGACCATCTCCGTATAGATGGGCACGGGTTGGACGCGGATGCTCATCCCCTCGGTGTCGGCAGGGCCGTGCACTTCCTTCTCGCGGGTATAGAGGTCCCGCACGCCGTAGTGGATGTAGCAGAGGATCTTCACGTTGGCCGCCGCCTCGGCCCGAGCCTCAAGCTCCTTGATGAGGTCACTCTTGAGGAAGCGCTGAGCCGCCTCGAAGCTTGGATAGATGAACGGATAGACGATGATCGAAAGGTCGGGAACGTAGTCGGCGACGGTCCCGATCCCCACCTGCGAAATGAGGTCGCCGCCGAGGCTGATCTGCTCGGTGATCTGTGAATTCTCTCCCAACTGGGCGCTGGGAAAGAGTTCGACCTTGATCGCGCCATTGGTGCGCTGCGCCAGTGCTGCGGCGAGCTGCTCGCCCCCCGCGTTCACGAAATGCGTCGGCGAGTTCATGTGGGCATAGCGAATGGTGGTCTGCCCGAACGCGGTGCCGGGCAGCACGCCGAGCAGGGTGGCGGCCAAAGGCAATACGGCACTTTTCCTCATTTGGTTCCTCCTCACTATCGCGCCGGTAAGCGCGACACAGTTGTCACTTGGCTATAGACATTTCATATATGAGAGTGCATTCTCAAATTATGGAGCGCTCGTTCTGCCGTCAAGCGCTTTTGCAAGGCGGCGGCCGGACAGCCAGGCGGGGAGGACCCTATGGAGCAGCTGGTGCTGCGCGAGACCATCGAGCCGGGAATCATACGGTTGACGTTCAACCGTCCCGAAAAGCTCAACGCGCTGTCGACGCCGCTCGTCCGGCAACTGGGCGCGCATCTCGATGACATCGCGGCGGATCGGACGGTGCGCTGCGTGATTCTCACCGGGGCGGGCGAGCGGGCCTTTGTCGCGGGTGCGGACATCGCCGAGTATCAGGATCGGCAACCGGAAAAGTTCATCGCCTACCAACGCGAAAGTCGTGCCGTCTTCGGCAAGATCGAAACGCTGCCGCAGCCGGTCATCGCCGCGGTGCGTGGCTACGCGCTGGGAGGTGGCTTCGAAATCGTCCTTTGCTGCGACATCATTATCTGCGCGCACAGCGCGCGGCTGGGCCTGCCGGAGGGCCTCCTGGGCCTGTCCCCGGGCGGCGGCGGCACGCAGCGTCTCACCCGGGCCGTGGGCAAGTACGCGGCATCCAACATCATGCTGGCCGCAAGGCGCATCACTGGGGAGCGGGCCCATGAGCTGGGTCTCGCCGCCGAGTGTGTCCCCGATGCGGAACTGATGGATGCGGCAGTACAACGGGCGCGCGAGGTTTGCCGCGTGGCGCCGCTCTCCGCCGAAGAGATGAAGCCGCTGATCCGTGCAGCGCCCGAAACGCCGCTCGATGCCGGCCTGACGCTGGAACAGAACACGCTTTACCGACTGTACAACACGGATGACGCCGAGGAGGGAATCCGAGCCTTCCTCGACAAGCGGGACCCGGCGTTCAGCGGACACTGAGTGACGGAGACGGACAGAATGCACCCGAGAGCCCTCCAGGACGTAACCGTCCTGGACTTCAGCCATCTTCTGCAGGGGCCCTTTGCCACGCAACAGCTTGCCGACATGGGTGCCAACGTCATCAAGGTTGAACGCCCCGGTGCTGGTGACCTCTTCCGGTCGATGACCTTCAACAACAAGCGGCTGGGCAGTAGCGGGGAGAGCCCGAACTTTCTCGCCTGGAACCGCAACAAGCGCTCGATCGCCATCGACCTGAAGGCACCGGAAGCCAGGGACGTTCTGTTCAGGATCGCCGAGCGGGCGGACGTGGTCGTGCAGAACTTCCGGCCGGGCGTGATGGACCGGCTGGGATATGGGTACGAAGCGTTCCGCAAGGTCAATTCTCGGATCATCTATTGCTCCGGCTCCGGCTACGGCACCAGCGGCCCTTATCTCAGCCGCCCTGGGCAGGACATGCTTCTCCAGGGGCTCACCGGTCTCGCCGCCGCCACCGGGCGGGCCGACGGGCCGCCGGTGCCGGTCGGCTCGGGGTTCGCCGACCAGATTGGCGCGATGAACATGGTCTTCGGCATTCTGACCGCTCTCTATTGGCGGGAGCGTTCCGGCGAAGGCCAGTCCATCGAAGTCAACCTCATGAGCGGCATGCTTGCCCACCAGGGCCAGGAGATGCTGGCCGCGATGAACTTCCAGGAGGATTTCCAGAGGCCGTGTTCGGGCATCGGGCATCCGGGAATGGAAGCGCCGTTCGGCGTCTATCCGACGAAGGACGGCTACGTGACGATAGCGATGAGCCCGTTTGCCAAGCTCGTTGACGTGCTTGGGGACGAGAGCCTGCTCGAGTACGACCGGCCGGATCGGCTGTTCTCCGAGCGTGACCGGATCTGGCAGAAGATCGCTGCCCTCACGTCGGGCTGGAAGCGGGCGGATCTCATGGAGGCGATGCTTGCCGTCGACATCTGGTGTGGCGAGGTCAAGACCCATCTCGAGGTCGAGCAGGACCCGCAGGTGCAGCATCTCGGCGCCATCACCAGTTACGAGCATCCGACCGCGGGCACGGTCAAGGTCGTCGCGCCGGCGGTGAAGATGGGCGCGACTCCGGCAGAGGTCAGACTCCCTCCGCCACTGGTGGGTGAGCACACGACGGAAATCCTCAGGGAGTTCGGCTTCGATGACGCGACGATCGCGGATCTCGGCGAGCGCAAGATAATCGGCTGAGCAAGCCATGCATGAAGCTGGTTCGGGCCTTCGACCAGCACAGAAAGTGGGTATGAACGACATGAACGACGAAACCTCGATGACCGCGCGCCTGGAGGCCTGCTACACCGGAGTCGTCCACGATGTGCTGCGCGCCATGGGGTGCCGGGACTTTGCACTGCCGCCCGAACTGCGGCCGCTGATGCCGGAAAAGAGGCTCGCGGGCCCAGCCTTCACCATCGTGGGCAAGAGTGCGCCCTCTGCCGACCCCCATGAGACCCTGCTGGCGTGGACCGGCCTCCTCTCCAAGGCACCGGCTGGCCATGTCTGGGTAAGCCAGCCCAACGACAGGATCGTGGCGCAGATGGGGGAACTCTCGGCTGAAACACTCAAGGACAAGGGCGTGCGGGGCTGTGTCGCCGACGGCTATATTCGCGACACCGACTTCCTGATTGATATCGGGTTCCAGGCCTGGTCCCGAGGGCATACGCCCCGCGATATCGTCGGCCAGTGGCTGCCCACTGCCTATGACGTCGAAATCCGCATCGGCGACGTCGTGATCAATCCCGGAGACTTTCTGCTGGGCGACCGGGACGGGCTGGTGCGCATACCTCGCGATCTGCTGGAGGTGGTCGTGGAACGCTCCGAAGTCGCGATGTCCACCGAGTCCGAAGTCAGAAAGAGCATCAGGGCAGGCATGGACCCGCAGGAAGCCTATCTCAAGTACGGCAAGTTCTGACCGGCCGCGCGACGCATGGCGTTCCGCCATGCGTCTCCGATCCATGCCAAAGCACGCTCCCCGTCGTTACCGGGCGTATCCCGCGGGCGGCGCGGCGTCGGAGCGGCGACCGCCCCCCGGCGGGTTAACGCGCTGCGCAGCACTCGATGAAGGCTTGCACGGCTGCGATGCGCGGGCCCGAGCGGCCCCACAGGACGCCGGTCTGGCGGACCTCGCCGCCGGCCAGCCGCTGCCGGCGCAGGCGCAGCCCTTCCGGCCAGGGCGGCGCCCAATCGGGAACGATGGAGACGCCGAGCCCGCGATCGACGAGTGCCGCGATCGCATCCAGCGCGTCGAGTTCCAGCCATTCGCGCACCCGCACCCCGTGCTGGCGCAGGTAGCGCTCGACGATCTGGCCGCCCCACTGGTTGCGGTCGTAGCGGATGAAGGGCAGCTGCGCGAGGGCCCTATGCGGGTCCTCGAGCGCGCTGTCGGCGGGTGTGATCAGCAGCAGCGGCTCGTGCCGCAGCGTGAGCCAGTTGGCGGCCTTGGGCAGCGGGAAATGCGGGCGGACCAGCACGGCCGCGTCGAGTTCCCCGGCGAGCAGGCTGTTGTAGAGATCCGCCGACGCGCCGGGCCGGATGAAGGCCTCGATGCGCGGGTAGCGCTCGCCGAGCCTCGCGAGAATGCCGGGCAGCAGCCCGGTCAGCGCGGTGGCCGTCGCGCCCAGCCGCAATTCGCCCGCCGGCAGGTCGTTGGCTGCGGCTGACTTCAGGTCGCGCACGGCCTCGATGAGCTCGCCGGCCCGGGCGAGGACCGCGAGGCCCGAGGGCGTCGGCCGCACGGTGCGCCCGACCCGGTTGACGAGGGAATGCCCCAGTTCGTGCTCCAGCGCCCTGAGACGCTGGGCCACCGCCGCCGGCGTCAGGTGCAGCCGCCGCGCCGCCTCGGCGATCGACCCGCACGAGGCCACCATGACGAAAGTTTCGAGGAAGCGGACGTCCATACGTCACATTTTGTATCGTCAGTAGATAGATAGAGCAACATTTTCTGTATGGATCGGCTGTCGTAGAGAGGACCGGGCGCCCGGATGGCCAGCGGCTCCCGGCGCAGCGGAAACAGGAGTGCGATCGATGTCGATCCAGGAAAAGTTCAGCCGGCTCGGTACCGACAATGCCCCCGGCCAGGAGGTCCGCCAGGAGGCGTCGGCGATCGCAACGCTGCTGCGCGGCGCGGCCCTCGCAGGCAGGCCGGTCGATTTCTCGCATGGCGATGTCGACGCGCACGAGCCGACGCCGGGCGCCTTCGACGTGTTTTCGGCCGGCGTCGCCGCCGGGGGCAGGCAGGCCTACACCGAATATCGCGGCGATTTCGGCATTCGCGAACTGGTCGCCCTGCGGCTGGCGGAGTTCACCGGTGCCCCGGTGGACGCGCGCGATGGCCTGATCATCACCCCCGGCACGCAGGGCGCACTGTTCCTGTCGATCGCCTGCACCACGGCGCGCGGCGACAAGGTCGCGATCATGCAGCCCGACTATTTCGCCAACCGCAAGCTGGTGGAGTTCTTCGAGGGGACGGTGGTGCCGATCCGACTCGACTATGCGGGGAGCGAGGGCCGGGCCGGCATCGATCTTGAGCAGTTGCAGGCAGCGTTCACGGCCGGCGCCAAGGTCTTCCTCTTTTCCAACCCCAACAATCCGGCCGGCGTCGTCTATTCGGCGAACGAGATCGCTGCCATTGCCGAGCTTGCCGGCCGTCATGGCGCGACGGTGATCGTCGACCAACTGTATTCGCGCCTGCTCTATCCCGGCATGGCCTATACGCATCTGCGCGCCGGATCGCTGGACCCGGAAAACGTCGTCACCATCATGGGGCCGTCGAAGACGGAATCGCTGAGCGGATATCGGCTTGGGGTTGCCTTCGGCTCGAGGGCGATCATCAACCGCATGGAAAAGCTGCAGGCCATCGTCTCGCTGCGCGCCGGCGGCTACAGCCAGGCCGTGCTGCGCACCTGGTTCGACGAACCGGCCGGGTGGATGCAGGAGCGCATCCGCCGGCACCAGGCGATCCGCGACGATCTGCTGGCCGTGCTGCGCGCCACGCCGGGGGTCTCGGTGCGCACGCCCGACGCGGGCAGCTATGTCTTTCCGGCCCTGCCCGACCTCGCCGTTTCCCACGCCGATTTCGTCCGCATCCTGCGGCTGCAGGCGGGCGTCACGGTGACGCCGGGAACCGAGTTCTCGCCGCATGCCGGCAACAGCATCAGGCTCAACTTCTCGCAGGATCACGAGGCGGCGGTGCAGGCGGTCGAGCGTCTCGTCGCCCTCGTCGAGCGCTACCGCGCATGACCACGCGCGAGCCGAACGGCGGACCGGTTCCGCAGGGGCGCTACCTGCCCGCCTGCCGCCATGGTGGCCTGATCTTCACCGCCGGCATGACGCCGCGCCGAGACGGCGTGCTGACCCTGACGGGGCCTGTGCGCACGGCCCTGCCCATCGAAACCTATCGCGAGGCCGTGGTGCTGGCCTGCAGCAACGCCTTGTCGGCCGCCAGCGGCGTTCTCGCGGCAGGGGAAGGGATTGCGGCAATCCTCAGCCTCACGGTCTATGTGGCAGCCGAGAGCGATTTCACCGCCCATTCCCGCCTCGCGGATTTCGCCTCGCAGCACCTGCAGGAAGCGCTTGGCGAGCGCGGCATCGGCGCCCGGGCCGCGGTCGGCGTCGCGACGCTGCCCGGCAACGCACCCGTGGAGGTGCAGATCATAGCCGCGATCTCCTGACGGTCCGAAGCGGCGGCTCGCTCCGGCGCGCTGCATTGGCCCGCCCGGCGCGGGCGGCATGTCGGCGTGTCGCCAATGGCGCGCAGGCTAGCGCCGGCCTTGCCGGCAGCAGCCAGGCCTGCCCCTGCGACGGCCGTGTCCCGCAGCGCCGAGGTCACCGATCGGGTCGGATTGACAGACGCAGATTCTCATGAAACAATAAAATAATTCTCAGACAGTGAGAAAAGAATGTCGGAAACCATCTACATCATCAACCCCACCTGCACGGCGCACCTCAACCACGGCATCGACGATGCCGTGGCGCCCTTGCGGCTCACGGATGGGCCCAAGATCGAGACCGTCATGCTCGCGAACGCCGGTCCGGCGATCGAATCCCAGGGTGACAGCGACGCGGTGGCCCCGCTCGTGGTGGAGCGCGTCCGTCAGCTGGCGGCACAGCCTGGTGCCGCCGCCTTCGTGGTCGCCTGCTTCTGCGATCCGGGCGTGCACGCGGCCCGGGAAGTGACGCAGCTGCCGGTGTTCGGCATTGGCGAGAGCGGCCTGCTCGCCGCCATGACCGTCGGCCAGAGGATCGGGGTGCTGTCGATCCTGCCCTCCTCGGTTCCTCGCCACTGGCGCATGTACGGCGCGATGGGAATAGCGGACCGGATCGGCGGCGACCGGCCGGTGGGGATCGGCGTGGTTGAGCTCGAAAGCCGGCCCGACGCCATCGACCGCCTGGTGGAAGAGGGCGTCCAACTGCGCGACTCGGCCCAATGCGAAGTGCTGGTGCTGGGTTGTGCCGGCATGGCGCCGTTCGAAGCCGAGCTGACCCGCCGGATCGGCATCCCGGTGTTCGACCCGGTGCGTGCCGCCGCCGCGGCTGCGCTCGGACGGGTGCTGCTGGCCCGCCCCGCAGCGCGTGGTGGCCGCTGATGCAGACCGCCGTCCGACGCACGCTGGCGCTCGTCGAGCTGATCGCGGTTTCCGGAGGCGTGACCCCGAACGAACTCGCGGCAAAAACCGGGCTGCCCGTCAGCACGGTCTATCGCTACGTCTCGCTCCTGGTCGAACAGGAATTCGCGCGCAAGGAAGCAGCCCTCATCCTGCCGGGGCGTCGCCTGCACGCCATCCAGGGCGGCCCGGATAACCACAACGAATTCGCTTCGCTGGTCCAGGTGGAAATGGAGGCGCTGGAGCGCGACAGCGAGCTGACGGTATTCCTCTGTGTGCGCGACGGCGCCCACGCCGTCGCCATCAAGGTGATCCAGTCCACCCAGCGGCTGAAGCTGGCGATGTCTGCCGGCGACACCTTGCCGCTCTACGCCTCGGCGCCGGCCAAGCTGCTGCTGGCGCTGGCCGACGAGGCGTTCCGTGAAACCTACCTCGCCACGGTCGATATCCGCCGGCTGGCCAGCAACACCATTGCCGATCGCACGGCCCTGCGGGCCGAACTCGAGCGGATACGGACGCAGGGATATGCGCGCAGCGCCTCGGAAGCCGACGAGATGGCCTCCGCCATCGCCTTTCCCGTCGTCGACCAAGAAGGGCAGGCGGTGATGTCCCTGGCCGTCTCCGGCCCGGCGCAGAAGTTCGACGGCGACGAGGTCGAGCGGCTGATCGAACTGACCCGCCGCTACGCCACGGCCATGTCGGCCAGCTACGCCCGCTACCAGCGCGCCCACCAGCGTCCCCGCAACACCGGAGCCGGCCGTGCAGACGATTCCGCGTGATCGCGCCGACCTCTACGCCCTCGACCGGGCCGAGCCGCCGCGCCTGCGGGTGCGCCCCGGCGAGCGGTTCAGGGTCGAGACGCAGGACGCCAGCGCCAACCAGCTGACGCGCCACGGCCAGTCGCCGTTCGAGCGCGCCGGGCTGGACGTGACGCCGCCCCTGTCCAACCCGCTGGCCGGTCCCATTCATGTCGAGGGTGTGCGCAAGGGCGACATGCTCTGCATCAGCGTGCACAGCGTTGCCATCAGCCCCCGCCAGAGCGCGACCTGGACCACCGGACGCGGCCCCTTGCGCGATTCCGCCCGCTGGCCGGAGGCCGATGCCCCCGGCGTGCACATCCTGCGCCACGAGCCCGGGCCGGATGGCACGATGGCCGGGGGCAGGGTGCATTTCAACGATCTGGTGAACTGGTCGGCCGCCCCCTTCATCGGCACCATCGCGGTGACGCCCGAGCGCGAAGTCCATTCCGCCCTGCTGGGGCAGGGCGCGTTCGGCGGCAACATCGACTGCCGCGACATCCGCGCCGGCTCGCGCCTGTACGTGACGGCGCAGGTCGACGGCGGGCTTCTGGCCCTGGGCGACCTGCACGCTTCCCAGGGCGACATGGAATTCACCGGCGTGGCGGCGGAGGTCGAGGGCGAGGTCGAGTTGTCGGTCGACAATTGCGGCCCGAAGGCCTTGCCGTTTCCCCGCATCGAGACGGAGCACAGCCTGATCGCGCTGCACATCTCGCGCCCGCTCGACCATGCGCTGACGCAGGCGGCCCTGCTGATGGTCGACTGGCTGAGCAGCGAGCACGGCATGTCGCCGCGCGATGCCTACCTGCAGATTTCCGTCAATCCGATGGTGCGGGCGAACGTCTACCAGATGCTCCCGCAAATGGCACTCGACTATGTGGCCGGTGTCGAATTCCCAAAATCCTGCATCGGCTGACGTTGTGCCTTTCCTGAGGAGCTGAATATGAACGAGACCGAGAAAAGACTGCTGGCCCAGTTTGACGTCACGAAGGCCTGGGCCCACGTCGAATACTTGGCAACCAAGTTGCCCGATCGCCATACCGGCTCCGAGCAAGAGCCGCAGTCGGCCGAATATATTGCCTCGCAATTGCGGGCGGTCGGACTGAAGCCGCAAATTCAGCAAGTGGATTCATGGCTGGGGGTGCCGGGTGAGGCGCATCTGCGCATCACCGGCCCGGAACCGCTCGACATTCCCTGCGCACCCGACACCGGTCGCGGCCAGGTCGTCGAGGGCGAGTTCATCGTCATCGAGACGCCGGAAGAAGCTCGCGCCCGCGCCGACGAGGTCGCCGGCAAGGTGGTCGTGATCCCCTATTCCTACTCCTACCCGATCACCCCGGAAGAGGCGCGCAAGAAGGGCGCGCTCGGCATGATCTACGGCAACTGGGGCCCCTCCGACGTCGACATTCTGCGGGTCACGGCGCCGCAGACCTGGACCTATTGGGGCCTGCCCGACCCCGAGGACTTCCGCATCGGCGAGCAGGAAGCAATTCCGCGGGCGCATATCGGCCGGAAAAGCTACGAGCGCCTGCGTGAGCTGTGCCGCAAGGGCAAGGTGACGGGCAGCTTCAGTGCCGACATCCGGTCGTTCTGGGGCAAGTCGCACCAGGTGCTGTGCGACGTGGAGCCCGGGCACGCCGAGGCCAGCGACGATTTCGTCATCATGGCGGCGCACCACGACTCGTGGAACCCCGGCGCTTCCGACGACGGCGGCGGGGTCGCGGTGCTGCTGGAAGCCGCCCGGGTGCTGCACGAGGGGCGCCAGCACCTGCGACGCAAGGTGCGCTTCATGTTCGTCTCGGGCCACGAGAACGGCGCCTACGCGACCTCGACCTGGTACCTCGACAACCACTGGCGGGAGCTTTCCGAACACGCGATCTGCTTCTCGTTCACCGACAACCCCGGCTTCGCCAACGCGCCCGAATTCAAGATCGAGGCCAGCGAGGAGCTGATGGATTTCGCCCTCGGCTGCGCCCGCGACGTGGTGGGGGCCGAACCGAAGATCAACGTCACCCGCGCCAACAAGACCGCCGACCGCGGCTTCTACGGTATCGGCGTTCCCAGTGTTTACACGCGTTGCGCCTTCACGCAGGCGCAGACCGACGAATGGGGCGGCGCCTTCCTCGGGTATTGGAACCACTCCAACCACGACACGCTCGACAAGATCGATCCGGACAATCTGGAGCGCAACGCCAGGATCCGCGTGCTGGAGACGATCCGCCTGTGCAGCGCGGAACGGCTGCCTCACGATTTCCGCAAGACCGTGCAGGGCATGAAAGCGCGGCTGCAGGCGTGGCAGGACGGCGGCCACTACGACGTCTCCGGCACCCTGGCGCTGGTGGCCGAACTCGAGCGCAAGGTCACCGCGTTCCACGAGACCGCGGCGAGCGCCGATCCCGCCCGCGTCAACCGCACGCTCAAGCGCCTGTCGCGCACGCTCACCTGGGTCAACTACACCTACAAGGGCCGCTACGGGCAGGACATCTTCGGCGTCGACCTGAAGAAGCCGCTCACCATCATGAACTCGATCGACGAGCTGGTTCACCACGCCCGCAACTCCCCGATGGACCTGATGCTGCGCGCCCGTATCCGGCGCGACCAGAACAAGGTCGAGGACGCGGTGCGCGAAGCGATCGCGACCATCACCAACTAACGACGACCAACAAGGAGGAAGCAATGACGAATTACCTGAGGAAGTTTGCCGGCGTCGCGCTCGGCATAGGCCTTGCGTCCCTGTCCGGGCTGGGCGCCCAGGCCGAGGTCCTGAAGGCCGCGGCGGACCCGACCATCCCGCCCTTTGCTTACCGGACCGTGTCCGGCGACGTGGAAGGCTTCAACGTCGACGTCGGCAAGGCCGTCGCCAAGCAGCTGGGCCGCGATTTCGAACTGGTGGTGCAGGAGTGGTCGGGCATCTTCGCCGGCCTGTTCGCCGGGCATTTCGATGTCATCATCGCCCCGGTGACCATCACCCAGGAGCGCAGCAAGAGCATGGCCTTCACCGAGGGCTATCTCGAGACCTCGCTGGGCTTCCTGACCAAGGCGGACGCCGAGCTCTCCGACCTCGCGGCCCTCAAGGGCAAGGTCGTGGCTGTCAACAACGGCGCCATCGCCGACACCTGGGCGCAGGAAAACGCGGCAAAGTACGGCTTCGAAATCCAGCGCTACCTCAACGTGCCCGACACGGCGCAGGCGGTGCAGTCGGGCCGCGCCTTCGCCGCGCTGGCGGAAACCGGCACGATGGCCTACCTGGCCACGAAGCAGCCGGGGCTGAAGGTGCCGCAGACGATCAATCTCGGCGGCGCCTTCGCCTTCGCCGTCAAGCCCGAGAATCCCGAGTTGCGCAGCCGGATCGACACGGCCATCGAATGCCTCAAGCAGGACGGCACGCTGGCCGCGCTGCACGAGAAGTGGTTCGGCTTCCCGCCGGCGGCAGACTCGCCGTCCGTCAACATCGTGCCCGGATACGGACCCGTCGGCTTCGAGAACTACGATCCGACAGAGCACGACCTGGCGTGCAACTGACGTAACCTGCGAAACCCGTACAGTACTTGGCGCGAGGAACTCAAATGAGCCAAACGCAACCCCTGATCCAGCTCCGGGGCGTTCACAAAAGCTTCGGCCTGGTTCAAGTCCTGCACGGGATCGATCTCGAAGTGCACAAGGGGGAGGCGGTCGTCCTGATCGGCTCCTCCGGCTCCGGCAAGAGCACGGTGCTGCGCTGCATGAACCTGCTCGAGGTCCCCAGTTCGGGCAGCGTTCTGTTCTCGGGCATCGATCTGGTCGCCAACGGCAGCCGACTGCGGGAAGTCCGCGGCAAGCTGGGCATGGTCTTCCAGTCGTTCAACCTGTATCCGCACATGACCGCGCTGGGCAATGTCGCGCTGGCGCTGAGGCGGGTGAAGAAGCTGCCCCGCGCCGAGGCCCGGCGGGTTGCGACCGAGGCGCTTGCCTCGGTCGGGCTCGCCGACAAGGTGTCCAGCTATCCGGGCCAACTGTCCGGAGGACAGAAGCAGCGCGTGGGCATCGCCCGGGCCATCGCGCTGCAACCCGAAGCCGTGCTGTTCGACGAGCCCACCTCGGCGCTCGATCCCGAACTGGTGGGCGAGGTGCTGGACGTGATGATGCGGCTGCGCGAGGGCGGCATGACCATGGTCATCGTCACGCACGAGCTCAGCTTTGCCCGGCAGATCGCCGATCGGGTGGTGATGATGGACTCCGGTCGCATCGTCGAGCAGGGCCCGGCCGAGCAGATCTTCGAACATCCCACGCAAGACCGCACCCGCCAGTTCAT
>NZ_DASWVV010000131.1:0-2807 GCF_036406155.1 Devosia sp. | reverse complement strand
GGCGAGCTGCGAGATGTGGACGAGGCCGTCGCGCGGACCGAAGAAATTGACGAAGGCGCCGAAATCGACGGTCTTGACCACCGTGCCCTGATAGATGACGCCGACCTCGGGCTCCGACACGATCGACTTGATCCAGTTCAGCGCGGCGGTGATCGCCTTGCCATCGGAGGAAGCGACCTTGACGGTGCCGTCGTCGGAGATGTCGACCTTGGCGCCGGTCTTGTCGACGATCTCGCGGATCACCTTGCCGCCGGAGCCGATCACATCGCGGATCTTGTCGGTGGGGATGGTCAGCGTCTCGATGCGCGGGGCGAACTCGCCCACCTCGGAGCGCGAAGTGGTGATGGCCTTGGCCATCTCGCCCAGGATGTGCTGGCGCCCGCCCTTGGCCTGCTCGAGGGCGACCTTCATGATCTCCTCGGTGATGCCGGCGATCTTGATGTCCATCTGCAGCGAGGTGACACCCACCTCCGTGCCGGCGACCTTGAAGTCCATGTCGCCCAGGTGGTCCTCGTCGCCGAGGATGTCGGAGAGCACGGCGTATTTCTCACCCTCGAGGATGAGACCCATGGCGATGCCCGCCACCGGGCGCTTCATCGGCACGCCGGCATCCATCAGCGCCAGCGAGGTGCCGCAGACCGTGGCCATCGAGCTCGAGCCGTTGGACTCGGTGATCTCGGAGACGACGCGGATGGTATAGGGGAATTCCTCGACCTTGGGGCGGATCGGGTTGATGGCGCGCCAGGCGAGCTTGCCGTGGCCGATCTCGCGGCGGCCGGGCGAGCCCATGCGGCCGGCCTCGCCCACCGAATAGGGCGGGAAGTTGTAGTGCAGCAGGAAGTTCTGCTTGTGCGTGCCCTCGAGGCTGTCGACATATTGCTCGTCCTCGCCGGTGCCGAGCGTGGCGACGACCAGGGCCTGCGTCTCGCCGCGCGTGAACAGCGCCGAGCCGTGGGTGCGCGGCAGCACGCCGACTTCGGCAACGATCGGGCGGACGGTCTTGAGGTCACGCCCGTCGATGCGGGTGCCGGTGTCGAGGATGTTCCAGCGCACGATCTTGGCCTGCAGGTCGTGGAACACCGCGGCCAGTTCGTCGGCAGCGATTTCGCCGGCCTCGATCTGCGGCGCGAAATGCTCCAGCACCTTGGCGCGGGCGGCATCGACGGCGGCGTAGCGCACTTCCTTCCTGGTGTTCTTGTAGGCGGCGCGCAGTTCCGCTTCGATGACCTCGAGCACGCGCTTTTCCAGCGCCGAATGGTCGGGCGCATTGAACTCGCGCGGCTCCTTGGCGGCCAGTTCGGCGAGCTTGATGATCGCCTCGATGACCTTCCTGGACTGCTGGTGGCCGAACATCACGGCGCCCAGCATCACTTCCTCGGACAGCTCCTGGGCCTCCGACTCCACCATCAGCACGGCGTCGGCAGTGCCGGCCATGACGAGATCGAGCTTGGAATCGGCGCGCCGGTCGACAGCGAGGTTGAGCACGTACTCACCGTCGACATAGCCGACGCGGGCGGCGCCGATCGGGCCCATGAAGGGCACGCCGGAGATGGTCAGCGCCGCCGAGGCGGCGACCATGGAGAGCACGTCGGGGTTGTTCTCCATGTCGTGCTGCAGCACGGTGACGATGACCTGGGTCTCGTTCCGGTAGCCGTGCGGAAAGAGCGGCCGGATCGGCCTGTCGATGAGGCGGCTGACCAGGGTCTCGTTCTCGGTCGGGCGGCCTTCGCGCTTGAAATAGCCGCCCGGGATCTTGCCGGCGGCGAAATACTTCTCCTGGTAGTTGACCGTGAGCGGGAAGAAATCCTGCCCCGGCTTGGCCTCCTTGGCGGAGACCACGGTGGCGAGGACCACCGTTTCGCCCAGCGTCGCCAGCACGGCGCCGTCGGCCTGGCGGGCCATCTTGCCCGTTTCGAGGGTGAGCGGCTGGCCGCCCCAGTTGAGTTCGACTTTGTGGTGATCGAATTTGATCGACATGGTTTCGTCTTTCCATTCTGGCGGAGGCGCGGGAACGCGGGGCGCAGTACCCGCGAACGCATCCGCTGTGCCCGCGCGGTCCACGCACCCCATGTGCAGGACCCGCCCAAAATCGGCACTGGTTTCCGCCCGGCACCCGCTTGTCAGTGGAGTGGTCGGTCCATCGGACCCGAAAGGCACGGCCTTTCCTGACGACCCCTCCGCGGGGCGGAACATGGACAAGACGATGAGCCGTTCACTTTCGCCCGGGAAGCGCCGCTTCGCAAGGAAGCCTGATGCGCCATGAGCGGCCGATGATCTCGCCATGCTCCGCATAGACTGTTGCCGGTCTACGCTATGCCCGGGGTGACCGGGCGGGGTGACCGCGAGGCTTGCCTCGCGATCCGGCTTGTCCCGCGCCGATCAGCGACGCAGGCCGAGGCGCTCGATCAGCGCCTTGTAGCGCGCTTCGTCGCTCTTCTTGACGTAGTCAAGCAGGCTGCGGCGCGTCGAGACCATCTTCAGCAGGCCGCGGCGGGAGTGATTGTCCTTGCCATGGGTCTTGAAGTGCTCGGTCAGGTTGGCAATGCGCTCCGACAGGATGGCGACCTGGACTTCCGGCGAGCCGGTATCGCCCGTCTTGGTGGCGTATTCCTTGATCAGGGCGCTCTTGCGCTCAGGCGTAATCGACATCGGGCAAATCCTTTCGATAGGGGATCATCGGGTCGCCCCGGCCGGGATGTCGTCCAGCAGGGGCCATGGCAGCAATGCCGGCAGTGCCGGCAGGCTCGACGGGCATATAGGGGATCGGCGCCCGGATTTCCAGCTATTTCTCCTCGCCGGTGGCGGCG
>NZ_DASWVV010000130.1:0-1508 GCF_036406155.1 Devosia sp. | reverse complement strand
GTCGGCGGCGATGACGCCGGCGTCGGCCAGCCGGTCGAGCACCATGTTGCGCGCCCGCAGCGCCGCCTCGGGATCGCGGTCGGGCCGGCGAAGCTCGGGCGCCTGCGGCAGCGCCACCAGCAGCGCCGCCTCGGCGGTGGTCAGCCGGCCCGGCTCCTTACCGAACCAGGCGAGGCTGGCGGCGCGGATGCCCTCGATATTGCCGCCATAGGGGGCCAGCATCAGGTAGAGGCCGAGGATCTCCTCCTTGCGCAACTGCCGCTCGAGCGCGTCGGCGTGCAGCATCTGGCGGAGCTTGCCGGCGAGGCTGCGGGTCGGCTGCTGCTCGAGCAGACGGGCCACCTGCATGGTCAGGGTCGAACCGCCCGAGACGATGCGGCCGCCGGCGCCGGCGAACTGCAGGGCGGCGCGCAGCATGGCCGGCCAGTCGATGCCTTGATGGGCGAAGAAGTCCTGGTCCTCGTAGGCGACCAGCATGTCGATGAAGCGGCGGTCGACCTGCTCCAGCGTGACCGGCAGCCGCCAGCGCCCGCCGGCGGTGGTGAAGGGCCGCAGCAGGTTGCCGTCGCGATCGACCACCGCCGTCGACACCTCCAGGGCGGCAAGGGCCGGCGCCGGGGGCAAACCGGCGGCGGCGCCGGCCAGGAACGTACCGGCCCAGATGGCCCCGCCACCGGCGAGCCCGGCGGCGAGGAAGAGGGCGGCGGCGAGGAGCCGCCGCGGTCTCACCGGCTGATCTTGTCCGCCGGCCCGCCCGGCTGCGCCGGGGCAGCCGGCGCCGCCGCGGCGGCGATGTCGAGCCGGCCGGCATCGGTGTTGGCGCGCCGCTCCGGCCGGTACATGTCCTCCACCGTCGCGCCGGGCAGCACGAAGCTGCCGGGGGAGGTGGCGCGCACCATGTAGGCGGTGGAGAAGCTGCGGGTCTCGGAGACGAAGCGGAAGGCCGCGACATAGGCGTCGGTGCGGGCCTCGGCGTGCGCCGGCGTGTCGACCGTGAGCCAGGCGAAATCGCCGACGCCCGCCCCGGCGGCGAGGTCGGGATTCTCGATCTCGAAGCCGGCAGGCAGCGGGTCGGCGACGATGTACTGGCCGGAGCCCAGCGCCTCGGCGGCCAGCGACAGCACCACCACGAAGCGGTCGTTCTGGGTGACCGGATCGACGGCCGGATCGAAGGGCGTGCCGTCCGGCAGGTACCAGGCGCGCGCGATGGTAAAGCCCGCGCTCGCGGCCGGCGGCGGCGCCTCGGGGATGGCCGCCACCGAGAGCTTCACCTCGGTGGGCTGGTTGGAGGTGTTGGCAACGACGATGTCGCCCTGATTGAGGTCCTCCTGGTCGTAGCGGCGGTAGGCCGAACCGGTCAGCGCCTCGCCGTCGATCGTGATCTGCCCGCCGGCCGCCTCGCGGGCGAGCGCCGCGGCGGCGACCAGCGTCCAGGCATCCTCCTGCGTCGAGGTGTAGCGGGCCCGGTCGCGCCCGTCGGCGAGGGCGGCCGCCAGCGCCGCGACGTC
>NZ_DASWVV010000129.1:0-32368 GCF_036406155.1 Devosia sp. | reverse complement strand
CGCCGCGGCGCTGGCGCTGATGCTGGCGGGGCCGTTCGTCGGCGTGCTCGGCGTCGCCGTCGGCGGGCTCGCCGCGGCCGGCGTGGCCTGGGCGTGGACGCGCGCCTGCCGGCAGTTGCTGGGCGGGCAGACCGGCGACGCCATCGGGGCCCTGCACGCCCTCATCGAGATCGCCGTGCTGACGGCGTTCCTCGTCTTGGTGTGAGCACCGACGTCTCTCGCTTGAACTTATTGGCGCCAGCCCCTTTATAGTGAGGACACCGTCCGGCACGAAAGGCCGCCCATGCTGTTCATCGGCTTCGCCCTCCTGGTCGCCGTCGCCCTCGCGCTGCTGATCAGCGCCGATGCGGGCAGCCTCGCCGGCCTGACCCAGGACCAGACCGGCCAGCTCATCCCGCTGGTGATCCTGCTCATCGTCTTCGCCGCCGGGGCGTTCACCCAGCGGCGGCGGGCGGCCGAACTTCTCGGCAGCCTGGCGCTGTGGGGCGGGCTCTTCGCCGTCGCCATGCTCGGCTATGCCTATCGCGACGATCTCAGCGGGGTTGCCGCCCGCGTCTTCGGCGACCTGCTGCCGGGGACGGCCATCGTCGACTCCGAGAACGGCACGGCGACCTTCCGCCGCGGCGGCGACGGACATTTCCGCATCAAGGGCAGCATCAACGGGGCCGGCATGACGTTGATTTTCGACACCGGCGCCAGCGCCGTGGTGCTGACCCACGCCGACGCGCAGCGGGCCGGCATCGACACCGGCAAGCTGCGCTTCGACATTCCTGTGTCGACCGCCAACGGCACCGGCCGCGCCGCGTCCGTGACGCTCGACCGCGTCGAAATCGGCGGCATCGCGCGGCGCCGCGTGCGCGCCTTCGTCGCCGAGGCGCACGCGCTCGACACCAGCCTGCTGGGCATGAGCTTTCTCGAGACGCTGAGCCGCTACGCGGTCAGTTCCAACTCCCTCGAACTCACCGACTGATCGAGCGCCGCGAAGGCGCGCAGGATGAGTTCCGGCCCGGCTCCCCTGCGGCAGGCGTCGACGCTGAGGATCTGGCGGAACTGGCGGGCCCCGGGCCGGCCATTGGCGAGGCCGAGCATGTGGCGGGTGACCTGGTTGAGCCGCACGCCCCTTGCCAGCTGGAGTTCGGCGTAGTCGGCCATCGCCGCGACGATCGAGGCGAGCGCGACGGCCGGCGATGGCGCGCCGAAGATGCGGCGGTCCACTTCGGCCAGCAGCAGCGGCTCGTGGTAGGCGGCGCGGCCCAGCATCACCCCGGACACGTGCCGCAGGTGTTCCTCGGCCGCGTCCAGCGAGCCGATGCCGCCGTTGAGCAGCACCGGCAGGGGATCGAGACGCTGCGCCAACCGGTATACCCGCGGATAGTCGAGCGGCGGGATGGTGCGGTTCTCCTTGGGGCTCAGTCCCTTGAGCCACGCCTTGCGGGCGTGCACGTAGAGCGCCGCGACCCCGGCCCCGGCCATGGCGTCGGCGAAGCGGTCGAGGCTCTCGCCGGTGTCCTGGTCATCGATGCCGATGCGGCACTTGACGGTGACCGGCACGTCGGTCGCGGCGCGCATGGCGCGCACGCAGTCGGCCACCAGCGCCGGCTCCGCCATCAGGCAGGCGCCGAAGCGCCCCGACTGCACCCGGTCGGACGGGCAGCCGACATTGAGGTTGATCTCCGCGAACCCGGCCTCGCCGGCGATGCGGGCAGCCTCGGCCAGTTCCGCCGGATCGGAGCCGCCCAGCTGCACGGCAACGGGCTGCTCGGCCGGGTCGTAGGCCAGCAACTGCTCCCGCCTCCCGTGGATCACGGCGGGGCTGGTGACCATCTCGGTGAACAGCAGGGCACGGCGGGTCAGCAGCCGGTGCAGATACCTGCAATGGGTATCCGTCCACTCCATCATCGGCGCCACCGAGAAGCGGCGTGCGGTTGCGAGGTCATGCGTCATGGGGCCGAGATAGTGGATCGGGACCGAAATGGCCAGCTTTCGCGCCCGCAAAACAAAACCGGGCGCAAGCGGCGCCCGGTTTCGACAGTCTTCGCTGCGCCTGGCGATCAGGCGGCAGAGATGTTGTTCACGGCCATCTTGCCGGTGCGGCGGTCCTCGGCGGTGTCGAAGGAGACCTTCTGGCCCTCCGAGAGCGTCATCATGCCCGAGCGCTGCAGCGCGGTGGCGTGCACGAACACGTCCTTGCCGCCATTATCCGGCTGGATGAACCCGAAACCCTTGGTCTCGTTGTAGAATTTGACGGTGCCCGTTTCCATGGGGAGCAGTCCTTCAGTGCGTCTTGTCGTTTGGGCAAAGCGACTTCAGGTCGCCCGCCCGGCCAGTCGATGTTTGGAGCTTTGATCGTGCGCCTGGCCGGTAACGGGGGCATACGGCCGAATGTCAGCCAAATGTCGATGCGGCGACACATAATTGTCTCCGGTCCAATTTGCAAGGGATTGCGCATCGCAAAGGAAGCGGCATGCGGCCCGCACCCCGCCTTCCCGCCGCCGCGGCTCTTGTGCAGGGTGTTGACAATCGGCTGATTCTTTCTGCTAATAGGAACCATTCGCAACTAGGAATTACCGAATGACGGCCCGCCATCTTGCCGCCCTGGCCCTTGCCGCCGCCCTCACCGCCGCGCTCGGCGGCTGCACGTCGGGCGAAACCGACGCCAGGTTCAAGGTCGTCACGACCTTCACCATCATCGCCGACATCGCCCGCAACGTGGCCGGCGACGCCGCCGTGGTCGAATCCATCACCAAGGCGGGTGCCGAGATTCACGACTACCAGCCGACGCCGCAGGACATCGTGCGGGCGCAGGGCGCCGATCTCGTGCTGTGGAACGGCATGAACCTCGAGCGCTGGTTCAAGAAGTTCTTCGAGAACATCAAGGACGTGCCCGGCGTCGTGGTGAGCGAGGGGATCGAGCCGATGGGCATCGTCGAAGGCCCCTATACGGGAAAACCCAACCCGCACGCGTGGATGTCGCCGACCAACGCGCTCGTCTATGTCGAGAACATCCGCAAGGCGCTGGTCGCGCACGACCCCGGCAATGCCGCGGCCTACGACGCCAACGCCGCCGCCTATGCCGACCAGATCAAGGCGCTCGACGCCCCGCTGCGGGCGCGCCTCGCCGCCATCCCGGAGGCGCAGCGCTGGCTGGTCACCTCCGAGGGCGCGTTCAGCTACCTTGCCCGCGACTACGGCATGCGCGAACTCTATCTGTGGCCCATCAATGCCGACCAGCAGGGCACGCCGCAGCAGGTACGCCGGGTGATCGACGAGGTGCGGGCCAATGCGATCCCGGTAGTGTTTTCCGAGAGCACCGTCTCCGACAAGCCGGCGCGGCAGGTCGCCAAGGAGACCGGCGCGGCTTATGGCGGCGTGCTCTATGTCGATTCCCTCAGCGAAACCGACGGGCCGACGCCGACGTTCCTCAAGTTGCTCGAGGTCACCGTCGACACCATTGCCAGGGGGTTCGGCAAATGACGCTTTCTGCCAACGTGCCGCACGAAGCCTGGCGGCCGGACCCCCTGCCCTCGCTGGTGGTCGAGGACGTGACCGTCGCCTATCCCAACGGCACGGTGGCGCTGCGCGACACCTCCTTCAGCCTCGGGGCCGGCACCATTGCCGGCCTTGTCGGCGTCAACGGCAGCGGCAAGTCCACCCTGTTCAAGGCGATCATGGGCTTCGTCACCCCGGTGAAGGGCCGCGTGACCATCGCCGGCATGGCGGTCAGGGAGGCGCTCAGGCGCAACCTCGTCGCCTACGTCCCGCAGGCCGAGGAGGTCGACTGGAACTTCCCGGTCCTGGTCGAGGACGTGGTGCTGATGGGCCGCTACGGCCATATGGGTTTCTTCCGGCACGCCACGCCCAGGGACCGGCAGATGGTCGACGCCGCGCTCGAGCGGGTGGGCATGGCCGCCTTCCGCAAGCGCCAGATCGGCGAACTCAGCGGCGGCCAGAAGAAGCGCGTCTTCCTCGCCCGGGCACTGGCGCAGGAGGGCCGCATCATCCTGCTCGACGAGCCGTTCACCGGCGTCGACGTCAAGACCGAGGAGGCGATCATCGCGCTGATGCGCGAACTGCGCGCCAGCGGCCACCTGATGCTGGTGTCGACGCACAATCTGGGCAGCGTGCCCGATTTCTGCGACCAGGTGGTGCTGGTCAACCGCACCGTGCTCGCCGCCGGCCCCACGGCCGAGACCTTCACCCAGGCCAATCTCGAGCGCGCCTTCGGCGGCGTGCTCAGGCACTTCCACCTCGAGGGCGAGGAGTTGCACGAGGACCGCGACGCGCGCGGGGTCACCGTCCTTACCGACGACGAGCGGCCGGTCGTCTTCTACGGCGGCTCGCAGCCGGCTTCCGGCAGCCGCCGGGAGGAGGAGGAATGAGCCTGCTGCTGGAGCCTTTCGCCTACGACTACATGATCAAGGCCATCTGGGTCAGCGCCCTGGTCGGCACCGTGTGCGCCTTCCTGTCGGCCTATCTCATGCTCAAGGGCTGGTCGCTGGTCGGCGACGCGCTCGGGCATGCCGTCGTGCCGGGCGTCGCCGGGGCGCACATGCTCGGCCTGCCCTATGCGCTCGGGGCGTTCTTCGCCGGCATCCTCGCCGCCCTGTCCATGGTGCTGGTGCGCCAGCGCACCAAGCTGCGCGAGGACGCCATCATCGGCATCGTCTTCACCTCGTTCTTCGCGCTGGGGCTGTTCATGGTGTCGATCTGGCCGACCTCGGTCAACATCCAGTCGATCGTCATGGGCAACATCCTCGGCATCTCCGACGAGGATGCGCTGCAGGTGGTGATCATCGCCGCGGTGTCGCTCGCAGTGCTGGTGCTCAAGTGGAAGGACCTGATGCTGGTGTTCTTCGACGAGAGCCACGCGCGCACCGTCGGCATTGACTCCAGGGCGCTGCAGATCCTGTTCTTCGCTCTGCTCGCCGCCTGTACCGTGGCGGCGCTGCAGACCGTGGGCGCCATCCTCGTCATCGCCATGGTGGTGACGCCCGGGGCGACCGCCTATCTGCTCACCGACCGGTTCCAGACGCTGCTCGTCCTCGCCGTCGCCATCGGCGCGGCGTGCGCCGCCGTCGGCGCCTATCTGAGCTTCTTCGTCGACGGCGCCACCGGCGGGCTGATCGTCTCGCTGCAGACCGCGGTGTTCCTCGCCGCCTTCGTCTTCGCCCCCCGCCACGGCCGCCTCGCCGCGCGCCGCCGGGCGGCGGCGGCCGCCGCCGCGGAGACGCAGCCATGACGCAACTGTGGAGCTTCCTTACCGAACCCTTCGCCTACGATTTCATGCAGCGGGCGTTCGTGGTCGCGGTGCTGGTGGGCGCGGTGTGCGCCGTCCTGTCCTGCTTCCTCGTGCTCAAGGGCTGGTCGCTGATGGGCGACGCCATCTCGCATGCGGTGCTGCCGGGCATCGTCATCGCCTTCGTGCTCGGCCTGCCGCTCGCCATCGGCGCCTTCGCCGCCGGCCTGTTCTCGGCCGTGGCCACGGGCTATCTCAAGGCCAACAGCCGGGTGAAGGAAGATACCGTGATGGGCATCGTGTTCTCCGGCATGTTCGGGCTGGGGCTGGTGCTGTTCACCCGCATCGAGACCGACCAGCACCTGAGCCACATCCTGTTCGGCAACATGCTGGGGGTAACGATGGGCGATCTCGCCGAAACCGCCGTCATCGCCGGCGGCACGCTGCTGATCGTGCTCATGAAGCGCCGCGACTTCCTGCTGCATGCCTTCGATCCGCAGCACGCGCGGGTGGTCGGGCTGCCGGTGAACCTGCTGCACTACGGGCTGCTGGTGCTCCTGGCGCTGACCATCGTCGCCTCGCTCAAGGCGGTGGGCATCATCCTCGTCGTCGCCATGCTCATCGCCCCCGGCGCCATCGGCTTCCTGCTTACCCGCACCTTCGGCCACATGCTGGCGGTGGCGATGGCGGTCGCCATCGGCGCGAGCGTGCTCGGCACCTTCCTCAGCTTCCACCTCGATGCCGCGACCGGTCCGTGCATCGTGCTCCTGCAGACGGCGGTGTTCCTGCTCGCGCTGCTCTTCGCGCCGCGCACCGGCCTGCTCAGGCAACGCACAAGGGAATCCGCGCGGCCGTGAGGCACGCCGCCGGCCGGAGAGCCACTCACAGCCCGGGTTCTTCGCTCCGCACGACCCGCCAGAGCTCCCGGGAGAAGCCCTCGGATATCTGGAAATCATCAAAGGCGATTGCGCCTTCGGCCCGTTCGAGCCAGATCAGCCTTCCCTCCCCCGTCGAGAGGAGCAATCGCTCGCCGGTACGGTCCACCACGACGGCGGACAGTCTCTGGTCGGCGGGCGACTCGATGGTCAGCTGGTCAGCGGTTCTGACGGCGACACGCTCGGAGCCGCCCGTGACCAGGATGAAAGTCCCCGCCGAGATATCGGGCTTGTCCGAATAGGCGTGATAGTGATCGCTCATTGACGGTCCTCCTGCGCGTCTTGCCCGCCGCGTTCGTCGGCGATCTCGCCGATTTCCCGTCCGGCGGGTGTGATTGCCAAGTGGCGCGCGTCGGTGTCTGCTTCTGCGAGCCCACGCGAGACGAGGAAAGCGACAGCCGTCTCCATATCGCGACTGCCCAGCGACCCCAAGGGGACAGGGCCCTGCGCCAGGTGACGCAGCAGGTGGTAGGCCGGCACCGGCACATGTTCCAGGCGCACGCCGACGACATGCACGGCCCGCAGTCGCACGGCCGCCTTGTAGAGCAGGCGGGCGAGCTCGTCATGAGACAGGTCCTCGACTCGGCCGGCGGCCTCCATCAGTTGATCCGAGAAGGGTCTCTTATCGTCCATTCCGCACCTTCCGCAGGCCCGCGCTCGTCGTGCTCGCCTCTGGTCCGGCGTACCCACCATTAGGACCTGCCGCCGGTTTGCCGCCGGTGACGAGCAGACGGGCGACCACTTGGACCGCGGTCAGGCGCCGCTTCCTTACCGCCAAGTGGCGGCCGCTGGAGGAAGCCTCGGGCGGTAGCCTCTATTGACGAGGATCGGGGTGCCAACGATGGCCGAACGTCACCTTACATGGGCGGGGTACGGCCCGATAGCAAGATTTCGGAGCGAATACGCCCGCCTCTCACAGCGCGCGGGCGCATCAGCGGCTAGCCCTTCACGTCCTCAATCGTGACCGGTACGGGCACGCGCGCCAGCCGGCGCTCGCGCAGCCAGATATAGAGGCCCGACAGGATGATCACCGGCGCCCCGAGGAAGAACCAGACGTCCGGCGGCTGGTTGAACAGCAGCCAGCTCACGGCGGCCATGTAGAGAAGCTGCAGGTAGTTGAACGGGCCGAGTGTCGACGGCGTCGAGTAGCGATGGGCGACGCTCACCAGCAGGTGGCCGACCAGGCCCGAGGCCCCGACGGCAACAAAGGCGAACCAGGCGGCGCCGTCGGCCGGCCAGACCCAGCCGTCGAAGGCGAACGGGGTGATGCAGGCCAAGGCGATGGCGCCGGCATAGAACTGCTGCGTGGCGGCGGAATCGACGCCGGCCAGCTTGCGGGTGAAGATCGAATGCAGGGCCGCGCAGCCGGCCGCCAGCAGCGACAGCAGGGCCGCCGGGTGGAAGGCCTCGCTGCCCGGCCGGGTGATGATGAGGATGCCGCAAAAGCCGACGGCGATGGCGAGCCAGCGGCGCCAGCCCACCCGCTCCCCCAGCATCGGCACCGACAGCGCGCACACGATCAGCGGCATGGTGAAGGTGAGCGCGCCCGTGACGGTCAGCGGCAGGAACCTCAGGGCGAGGAAATTGAGCCCGGTGAGGCCCAGCAGGGCGAGGCCGCGCAGCGCCTCGATCCGCCAGTTGGCGGTGATGAGCATGGCCCGCCCCTGCGTCGGCAGGAAGATCGCGAGCAGCAGGACCACGTGCACGAAATAGCGCACGAAGACGACCTCGGCGACGGGCATGCCCTGCACGACGAGCCACTTGGCCGACGGATCGAGCAGGACGAAGAACAGCTGCCCGAGCAGCAGGATGCCGATGCCGTAGGAGGCGCGCTCCTCGATCGGGGCAATGGTACGGGACATATGCAGATCCGGACGCCGCAGGAGGGACGGCCCCCAACCGATGTGGGATTGCCGCGCCTATGTCAACCGGACGCCGGCAGCCATTTGGCGTAGTCGGAGACGAGCAGGTGCCAGGGCTCCTCGTCCTCCTCGATGCCGCCGAAGCGGGCGATGCGCGGATCGTCGAAGACGTTGTCGGTGGTGTCGTCGTTGACCGTCGACACCTCGCCGATGAAGACGTCGCCGTCCTCGCCCCAGAAGGCGTGCCAGTGCTCGTTGGGCATCAGCGTCACGCTCTCGCCCGGCTGCAGCCGCAGCTTGCTGCCCGGCGGCAGCTCGCGGCGGATGCCGTCGGTGAGGACGGTCGTGCCCTTGGTCCTGTCGCACTGGCCCCCGGTGTCGCCGTAGAGCTCGATTACCAGCGTGCCGCCGCCACGGTTGATGATGTCCTCGGCCTTGAGGTTGTGGCGGTGCATGGGCGAATACTGGTCCTGCCGGGAGATCATCGCCTTTTCGGCATAGAGCATGCCCCTGCCCTTCTCGAGGTCGGCGACATTGCCGTTGCGGACCGTGAACAGGAACAGCCCGGTCCTGTCGAACTCGCCCAGCCCGTAGTCGGTGATGTCCCAACCCAGCCGGGCGTCGATGATCGCCTGCGCCTCGTGCCTGCGGGCCCTGAACTCCGCCGGCGACCAGTAGGCGAAGGGCGGCAGGACATAGCCGAAGGAACGGATGAATTCGTCGCTCTCGCGCATGATCTGGTTGACGCGGCTGCGCTTGATGGATGGGGCGGTCATGGCGGCCTCCTAGTAGGTGTCGCGAAGATGGCGGATCGTGAGGCTTTCCGCCAGTGCCGCGCGCGTCACCGTCGCCCCGAGCCGCGGGGTGAAGCCGAGCCTTGCCGCGCGCCCGGGCAGCAGGGTGAACGCATTGTCGGAGAAATAGCCCGGCACGTCGACGCTGGCGGTCACGAAGAAGGCGGGCCTGTCGGTGGTGAGCGTCAGCACCGGCGCCTCGTCACTGCCCGACCAGCTCGCCTCGAACTTCGCGCGGGCAGGCTCGTAGTACTTGTACGCCTTTGGGAAATAATCGTTTTCTCCGATTGGCCTGCCGTCCCCATCGCGCCAGGAGAAGAACAGGAATTCGCCCTCCCCGAGTTCGGCCGGCGGAATGCGCGCGACGACGCCGGCGGCGTCGGGCGAGACCGTCGCCCGGCCGGCATGAAGGGTGCGCGATGTTCCCGACATGTCGACAGCGAGCACCTCCAGGCTGATCGCGGCCGTCGTCGCGGTGTCGTTGATCGCCGTGAGCCGGATATCGCCCGTTTCCCTTTCGGGCACGGCCACCACGCTGAGCGGCAGGAAGAAGCGCCGCGCCATGTAGTGCAGCAACTTCCACTGCCCGCCGTGGTCGAGGCTGGACCAGCTCGCCACCGGATAGGTATCGTTGAGCTGCCAATAGAGCGTGCCCATGCAGCGGGGCTTGGTCGAGCGCCAGTACTCGATGGCGGTCTTGATGGCGAGGCCCTGCTGCACCTGCGACAGGAACACCATCTGCTCGAAATCGGACGGGAAGCGGAAATAGCGCGTCATGGTCTCGAGGATGCGGGCATTGCCGCCGGAATTGCGCTGGTGGCTGTCCATCACCGGCGCCGACGGATTGCGGTCCTCCGGCCGGGTGAAGCTCTCGATGACGTTCATCGAGGGAAAGCTCTGGAAGCCGAACTCGGAGGCGAAGCGCGGGTTGACCTCGCGATAGGCCGAAAAGTCCTTCGCCTCGTGCCAGACGCTCCAATAGTGCATGTCGCCGCGCGTGTCGGCGTGCCAGCCATCGGAAAAGTCGAGATAGCCCAGCGACGGCGACGACGGCCAGAAGCGGCGCGACGGGTCCTCCTCGGCGACAATGTCGCCGAGCATGGAGTTGAGCCGGTCATAATTGGCGATGTAGCGCTGTGGGTCGGCCCGCGTCTCCGGATACCAGCCGAGCGAGCCGATGACCTCGTTGTCCCCGCACCACAGCGCGATCGAGGCATGGTGGCCGAGGCGGCGCACCTGCTGGGTGATCTCCACTCGCACGTCGTCGAGGAAGCCGCGGTCGGAAGGGTAGCTCATGCAGGAGAACATGAAATCCTGCCAGACGAGCAGGCCGAGTTCGTCGCACAGATCGTAGAACCAGTCGGGCTCGTACTGGCCGCCGCCCCAGACGCGGAGCATGTTCATGTTGGCGGCCCTGGCGCTTTCCAGCAGGTCGCGCACGGCCTCGGGCGTGATGCGCGCGGGGATGGCGTCGGCGGGGATCCAGTTGGCGCCCAGCATGGTGACGTCGCGCCCGTTGATGCGGCACTTGAAGCTGTGGTCGATCTCGTCCTTCTCGATCACCCACTCGAGCCGGCGCAGCCCGATGCGGCGCGTCGTCACCTCGCCGTCGAGCGTGGTGGCAAGGGTGTAGAGCGGCTGGCCGCCCTGCCCGTTCGGCCACCACAGCTTCGGGTCGCGGATGGTGAACTTGTGGGTGAAGACGTTCTCGCCCGGTCGCACGGGAACAAGGCCGCCGAGGCGCTGGCCGTCGATCTCGTGACTGAGTTCAACCGATCCTTCGGCAAAGGCGAAAACCCGAGTCGTGACCGTGAGTTCGACCGCTTTGCTGGCATGGGCCTGCACCACCGTGACGCTCTCCTGGCGGGCGAGGCGGGAGCGGCGGATGGCCATGCGGCCATAGACGCCGGTCGGCATCAGGCAGATGCCCCAGTCCCAGCCGGCATGGCAGGCGGGCTTGCGCACGAAGTTGAGGTGCACGCCCTCGAGCCCGTTGCTCAGATAGTTGGTGGTGAAGGGCAGCGGGAAGGGATGGGCCTGCGCCCGCTCCTTGGCCACCCGCCGGGTGATGGCGAATTCGATGCGCAGCGTGTTGTCGCCGGCCCTGACCTTGCCGGTCACGTCGATGTCGTAGCGGATGAACGTGTTCTGCGTCGCGGCGACCGCCTCGTCGTTGAGGAAGACCGTGGCGATGCAGTCGACGTTTTCGAGCGTCAGCGTCAGGTAGCCGTCGATATCGGCCGCGTCGGCGCGGAAGCGCCGCTCCATCGTCCAGGCGGTATCGTTGACCCACATCACCGCCTGCTCGTTGGCGCCGAAATAGGGATCGGGGATTTCCCCGGCCGCGAGCAGCGCCGTGTGGACGTCGCCCGGCAGGGTGACCTGCGCCTTCGTGGCAAAAGTCGGCGACGACAGCGCGTAGCTGCCCGCGAGGCTCAGTTCCGAATAGCCCGGCGCCATCGCCGGTGCGGCCGCCTCCGCCATGCGTGCCCCCCGCTGGCCGCCGTTCCGGGCCGGGACCCGGCGGCGGCCGATTGTTGCGCCGGCCGCTTGTGGGCCGGCGATGCAATCGATTGCATCGCCTCGCTTCGAGCCGGAGTCGGCACCGCTGCCAACGCGTCGGGCCGTGGCCGCTCCCCTACTCCGCCGCCTCCTCGGCCGCGTCGACGTCGATGAAGCCGCCGGACTGGCGCTGCCACAGCCTGGCGTAGTGGCCGCCCAGTTCGAGCAGCTGGCCGTGCGCGCCCTGCTCGACGATGCGGCCGCCCTCGATCACCACCAGCCGGTCCATGGCGGCGATGGTCGAGAGCCGGTGGGCAATGGCAATCACCGTCTTGCCCGCCATCAGCCGCTGCAACTGCTCCTGGATCGCCGCCTCGACCTCGGAATCGAGCGCCGAGGTGGCCTCGTCCAGCACGAGGATCGGCGCGTTCTTGAGCAGCACGCGGGCGATGGCGATGCGCTGGCGCTGCCCGCCCGACAGCTTGACGCCGCGCTCGCCCACATGCGCCTCGTAGCCCTTGCGGCCCGCGGCATCGGCCAGCGTGGCGATGAAATCCTCGGCCTCGGCGAGGCGTGCCGCGGCGGCGATCTCCTCGAGCGTGGCGTCGGGACGGCCGTAGGCGATGTTGTCGCGCACGGAGCGGTGCAGCAGCGAGGTATCCTGGGTGACGACGCCGATATTGGCGCGCAGCGAGTCCTGCGTGACCGTGGCGATGTCGACCCCGTCGATGGTGACGACGCCGCTCTCGCGGTCGTAGAAGCGCAGCAGCAGGTTGACGATGGTCGATTTGCCGGCGCCGGAGCGGCCGACCAGCCCGATCTTCTCGCCGGGCCGGATGTGCAGGTCGAGATCCTCGATGACGCCGCCGCGCTTGCCGTAGTGGAAACTGACATTCTCGAAGCGGATGTCGCCGCGGGTGACGGTGAGCGGCGTCGCGCCCGGCGGATCGCTCACCACCCGCGGCAGCGAGATCGAGGAGATGCCGTCGCGCACGGTGCCGATGTTCTCGAACAGCTGCGTCATCTCCCACATGACCCACTGGCTCATGCCCTGGAAGCGCAGCACCAGCGCCATCGACACGGCCAGCGTGCCGGCCGTCATCTCGCCCTGCAGCCACAGCCAGATGCCCACCGCTCCCACGGCGCCGAGCAGGGTCATGTTGAGCCCGTAGATGCCGAAATTGAGAAGGGAGAACATGCGCATCTGCCGGTGGACCGTACCGAGGAACTCGTCCATCGCGGCCTTGGCATAGCCTTCCTCGCGGCTGGAATGGCTGAACAGCTTGACCGTCGCGATGTTGGTGTAGCTGTCGACGATGCGGCCGGTCATCGACGAGCGCGCGTCGGCCTGCTGCTCGGAGATCTTGGCGAGCCTCGGGATGTAGCGGCGCAGCAGCGCCACGTAGATCGCCAGCCAGACGACGAAGGGAATGGCCAGCCGCCAGTCTCCGCTCGCCGCCAGCACCACCGCCCCGAGGAAGTAGACGGCGACGAACACGGTGACGTCGAGCAGCTTCATCATCACTTCGCGCACGGCCAGCGCCGTCTGCATCAGCTTGGCGGCGATGCGGCCGGCGAACTCGTCCTGGAAGTAGCTCATCGACTGGCGCAGCAGGTAACGATGCGTGAGCCAGCGGATGCGCTGCGGGAAATTGCCCAGCAGCGTCTGGTGGATGACGAAGGAGTTGAGCGTCACCAGCCCCATGAGGACGAAGAGTGCCGCCGCCATCAGCGCAAGCTTGCCGCCTTCGGCGGCGAGGAAGGTCGCCCGGTCGGCGGCCGACAGCCAGTCGACGAGATTGCCCAGGAACCCGAACAGCATGACCTCGCCGGCGGCGATCGCCGCCGACAGGCAGGCCATCAGCAGCAGCCATTTCTTGGCGCCGGCGGAATAGTGCAGGCAGAAGGCCACCAGCCCCTTGGGCGGCTGGGCCGGGTCACCGCCGGGATAGGGATCTATCCGGCGCTCGAACCACTGCATCACACCCACTGCATCCTCCAGCATCGACGAAAAAGGTGATGGCGCTGCGCCCAGGGCGGGCGGCGCGGCCCTGCCGTCCCGCAGGGACGCAAGGAATGGCCGAGACAGTTGCCAGCCGCATAGAATACACGCAATGGGTTGAGTCTGCTGTTGCGGCCACGCCACATCGAGGCGAACAGGTTGCGCGACACGAGCTTGCGGAGTGACCGATGCGTACCGATGACGAGCACATGATTTTTCTTAGGGACTATGCCCCCAGCCCCTACGCCATCGAAAAGGTCGATCTCGACGTGCGCGTCGCGCCGAGCAAGGCGGTGGTCCGCGCGCTGCTCACCATCGTGCCGCGCGAGGGCACCGAGCCGGGGACGCCGCTGGTGCTCGACGGCGAGGAGCTGAAACTTCGCTCCATCGCCATCGACGGGCTGCCGCTGGCGCTGACCGCCTATGCCGAGACGCCGCTGACGCTGACCATCGGCGAGCCGCCGCCCCGGCGCTTCGTGCTCGAAACCGAGGTGGAACTGGAGCCGGAGAAGAACATCCGGCTCATGGGGCTGTACCGGTCCGGCGGCACCTGGTGCACGCAGTGCGAGCCCGAGGGGTTCCGCCGCATCACCTGGTATCTCGACCGGCCCGACGTGCTCGCGACCTTCCGCGTGCGCATGAGCGCCGACCCGGCGCTGGCGCCGGTGCTGCTGGCCAACGGCAACCCCGTCGAGCGGGGCGAGAATCCCGACGGCACGCACTACGCCGTGTGGGAGGATCCGCACCCCAAGCCGGCCTACCTGTTCGCCATGGTCGCGGGCGACCTCGGCTCCATTCACGACAGCTTCACCACCATGTCCGGGCGCCGGGTGGCGCTCGCCATCTATTGCGAGCACGGCAAGGAGGATGAATGCCGCTACGCCATGGATGCGCTCAAGCGCGCCATGGCCTGGGACGAGCGCCGCTTCGGCCGCGAGTACGATCTCGACGTGTTCAACATCGTTGCCGTTTCCGATTTCAACTTCGGCGCCATGGAGAACAAGGGTCTCAACATCTTCAACGACCGGCTAGTGTTCGCGCGGCCCGAAAGCGCCACCGATGCCGACTATGCCGGCATCGAAGGCGTCATCGCCCACGAGTATTTCCACAACTGGACGGGCAACCGGATCACCTGCCGCGACTGGTTCCAGCTCTGCCTCAAGGAAGGCCTAACCGTCTATCGCGACCAGGAATTCTCGATGGACGAGCGCAGCCGCGCGGTCGGGCGCATCGAGGACGTGCGCAAGCTGCGCAACGTCCAGTTCCCCGAGGATGGCGGCCCCCTCGCCCACCCGCCCCGTCCCGACCGCTACCGCGAGATCAACAATTTCTACACGGCGACCGTCTACGAGAAGGGTGCCGAGATCGTGCGCATGCTGGCGACGCTGCTCGGCGAGGCCGGCTTCCGCAAGGGCATGGACCTCTACTTCGAGCGCCACGACGGCGAGGCCACCACCATCGAAGCCTTCCTCAAGGTGTTCGAGGATGCCAACGGCGTCGACCTTGGCCAGTTCGGCCAGTGGTACCTGCAGGCCGGCACGCCCGAGGTCACGGTCAGTGACCGCTTCGACGCCGAAACGCAGACCTACGAGCTGACGCTGACGCAGCGCACGGCGCCGACCCCGGGCCAGCCCGACAAGCAGCCGATGGTGGTGCCGGTCCGTTTCGGCCTCATCGGTCCCAATGGCAGCCCGATGGGCTGGAGCCGGGTGTCGGGCGCCACCGTGCGCGACGACCTGATCGTGCTCGAAGGCGAAACCGCGACGCTGCGCTTTGAGGGCGTGCCGAACCGGCCGGTGCCCTCGCTGTTCCGGCAGCTCTCGGCGCCGGTCAAGGTCGTCTCCGGCGCCGGGGCGGAGGACAAGCTGTTCCTCGCCCGCCACGACAGCGATCCCTTCAACCGCTGGCAGGCGCTGCAGGACGTGGCGATGAGCCTCATGGTCGAAGCCGTCCACGGCCGCAACTGGGGCAGCGGCCAGGTTGACGCTCTGGCGCGGGCGCTCGCCGACACCGTCGCCTCCAAGGGCCTCGATCCGGCCTTCAAGGCGCATGCGCTGTCGGTGCCGGGCGAAACCCTCGTGGCCCGGGCCATCGGCACCGACGTCGATCCCGACCGCATCCGCGAGGTACGCATCGGCCTCATCGAGGACCTGGTGCTGAGGCTGCGGGAGACGTTGCGGCAGGCGTGGCGCGACAGCACCGCCCCGGCCGCCTATGCCCCCGATTTCCGCCAGGCCGGGCAGCGCGCGCTCAGGAACGCGGCGTTGGCCATGCTGGTCGCCGGCGACGCGGCGAGCGCCCCGCTCGCGCGCGAGCAGTACGAGGCCGCCCGCAACATGACCGACCGCTTCGCGGCGCTGTCGGCGGCCGTGGCGGCGTGGACGGCGGATGCCCCTGCCCTGCTCGGCGACTTCCGCACCATGTACACGACCGACCCGCTGGTGTTCGACAAGTGGCTGGCCCTCAACGCGATGGCGCCGGACGGGGCCGTGGTGGACCGCCTCCAGGCGCTGCTGGCCGATCCCGCCTTCCCGCGCAACAATCCCAACCGGCTGCGCGCGCTGGTCGGCACGTTCGGCATGAGCAACCCCACCCAGTTCGCGCGGCCGGACGGCGCCGGGTTCCGCTTCGTGGCCGAATTCGTGGCCGATGTCGACCAGCGCAACCCGCAGGTGGCGGCCCGCGTCCTCACCGCGTTCCGGGTGTGGGAGAGCTACGAGGCGGTGCGGCGGGCTGAGGCGGAGAAGGCCCTGAAATCGCTGCAGGAATCAGCAAACCTCAGCCGCAACACGGCGGATATCCTGACGCGCACGCTCGGCGGTTAACAAAAGCTTACGCGTGGAAGAATTTTTCACCGCGGCTAAGTGATTCAGCCGACTCACGAATCCGGCCGGTGAGGTCGCCGGGCCCGGAGACCCCTCTGGACAGCGGGCCGATCCCGATTCAGATTTGTCGTGCGGGGCAAATCATTTCGGGTCGTCCCCTACAGCTTTCTTGGAGTGGTCCATGCAGTCGGCGGAGGAATCCGGCGTCAGTGCGAAGGGATTCGGCTTGTCCGGACTTGCGGACGGCGCGCAGCACCGGCTGCCGGCCCTGCTGCAATCCCCGCTGCGCCATCTCGCCGACATCTCGCCGCTGACGCTGGCCGTGGGCGCGACGGCCCTGCTCGCCGCCATGCTGTTCGTCGTTGTCGACACGGTGCGCACGCAGGAGGACCATCGCCAGTATCAGATGCTCGCCGCCCACGTCGCCGCCCTCTCCTTCGAGCCGGTGGCGGCGGCGGGCGAGGCCGAAGTGCCGGACGGGCTGCTGCAGCGCGGCGCCGGCGCCTTCGGCCTCGCGCTGCTGGTCACCGGGCTCGCCTGGCGGCGCCGGGAGCGGCCGACCAGCGCCGATGCCGGGCTGGTCCACGCGGTGCTGGGCACCATCCCCTTCGGCGTCGCCTTCTGGTCGCAGGCCGGCCGCCTGGTGCTGTGCAACGAGCGCTACCGCGCCCATCTCGGCGCCGGGCCGGAAAGCCGCCCCGGAGCGAGCTACGTCGCCTCGCTCCGACGGCTGCTGCAGGGCGGCGATCCCCAGGTCGTGGCCGAGGACGACAGCGGCCGGCTGCTCGAGGTCACCGGCTCGGGCGGCAGCTGCCTGCTCGTCGACGAGCGGCCGCTGGCCGGGGGCGGCTTCGTGACCCTGGTGACCGACATCTCCGAGCGGCGGCGCACCGACCGGCTGCTGGCCTCGATCCGCGAGGAGCAGCGGCTATTGGCCCGGCGCTACCACGAGGAAAAGCTCCGCGCCGAGGCGGCAAGCCGCTCGAAGACCTCGTTCCTCGCGCATCTCAGCCACGACATCCGCACCCCGCTCAACCACATCATCGGCTTTGCCGACCTCATGCAGCAGCAGCCCTTCGGCCCGCTCGGCGATCCGCACTATCTGGGCTATGTCGAGGCGGTGAAATCCTCGGGCGAGCGGCTGCTCTCCTTCTTCGCCTCCATCCTCGAGCTGGCCGAGCTGGAAGGCGGCCAGAAGCCGCTCAAGACCGAGCTGTTCGCCGTCGACGACCTGCTGGTCGCCAC
Organism: Devosia sp.; assembly: GCF_036406155.1. Lineage (GTDB taxonomy): Bacteria > Pseudomonadota > Alphaproteobacteria > Rhizobiales > Devosiaceae > Devosia_A. Next base: position 14,967 of record NZ_DASWVV010000129.1, on the reverse strand, counting down.
GGCGCGCCGCTTCCAGGGCCAGGCGCAGCGGGCCGGGCTAACGCTGCGGGTCGGCGCCGTTTCGGGCGCCCGCATGCTCGGCGATCGCTTCTCGCTCGAGCGCATGCTGTCGAATATCGTGGAGAATGCGCTGCGCTTTACCCCGCACGGGGGCAAGGTGACGATATCCGCCTTCGCCGCCACCGACGGCGTGGTGCTGGAGATCACCGATACCGGCATCGGCATGTCGGAGGAGCAACTGGCCCTGCTGTCGCAGCCCTTCGCCTTCGGCGACGCCGGCCTCGCCCGCGGGCACGGCGGCGCCGGCCTCGGCATCGCTATCGCCCGCGCCATTGCCGAGTTGAGCGGCGGGCGCCTCGCCATCGACAGCCGCATGGCGCTGGGCACGACGGTCGCCATCTCGCTGCCGGCCGAGGGCATGGAGCAGGCGGAAGCGGCCTGACCGGCCCGCGCCCCGGTTATAAGCTTTCCGCGAAATCCTTATAACTCAGCCGCCTTGGCGTACCACGCGTCAGCCGCTTCCCGCACCTCCGCCTGCATGGCCGCGAGGTCGGCTTCCAGCCGGTCGAAGCTCGGGGCGTTGGTGAGCCGGGCCAGCGTGTCGCGAAAGCCGGCGGTCCAGCCCTCGTCGCGGAACGGCTCGACGAGCGCCGCGCTCATCACCTGCAGTACCGTTCCGTAGGTGGCGTGAATCTCGGCCAGGCGCTCGCCCTGGGGCAGCAGCCCGGTCACCGCGAGGCGCCGCAGCGTTGCCGCCGTCGAGGCCTGCGGCGCCGACAGCGTCCGGCGCGCCACCAGTTGCGCCGACTGCGCGATGAACTCGAGGTCGACGAGGCCGCCCGCGGCGAGCTTGAGGTCGAAGGGGTGGCGCGGCGGCCGCTCCCTGGCCAGCCGCGCCCGCATGGCGACCACGTCCTCGATCGTCCTGGCGGCGTCACGCGGCCGCGACAGGATGTCCTCGATGGCGCCGGCAATGGTTTCGCCCAGCCCGGCGTCGGCCACCACCACCCGCGCCCGGCTCAGCGCCAGATGCTCCCAGGTCCAGGCGTGCTCCTGGTGGTAGGCGACAAAGCCGGGCAGGCTCGTCGCCAGCGGGCCGGCATTGCCGGAGGGCCGGAGGCGCATGTCGGCCGCATACAGCACGCCTTCCGAGGTCGGGGCCGTCACCGCCGTCACCAGCCTTTGCGTCAGCCGGGTGAAGTAGTGGTTGAGGGCCAGCGGCTTCTCCCCGCTCGACTCCTCGGCGTCCCCATTGGCGTCATAGAGCACAATGAAATCGAGGTCCGAGGCGACCGTCATCTCCCGGCTCGCCATCTTGCCGAAGGCGAGCAGGGCCGCGCGGGCACCGGGGACGACGCCGTGGCGCCGCTCGAACTCGCGCCGGACGGCGACGAACAGGTGCTGCAGCAGCGTTTCGGCCAGTGCCGTGAACTGCTCGCCGGCGCGCTCGGCGGTGAGCGTTCCCGACAACAGGCCGGCAGCGATCAGGAACTTCTGCTCCTGGCCGATGATGCGGGCGCGGTCGATGACCTCCTGGTAGTCGCGCGCCTCGCCGAGGAAGTCGGCGACCTTGGCGACCAGCACCGCCGGCCGCCGCACCTCGTCGCCGAAGGCCGGGTCGATCAGCCCGTCCATGACATGGGCGCGGTGGATGACGGCCTCGGCCATGCGCGGCGCCGAGGCGAGCAGCCCGACGAGCAGCGTGCGCAGCCGTTCATGGTTGCGCAGCAGCGCCATGAGCTGCACGCCGGACGGCAGGCGGGAGAGGAAATTGTCGAAGCGTGCCATCGCCTCGTCGGCGTTGCCGGTGGCCGCGAGGGTGCGCAGCAGCGCCGGCAGGAGCTCGGTCAGGTGGGCGCGGGCGGCGGCGGCGCGGGTTGCGGCGTAACTGCCATAGTGCCATTTGCGCACGGTCGCCGACACCCTCGCGGGATCGGCGAAGCCCATCGCTGCCAGCGTCTCGAGCGTCCCCGGGTCGTCGTCGCTGCCGGTAAAGACGAGGTTGCCTTCGCCGCTGCCCAGCGTCTCGCCCTCGCGGAACAAATTGGAGTAGTAGTTGACAACCAGGGTGAGCGCCGCGCGATAACGCTCTTCGAATGCAGCCGGATCCGCCATGCCCATGAGGCCGGCGATGACGGCCACCTCATGTGGTGATTCAGGCATGACATGGGTCTGCTCGTCGTGCCGCATCTGCAGCCGGTTCTCGACCGCGCGCAGGAACCAGTAGGTGGCGGTGAGGTCGGCCGCGGCCTCGGGCGTGATCCAGTTGGCCGCCGCCAGCGCCGCCAGCGCCGCCGCCGTGGGGCGCACGCGCAGGCTCTGGTCGCGTCCGCCGGCGATCAGTTGCTGCGTCTGGGTGAAGAACTCGATCTCGCGGATGCCGCCCAGCCCGAGCTTGACGTTGTGGCCCGCGACGCGCAGGTCGCCGACATGCTTGGAGATGTTGATCTGGCGCTTCATCGCCTGGATGTCGGCGATGGTGGCGAAGTCGAGGTGCTTGCGCCACACATAGGGGGTGAGTTCGGCAAGAAACGCCTCGCCCACCGCCCTGTCGCCGGCGCACGGCCGCGCCTTGATCCAGGCGGCCCGCTCCCAGTTCTGACCGCGGCTCTCGTAATAGGCCAGGGCCGCCTCGACGGCGAGCGCCACCGGCGTCGAGCCCGGATCGGGCCTCAGCCTGAGGTCGGTGCGGAAGACGTAGCCGTGCTCGGTGCGGTCCTGCATCAGCGCGGCCAGCTTCTGGACGATGCGGGTGAAGACCTTCGTCGCCTCGAGCCGGTCGGCGAGCGGGGCATGCTGGGGATCGAAGAAGGCGACGATGTCGATGTCGCTGGAATAGTTGAGCTCGCGCCCGCCATGCTTGCCGAGCGCGAAGATGGCGAGGCCGCAACTCGCGCCGCGCACCTGCGGCGTAGTGAAATCCCCGCGTGCGGCGGCCCGCCTGACGAGCACGTCGAGCCCCGCCTCGAGGGCCGCATCGGCGAGGTCGGCCAGCGCGGCGGTGGCCTGCGCCGTGCTCCAGCTGCCGGCGGTTTCCGCCACCGCCGCCAGCAGCGCCACGCGCCCCTTGGCCACGCGCAGGACCTTGCCGACATCGTCTTCCGTCTCGCTACGGCGGCCGGCCTCCGCAACCTCGGCCAGCACCCCGGCAAGCGCCGCGTCCGGAGAGTGCCCCTGCGCCGCGGCGAACCAGTCGGCGTGACGCACCGCCAGGTCGGCGAGGTAGGGGGCGCTGGCGAGCAACGTATCGAGCGGCACGGACATGCCTCAGGGATAGCCGGGCCGTCGCCGTACGTGCAACTGCCAAGTGTCGGCCCTGCCCGTCCTTGACCGCGCCGGAGACCGTCGAGAGAGCCGCGAAGAACGTCGCCTGACGGTTCAGCCTGCCGGCAGGTCGATCACGGCGCGTACCCCGGGCGCGTTGTCCTCGATGCGGAACGCGCCCTTGTGCAGCCGGGCCACCGCCGCCACCAGCGACAGGCCGAGGCCGGAGCCGGGCTCGGTGCGGCTCTTCTCCAGCCGCACGAAGCGCTCCACCACGCGGTGCCGGTCTTCGGCCGGGATGCCGGGGCCGTTGTCGGCCACCTCGATCAGCACGCGCTCGCCGCTGCGGCGCACGCCGAGCGTGATCCTGCCCTCGCCTTCGCCCTTCTCGAAATACTTGAGGGCGTTCTCCACCAGATTGACCAGCGCCTGCCCGATCAGCTCGCGGTTGGCGCGCAGGCGGACACCTGCCTCGACGGCCGTGTCGAGCACCATACCGGCCTCCTCGGCCACCGGGGCGTAGAGTTCGGCGACGTCGTCGACCACGGCACTGACGTCAACGTCGGTGAAGGCGCCCGAGGGGGCGCCGGCCTCCACCCGGGCGATCATCAGCAGCGCATTGAAGGTGCGGATCAGCTTATCGCTTTCGGCGATGGTGGTCTCCAGCGCCTCGCGCCGCGCCTCCGGGCTCGTTCCTTCCCGCAGTGCCGCCTCGGCCTGGTTGCGCAGCCGCGTCAGCGGCGTCTTGAGGTCGTGGGCGACGTTGTCGGTGACCTCCTTGAGCCCCTGCAGCAGCTGCTCGATGCGGTCGAGCATCTGGTTGAGGCTGGTGGCGAGGCCGTCGAACTCGTCGTTGCGGCGGGTCACGGCGATGCGCTCGGACAGATTGCCCGACATGATCTTGTTGGATGTCGCGGTGATGGAATCGATGCGGCGCAGCACCCTTACCGCCGTCAGCCCGCCCGCGATCAGCGAAAAGATGAGAATGCCGGCGACACCGAACAGGAAGCCCCTGACGATGATGGCGGTGAAGCCGCGCCGCTCCACCACGTCGCGCCCCACGATGAGCAGCAGGCCGCTGTCGAGCACCACCGAGCGCACGACGGCGGTCCCCTCGGCCGGCGTCTCGTCATTGCCGAACGGCTGCGGGCGTTCGTAGTCGAAGCGGTAGGTGCCCGTCTCCTGCAGCACGTTGAGCGGCAGCGTGTCGACGTTGCCGACGATCATCCGGCCGGTAGGATCGCTGAGGTAGTAGATGCCGGGGCCGGGCTGGCGCGCCAGCCGGTCGACGGCGATGATGACGGCGCGGAAGCCCTGGGACCGGTCGAGCCGCTGCAGCAGCGTGACCTCGCGATCGATCTGGTCGCCCTGCTGGCGCTGGATCTCGATGCTCGACTGGTACGAGATCAACCCCAGCAGCAGCACGGAGAACACCGCGAAGATGAGGATGAACATCGCCGTGAGGCGGACCGTGGTGGTGCGCCAGAGCTGCGCAATGCGACCCACGGCCTACTCGCGGATCATGTAGCCGGCGCCGCGGATGGTGTGCAGCAGCGGGGTGGCGTGGCCACGGTCGATCTTGGAACGCAGGCGCGACATGTGCACGTCGATGACGTTGGTCTGGGGGTCGAAATGGTAGTCCCAGACATTTTCCAGCAGCATCGTGCGGGTGACCACCTGGCCGGCGTGCTTCATCAGATATTCGAGCAGGCGGAATTCGCGCGGCTGCAGCTGGATCGCCTCGCCGTCGCGCTCGACCTTGCGGCTCAGCCGGTCGAGGGTCAGGCCACCGACCTCGAAGCTGGTCGCCGCCTCCGCCGGGCTCGAGCGGCGGGCCAGCACCTCGATACGGGCGAGCAGCTCGGAAAAGGCATAGGGCTTGACTAGGTAGTCGTCGCCGCCGGCGCGCAGCCCGGTGACGCGGTCGTCGACCTCGCCGAGGGCGGACAGGATGAGAACCGGCGTGCGGTCGCCCTCGGCGCGCAGCGATTCGACGATGGACAAGCCGTCGCGGCGCGGCAGCATGCGGTCGACGATGAGCACGTCGTAGTCCATGCCCGTGGCCATGGCGTAGCCGGATTCGCCGTCGCTGGCGTGATGGGTCACGTGCCCGGCCTCGTCCAGCGCCTGGATCAGGTAGCTGGCGGCTTCGCGATCGTCTTCGATGAGCAGGATCTTCATGGGCTCGGACGGCGCACGGACGGAAACGTCACAGATATAGGACGCGGCCCCGGGGCGGCAAAGCTCCGGGGCCGCACGTGGTTAGTCCTTCGCCTCGAGGGGCAGGCCGAGGAAGCGCACGTTGCCGCCCCGCTCCGCCTTGATCAGCGCCGTGTTGCGGCCGCTGTCCTTGACGCCGGCGATGGCGTCCTCGAACTCGCGGGCCGTCGACACCTTCTTGTTGTCCACCTCGAGAATGGTGTCGCCGACGGCAAAGCCCTTGTCCGCCGCGATCGAGTTGGGGTCGACATCCTGGACCAGCAGGCCCTCCCCCTCGCTGTTGGGCACGAGGGTGACGCCAACGCTGGAGGGCGTGGGCTGCGCCGGCTCGTCGGGCTGCGGCGCGGTCTGCTCGCTCCCCGACGGCTGCTGCTCTTCCTTGAGCGTGCCGAGCACGACCGAGACCTTCTGCTCCTTGCCCTGGCGCCACAGCGTCAGTTCGACCTTGGTGCCGGGGCTCTTGGCGGCAATGGTGCGCGACAGATCGAGCGCATTGTCGATCGGGTCGCCGTCGACGGCGGTGATGACGTCGCCGGAGGCAATGCCGGCCTTCACCGCCGGGCCACCGGCGCTCGGCTCGGTCACCAGCGCGCCGCGCGGGCTGTCGAGGCCGACGCTGTCGGCGATGTCGCGGGTCACGTCCTGGATGCCGACGCCGAGGAAGCCGCGGGTCACGGACCCCTTCTCGATCAACTGTCCGGCAACCTGCTTGACCACGTTCGCCGGGATGGCGAAGGCGATGCCGACATTGCCGCCATTGGGCGAGAAGATGGCGGTGTTGACGCCGACCACCTCGCCGTGGAGGTTGAAGGCCGGCCCACCCGAGTTGCCGGTGTTGACGGCGGCGTCGATCTGCAGGAAGTCGCCATAGGCCGAACCGGCGATGTCACGGCCGCGGGCCGAGACGATGCCGGCGGTCACAGTGCCGCCGAGGCCGAAGGGATTGCCGACGGCCACCACCCAGTCGCCGACGCGGATGTCGTCCTCGGCGAAATTGACGAAGGGCAGGTCGGTCTCGCCCTCCACCTTGACCACGGCGAGGTCGGTGCGCGGATCGGTGCCGACCACCTTGCCGCTGCGCTCGTCACCATTGTCGAAGGTCACGGTGACCTTGTCCGCCTTGTCGACGACGTGATTGTTGGTGACGATGTAGCCGTCGGCGCTGATCACGAAGCCGGACCCGGCGGCCATGTACTTGCGCGCCTGCGGGCGGGCGTTCGGGCCTTGCCCGAACTGGCGGCCGAACTGGTCGAAGAAGTCCTTGAACGGGCTGTCGTCCGGCAGGTCGGGGAACTGGAAGTTGAACTGGCTCATCTGCTGGTCCGTCTCGCCTTCGACGACAATCGAGACGACGGCGGGCTTCACCGCTTCGACCAGGTCGGCAAAGCTCAGCGGATTGGCGACGGCGGGCACGGAAATCTGCGCGGCCGGCTGGACCTGGGCCGTCGCCATCGGCGCGGAGGCGACCAGGAAGGCAGAACCTCCACCCAGGCCGACCAGGATCGCGAGGGCGGACGCCCCGATCCAGCGGCGCGTGCTTGCGAGGAATTTGGAGCGCATGGGTTGTTCTCTCCTTGTTGGGGTTCTTTCAGGGCCATGATCTATGGCGAATCCCGGCTTTCGGAAGGGTGTCGCCCGCATTAAATCTTGGTAAGGCTGCCGGCGGGATTGCGGCAGGGCGCTCAGAACGCGGCGTCGCGCAGGATGTCGAGGGCGACGAGGCTGAGCACGATCTTGAAGCCCCAGCGGAAGGCGCTTTCCGGTACCTTGACCAGCAGCCGGCTGCCCACCGCAGTGCCGAGGAAGCCGACGGCGACCATGCCGGCCAGCAGCGGCAGGTAATCGCTGAAGGCGAAGCCGAGCGCGACGAAGACCACGACCTTGAACGTGTTCTGCAGCGTCATCAGCATCGCGTGCGTGGCCACCAATTGCCGCCGGTCGGGGATGGTCTTGCTGAACACGGCAACCAGCGGCCCGCCGGCGCCGACCACCATGCCGATGGCGGCGATCACCACGCCGCCCACGAACTGCACGAGCGGGCTGCGCCCCACCACCTTGGGCTGCGGCAGCCAGGTGGTGAGGAGCACGAAGGCGCCGATGATGAACTGGAACAGCGTCTCGGGAAGGAGCGTCGCGAACTGGCCGCCGATCACCGTGCCGATGACGCCGCCGAGCGTGATCCACAGCACGAAATGCCACTGCACATGGGCCCGTTGCACCACCGCGCGGCCGGCGTTCGAGCCGAGCTGGATGACGCCGTGCAGCGGCACCACCACGGCCGGCGGGAAGACCAGCGCCAGCACCGCCAGCATCAGCATGCCCCCGCCGAGGCTGAAGGTCGCCGTGATCAGGGAGGTGACGAAGCTCAGCCCGACGAGCGCCAGTGCCATCGGCGGTTCCAGGCCGGCAGGAAGAAGGAGCGAGGGATCTGGCACGGGGCGGCGCGAGTTTGTGGTCGCCGCCTCGTACAGGCCGGCGGCCGGCACGGCAAGGGGCCAGCACACGCCCCGCCGGCTAGCGCCCGGATTCCTCGAGTTCGCGGAGCGCTGCCAGTTCCGCCTCGGTCGGCGGCGCCTCGGTGGCGACGGCCGCCCGGCGCCGGCGCCGCGCCGCCAGCCATACCGCGACGATCCCGATCGCCAGCATCGCCGGTGCCGCGCTCCACAGCAGCACGGTGTGCGGGCCGACCACGGGATTGAGCAGGACGAACTCGCCGTAGCGGTCGACCAGGTACTGCTTCACCTGCGCGTCGCTGTCGCCCGCGACCAGCCGCTCGCGCACGATGATGCGCAGGTCGCGCGCGAGGCTCGCATCGCTGTCGTCGATCGACTGGTTCTGGCACACGAGGCAGCGTAGGTCGGCCGAGATGTGGCGGGCGCGCGCCTCGAGCACGGGGTCGCCGAGCATCTCGTCGGGGTTGACCGCCAGCGCCGGCGCGGCCAGCGCCAGCACCAGGCCGAGGGCCAGGGCGAAGCGCCTCATTCGGCCGCCGCCGGGGAATGCCGCGCCGGTTGCGGCGTCCCGACGCGCAGGCGCCGGTAGCTCAGCGACAGCAGGCCGGCAAAGGCCATCAGCAGCGCCCCCAGCCAGATCAGGGTGATGAACGGCTTGTGCCAGACGCGCACCACGGTGCCGTCGTCGGCGCCCGGTTCGCCGAGCTGCAGGTAGACCTGCGAAAAGCCGTAGGTCTCGATGGCGGCCTCCGTCGTCGGCATGCCGCTGGCCGCATAGATGCGGCGCTCGGGCAGCGCCACCCGCGTCTCCCCGTTGGGGGCGATGACGGTGAAGCGGCCAGCGTCGCTTGTGTAGTTGGGCCCTTCGCTGTGGGCGATGCCGTCGAACAGCACGCTGTAGCCGGCGATCCGGCCGATGTCGCCGGGCTTCATCGTCGTCACCAGTTCGGCTTCCCAGGCGCTGGTGGCGACGATGCCGAGCACCGTGATCCCCAGGCCGAAATGCGCGATGGCCGTGGCCCACGCCGTGCGCGGCAGGCCGAACAGCCGCCGGAAGCTCGTGGCGATGTCGACGCGCAGCAGCTTGGCCCGGTCGGCCAGGTCGGCGAGGGCGCCGAACGCCACCCAGAAGCCGAGCAGCAGCCCGACCGGCACCAGCGAGATGCCGACGCCGCGCAGCGCGAACACGAGGATGGTGGCGAACAGGGCGAGCCCCGCGGCGAGCGCCAGGCGCTGCGCCACGGCGACGAGGTCGCCGCGCTTCCAGGCGAGGAACGGCCCGAACGGCAGGATGACCAGCAGCGGGGCCATGATCGACCCGAAGGTCAATTCGAAGAACGGGGCCCCGACCGAAATCGAGCGCCCGGTGAGCGCGTCGAGCAGCAGCGGATAGAGGGTGCCGACCAGCACCGCGGCGGTGGCCGTCGCCAGCAGCAGATTGTTGAGGATCAGCGCCCCCTCGCGGCTGATCGGGGCGAACAGCCCGCCCGCCCGCAGCGAGCCCGCCCGCAGCGCGAACAGCAGGAAGGCGCCGCCGATGACGACCGCGAGGATGGCGAGGATGACGAGGCCGCGCGTGGGGTCGGAGGCGAAGGTATGCACCGAGGTCAGGATGCCGGAGCGAACGAGGAAGGTGCCCAGCAGCGACAGCGAGAAGGTGATGATGGCGAGAAAGACCGTCCAGATCTTGAGCGCGTTGCGCTTTTCCATGACCAGCGCCGAATGCAGCAGCGCGGTGCCGGCGAGCCACGGCATGAAGCTGGCATTCTCGACCGGGTCCCAGAACCACCAGCCGCCCCAGCCCAGTTCGTAATAGGCCCAGTACGAGCCCATGGCGATGCCGAGCGTGAGGAAGGTCCAGCTCAGCAGCGTCCATGGCCGCACCCAGCGCGCCCAGGCGGCGTCGATGCGGCCCGAGACCAGCGCGGCGATGGCGAAGGAGAAGCACACCGAGAAGCCGACATAGCCGACATAGAGCAGCGGCGGATGCAGGGCGAGCCCGATATCCTGCAGGATGGGGTTGAGATCGCGGCCCTCGAAGGGCGCCGGCGACAGCCGCGCGAACGGGTTCGAAGTGAACAGGGCGAAGCCGGCGAAGGCCGCGGTGAGCAGGCTCTGGATGGCGAGCACCAGGGCGAGCAGGTCGTGCGGCAGGTTGCGCCCGAAGGCGGCGACCGCCGCCCCCATGGCGACGAGGATCAGGACCCACAGCAGGATGGAGCCTTCGTGGTTGCCCCACACCCCGGTGATCTTGAAGATCAGCGGCTGCGCCGAATGCGAGTGGTTGAAAGCGAGCGCCAGCGAGAAGTCCGACGTGGCGAAGGCCTGCACGACGGCGGCGAAGGCGGCGGCGACGAGCAGGAACTGCAGGATCGCCGACTGCTGCAGATAGGCGGCGGCGCGCCCGTCGGTACGCCACAGCGCCAGCCCCACCACGGCCGAAACCGTGGCGATGGCGAAGCCGAGGATGAGCGCGAAATGGCCGAGTTCGATAGACATCAGCTGCCCGAGGCCTCCCGTTGCCACTCGCCGCGCTGCTTGAGCGACTCCACCACTTCCTTGGGCATGTAGTTCTCGTCGTGCTTGGCCAGCACGTTGGTGGCGGCGAAGACGCCGTCGACCCCGATCATGCCCTCGGCCACCACGCCCTGGCCGTTACGGAACAGGTCGGGCAGGATGCCGACATAGCGGACCGCCATTTCGCTCTCGCCATCGGTGACGACGAAGTCGTTGGTCTCGCCGTTCCTCACCCAGGAGCCATCCTTGACGAGGCCGCCGAGGCGGATCGGCGTGCCGGCGGCGACGGCGCGCTCCTTCACCTCGGAGGGCGAGTAGAAGAACACGATCTGGTCGCGCAGGGCGGTGAAGATCAGCCCGGCGGCGAGCGCCAGGACCATGCCGAGGCCGCCGATGACGGCGAGTCGTTTCTGTTTGCGCGTCAATTCTCTGCCTCTTTGGCAATCAGTCCGTGGTCGGCGGCGAGGACGTCGAGTTCGGTGCGCGTGGCGGGATCGGGGAAGGCCGCGCGCGCCGCCTCGTAGTCCTGCTGTGCGGCGGCGGTTTGACCGAGGACGAGCCGCGAGCGGACCAGCCGCGTCCATTCCTCGATGCTGCCGCCGTCGCTGGCGAGCCTGGCGGCCAGGCCCTCGACCATGCCCTCGATGGCGGCGGTGTCCGGCGTTTCCGGCAGGTCGCCTGCCAGCCCGGCCTTCGCCACCTCGAGCCCGCCCTGCGCCGCCGCAAGCCAGGGCTCGTCGCCCTGGGACAGGGCGAGCAGTTCGTTCCACAGCGCCACCGCCCGCTCGTAGTCGCCGGCCTCGGTCGCCTGCCCGGCAAGGTAGTAGCGCGAGCGGACATGCCCGGGGTCCCGCGCCACCGCACTCTGGAACAGCGCCAGCGGTTCGCCTTCCAGGCTGCCGCCATTGGCCATCATGAGCGCCTCGCCCAGGTCGGTTTCGGCGTCGGCGGTGGCGCCGCCCAACTCGATGATGCGCCGGAAGGCCCGCGCCGCATCGGCAAAGCGCCCGGTCTGCATGTAGACGGGGGCGATGACCGTCCAGCCGCGCAGGTCGTTCGGGGTCCGCGCCAGCTGCGCCTCGATTCGCGTCACGGCGTCATCGATGTCGATCTCGGCCACGGCGCGGTCGACCCGCGTCGCCAGCGGCGCCGAAGGCAGCCCGGGGCTGCCGAGAAAGCCGTAGGCGCCGAAGGCCAGCGCCGCCACCGCCAGCAGCGACAGCATCAGCAACGGCCCCGCTCGCCCGGAAACTGCCGTCGGGACGCCGGCGCCGGCGCTCTTGTTGCGCAGCAATTCGCGCGCCACTTCCCCGCGCGCCGCCGCCGCTTCTGCCGCACCCAGCCGGCCGGCAGCGGCGTCGGTCTCGATCTCGCGCAACTGCTGGCGGAAATGGTCGGTGGTGAGGTCAGGGACAACGTCGCCCGTCGCGTTGACCGTGCGCCCCCGCGCCGCATAATAGAGCGCCGCGCAGGCGATGGCAGTGACAACGATGACCAGTATCCAGAACAACATTAAGCCGGGGCTGCCTGCACTGCGGGAATTGCCGAGAGCTGCATCTATATGGGCTTTACGCCCAAAAATGCACCCGTGCACGGACAAGTGTGGGGGGCGCATTGCCGCAGCCGCGGCAAATGCTCCGGGACGCCGCCGGCATGGCTGACGTGTCTGTCGATTTCGCGGTTTTCGGCGCAACGCCGATGGCCGGGCTGGTGGCCGGCCTGCTCGCCGCCGAGCATGGCCGCCGCGTCTGTCTCGTGGGCGAGCCGTGGTCGCCGTACCGCCTGGTGCGCCGCGTCGACCTCGCTGCCGTCGCGGCGACCCGCCCCGACACCTGGGCCCTGCTCGTCCTGCTGACGGCGGAGACGACCCGGCTGCTCAACGCCATCGGCAAGGGCCTGGTCGAGCGCGTCGATCCGCTCCTCGTGGCCGAAACCGGACCCGCGATCGACGCCGTCTCGCACTTGCGGCACGTCGTTGCCGCCTATGGTTACGCCGTCGAGCGCATCGGCGACAGGGCCCTCACGGAGAACGGGACGGTGCTGCGCCTGCGCGACGTGGCCATGCTGGCAGAGAGCACCCGGCCGGCCATCGAAGCCTGGCTCGACCGGCTCGGGGTCCGCCGCATGGATCCCGCGGCGATTCGCGCGAGCCTGCGGCGCGACGGCGGCGCCCGGCTCACCGCCGCCGATGCCACGTTCGACGCCGGCCGCATCGTGCTCGCCGACGACGCCGCCGTCCTCCGGCACGCCGCTCCCGATGCCGACGACCCGGTGCTGCGCGCGCGCTGCACGACGGCGGTGCTGACCGAACCTGCCCGGGCGCTGAAGGCCCCGCTCATCAATTTTCTGGACCGCCAAACCGTGCTGGTGCAGCGGCACAAGGGCGCCGGCATCCTCGCGCTCGCCGACGGCCGGCCTGACCACGCCCTGCCCCGCATCGGCGCCTCGCTCGCCGAACTGGGCCCGCTCAAGCGCGCCGCGCAGGCGAGTTTCGGGACGCTGGTCACCGCCGACGGCGCGCCGCTGGTCGGCAATGCCAAGGGGTCGCGGGCCATCGTCATTGCCGGTTTCGGGGACGCCGGCGCCTTCTTCGCGCCGGCGCTCGCCCGCCAGCTCGCGGGCGCCGGCAGCCCGGCGGAGCAGGCCTGGTTTGCCGCGCGCGGACCGGCGCGCGGCAGGGCCCGGCTGCGGGCCGCGGACTATGTGCACCCCGATGCGCTGGCGGTGCCGGCGTGAGCGGGCAGCCCGACCGGCTGGCGGCAGCGGAAACCCACAAGTTCGCAGGCACGGAGATCGATCGCGGCAGGCCGCTGAGCTTCCGGCTCAACGGCCGCGTGATCCACGGCTTCGCCGGGGATACCGTGCTCTCGGCGGTGCTGGCGGCCGGCATCGGGGAGATCGGCCGCAAGGGCGGCGAGCCCATCGGCCTCGGCGAGAGCTTCGCCCCGGCCGTGATCGCCGCCGACCTTGCCGGCGATCCGGCCGCCGCCCTGCCGATGGAGCGCACGCCCGCCCTGCCCGGCCTCGATCTCGTGACCCTGGGGGGGCTGCGCCGGCACCTCTTGGCCCGCGGCCCGCTGGCGCGGCTGCGCCACTGGCTCGGCGGCCCGGGGCGCACCCTCGACCTGGGCATCGACGATCCCGCCCTGCTCGCCGGAGAGTGGCGTGCTCTGCAGCCCCCGACGCCAGTGGAGGCCGATATTGTCGTCGTCGGCGGCGGCGTCGCGGGGATGACGGCGGCCGTCGCCGCGGCCGCCGCCGGCGACCGGGTCGTCCTCGTCGAGCGCACCCCTGCGCTGGGCGGCAACGCGCGCTATTTCGGCAGCGTCGACAACGAGGAGCCGCCCGAGGCAGCGATCGCCCGGCTGGTCGAGGACCTCGCCCGCGGCGGCGTAATGGTATTCACCCGCACGGAGGCCTTCGCCCTCGCCGGTACCAGCGTGCACGCACATCGCGTCGAGGCGGAGGGCGATCGGGTGGTGCCGCGCACGCTGTGCATCGCGGCCAAGCGGGTGGTCCTCGCCACCGGCGCACTCGAGTGCCGGCCGGCATTCCCGGGCAATCGCGCCCCGGGGGTGGGCGGCGCGACCGACGCCTTCCGGCTGGCCGATCGCTACGGGGTGTGGCCGGGCCGGCGGACGCTGTTCTCGACCACCAACAATTTCGGCTACCGGCTGGCACTGCTCGCCAAGGACGCCGGCGTGCAGGTGCAAAGGATTGCCGACACGCGGCTCAACCCGCAGTCGCGCTTCATCGATTTCGTCAAGGCATCGGGGATCACGCTGGCCCACAGCCTCGTGCCCAGGGCCGCGCTGCCGGTGCGGCGGGGACAGGCTGGGCTGGCGGTGAGCTTTGCCGTCGCCATCGACGACATCCACCAGGAGACGGCGCCCATCCAGACCGACCGGCTGGTGGTGGCGGGCCACTGGCAGCCGGACCTGACCTTGTGGCTGATGGCCGGCGGCGCCTGCGGCTGGAACCCGCAGGCACATTGGCTGGAGGCCCGGGGCACGCTCGCCGGCGTGGCCCTGGCCGGGTCCGCCGCGGGCTATCGCAACGGCGCGGCCTGCATGCAGAGCGGCATCGCCGCCGTCGCCGGGCTGCGCGGGCGGGCGGTCCCTGCCATCGACGACGCGCAGATCGACCCGGTCTTCGAGAGCCCGGACGGACAACCGCGCGGCGTCGGGGTGGACAGGATCGGCAGGTACCAGGCCTATCTCGGCGCCGGATCGGGATTTGCGCCCTATGGCGGCACCCGGCAGCAGGGAATTCCGGCCACTGCCGCCCTGCGCCAGGCCCTCGCGCTGGACGAACTGGCGACGTCCGTCAGGCTGGGGGAATTGCCGGCGACGGAGGCCGGCGGCATCGCCGCGGAGCACTGCCTTGCGCCGGGGCGGATCGCCGACGGCGGCTGGCGCCCGCCGCCAGCAGCGCCGCGGCCCGGTGCGGAGCCCGTCGTTCCCGCCTATCTGGCGGGGCGCTTCGGGGCAAAGCCGCGGCTGTGCGTGATCGG
>NZ_DASWVV010000128.1:0-23677 GCF_036406155.1 Devosia sp. | reverse complement strand
CGGCGATTGCGTGGACCGACCCCTCCCCGAGGCTGGAGAGCGACGCCAGGGGCAACTCCTGGCCCGGCAGGCAGTTGGCGGCATGCATCTCGGGATCGGAGATCATCCACCGCAGGCATTCGACGAAATGCTGCACCTGCGAATGACGCTGCGCTATTTGATTGATGGTCAGATCCGCCGCCTGGGTCGACTGCACCGGCGCGCCAAGCCCAAGAACGGTGGTCGTCATTAATAGAAAATACAGCCGCCTCATTTGGATACTCTCCCGACAGTTTGAATCGAGTCAAACCACATGACTTGAGAGAGTATCTTATTCTTTAGTCTCGGTCTCCGACCGGCTAAATCAACTCACGTTCATTCTTTAACGACTCGCATATTATCATAGTCTGTTGATTCATAAGAGTATTCCGCAGTACTTTATGTTGAATGTACTAATTCAATAGTTCACTTTTACATGTCCATAGTGCGCAATAGGGGCGCTGAGTGGCAGAATGGCAACAACTAAAATAAGTATCGCCAAGACAATTTGGCAACAACGCTCCGGCCAATCATGCTGCCAGGCCGCAAGAGCCCACGGTCATGGGTGTGAACTGGGTGTGCGCGCATGTCGGCACGGGGGCCGGCTTGGGCGGCAAAGGCGCTCCGACTATTGATCGGCCAGGGCCGACCAGCCCAGAAAGGCGGCGCCATTGTGCTGGATGTAGTCGATCTGCACCTTGTCGGAGTCGCGCCCTTTCTTGAACTGGCCCTCGCCGTAGTAGCGCAGCTGGAGCGTGAGGTTTTCGACGACCGTGGCCCGCGCCGCGTCGACCAGCGTTGGGGCGAGGTGCCTGCCCAGCCAGGCCACCTGACGATGCGCCTGCAGGATCTCCACCAGGGCCTCGGTCCGGCAGGCGATCGGGGTCGATTCCTGCCGCTGCCGATAGCTCGGATCAGAAATGATCCGGTCGATCAGGCGCTCGATATAGGTCAAGACCGTCGCAGCGTCGCAATAGTCGGCCCTGAGCGCGGCACAGGCGGCGTAAGCCATCCAGTGGCTCTGTTGGGGCAATCCGTAGCCGCGGTCCAGGAGCTGTTCCATGACCGTCCGGACTCGTGGCACCCGCCGTGGCGAGCGCATCAGGGCGAACAGCGCTTCGCCGGTGTAGTAGTCGCTCTCGAAGGGAAGGATCTCGCCGGTCGTGAAGACGCGCTTGTGGAAGAAGTCATGTCCGTTGAGCTGGGCGACAATGTAGTTCTCGAGGCGGATGCAATGCAGTTCAGGCCCTTCGGGATAGAGCGCAGCAAGCGACGCCTCGTCGATCTGCCCCAGAGCCGCGCTTTCTCGGATCATGAGAGCTGCCAGCCCGACGCCACCGAGCTTCACGACATCCTTCGATGTCATGCACAGCGTGGGCAGTAATCCGGCGGCCCACGGTGGCTCCTTGGTCTTGCTGCGTATGTAACCGAGGGCGGCAGCCAGAGACTGCCTTTGCTGCGGCGTCAGTTCGATCGCAAGCGACCGGATCGCCTTGCACATGAACCACACCGTGCCGCAGTGGCGCAGCAGGTTGTATCCCTCACGCGCCTCTTCGGGGGCAAACTGCCGGTGCGCATAGGTGAACTTCCCATTGCTGCCGAGCAGCGAAAACAAGTGCGCGACGCACGACCCGACGATCTCACCGGCAATGTCCCTCCTCAGCATCGCCCCATGTTTCATGGCTTTCCATTGCGCTCGATTGCGCCTCCCGCCCGACTGAAGCCCGTGGCTCGCATCCTGCGCCAGGGGCGCATTCGTCCCTCCTTCATCTCCCGCCCGCATACAACCATGAGTTGATCGATACTCGTTTACTGTCAAATTGCAACTTTACATGACAACATCTACGCACGTTCGCAATGTGGTTGCTTGACTGTTGCCCGCCAACCCAAAACAATTCCCGGCGAGCTTCGTTGTTCGCGTAGGAGGTGTTTAGCGTGTGGAGATGGACCGCCGACGAACTGGCAGCACTCGTCGATGGCCGCTGGGAAGTGAGGCCGCCTGCGGGCTGGGCGACTTACGCCGTGGCTTTCACGCGCAAACGACTGGAGAAACAGGCGCTTGTCATTCCGCGGTGCAAGTCGTTTCTTTACGGCGTCGACATCAATCGCATCGAGGAGTTCGAGGAGAATCAATATGCGCTGCTGATGCAGGACGAGGCGCCACGCGGACTCGCCCATGTGCCGCGCCTTCGGGTTGCCTCTGTACGCACAGCCGTGGCCAAACTGGCGGTTTCAAGCCGGGCCAACTTCCCTGGCAGGGTCATCGCCGTCACCGGGAGCGCAGGAAAGAGCAGTTCCGTTGACATGCTCGGCGACATGCTCGGCGTCTTCGGCGTACCGAAGCGTCGCACCGTGAACTTCAACACCTTCGACGGGGTCAATTGCGAAGTCGCCAATCTCGGGCGCGAGGCGATCGCGGTGTTCGAAGTGGCGGCAAGTTTCCTCTCGCGCAGCGACACCCCCGACAATCTGCGGCCGGATGTGGCTATCATCACCAATATCGGCGAAGCGCATATGGAGCGCTTTGGGTCACCTCTCGGCATCGCCCAGGTGAAGAGCAATTTGTTCGACCTCATGGGCAACGGCATCGCCGTCATCCCGCGCGACTCCGATGTCTACCCCTATCTCAGGAGCCGGGTCCGCGGCGCACGCGCGCGGGAAGTATCATTCGGCGTCCATCCTCGGGCGGATGTCCGGCTAGTGTCCTACAGCCCGACGAACGGGGTGGTGGAAGTCGAGGTATTCGGCCACAAGGCGTCCTTTGCCTTGGGCGCCACCGGCCGGCACATGGCCCTCAACAGCGTCGGCGCGCTCGCCGCGATTGCGGGGCTCGGCCTCGACTGGCGCCGGGCTTCGGGCGCCCTTGCCCACAGCCGGGAGCTTGCCGGCCGCGGGGCCACGTTCACGGCGAGGCTAGGGCCTAGAACCGTGACCGTGATCGACGGCGCCTACAACGCGAACCCGACATCCATGCGCGCGTCCCTGGAGACCCTGGCGGAACGCCCCGTCGGCAGCATGGGACGCCACATCGCCGTGCTCGGGGAAATGCTGGAACTCGGTCCCGACAGCGAAGCATTTCATGCCGCCCTCGCCAACTCCATCCTCGAGCACGATATCGAGCGGGTGTATCTCGTGGGGCCGCTCATGCGTGCATTGTGGGACGCCCTGCCCGCTCGGGTGCGCGGCCGCTTCTTGCCGAACATTTCCGGCCTTTGGGCGACGCTCGAGCCGGAACTGGCGGATGGCGACGTCGTCCTGTTCAAGGGGTCCCATGCCACTGACCTGCACAAGGTCGTCTCTGAGGTGAGGAAAGTAGGAGGGGCCCCGCCCGCGCCCGACGAGCACCGCCCCCGAGCGCCCGCCTTTCCAAGAGAATCTCCCCGTCGGATACGATCTCCCCGGACCAAGGAGCCCCGGCTGCTCCCGCTACCCATCCCGGACAGCGAGGATAGTGCGGGGACGGCCAGTTTCGTCTTCGTCGGCGACACCAGCCTCGGCGACGCCTACCTGCTGCACCCGGATCGCTCGATGGAGCTTCAGCGGTTGAATGAGGATCCGTGGAGTTTCGTCGAGGGCCTCGCTCCCCTCGTGGGCCACAAATCGGTTCTTGTCGCCAACCTGGAAACCGTGCTGGCCGATGCGCCGAAGGATCCATTCGGCGGCAACAAGGCCTATCAGGGCTGGGACCGGCCGGACCGCACGCTGGCAATTCTCAAACGGCTGGGCGTCAACGCCGTATCCCTTGCCAACAATCACGCGCAGGATTTCGGCCCATCCCTGCTGATGTCCACGGTCGACGCTCTCACCGCCGCGGGCATCATACCCTTCGGCGCCGGCGCCGACGCCGCCGATGCCGCACGGCCGCTGAGCTATGCCACCCCCTTCGGCAATGTGCACATCCTGGCCGGGTTTGAGTTCCGCCCCACCTACGACCGCAAGTATCGCTTCTACGCTTCAGCCGGCAGACCGGGGGTCAACCCGCTGTCGGGGAAGGCCGGCTCGCCCATCACCGACGCGATCGCGCGGTTGCGGGCCGGCGACCCTGGATCGCTGATCATTGTCTATCCGCATTGGGGCGGCGCGATCAACTACGGCTGGGCCAGCGAGGAAATGGCGAGGCTCAGCGAGGACTTCCTTGCCTTAGGCGCCGACCTCGTCATCGGGCACGGCGCACACCGGCTGCAGGAAATGCGCGGGGCAGCCAGCGGGACGACGATGTTCTCGCTCGGAAACTTCATCTTCAACTCGCCTGGCCGCTATCGGAAGTACGGGGCCCCGCCCTTCAGCCTGGTCGCGCGCCTGGACGTGACCGGCGGCCAGGCCGGCAGCGCCGCGCTCCTCAAGCTCTACCCCATCGTTTCCGACAATCGCGCCACGGGGTATCGCCCTCGTCCGGTCGACCAGGCCGAGGCAATCGAGGTCGCTGCTGCTTTGCGCGAGCGTGAAACCGCGCCCGGACGCTTCGACAGAGAGTTTGCTCTGTCCCACGACGGTCGCGGATGGTTCTTCGCCCCTCGTTCTGCACTGAGCCCTCGATGGCCGCGGCACGCTGGCGTCGGCCGCACCAGGGCGGCGCCGCGGACAAGCGCCACCAGTCCCCGGGAACCCGCAGGCCTGCGCTGAACCCGAAGAGGCGGCAACGCCCCCACAACCATTAACCGGCCGGGAGGCACCTCTGAGGCAGGGCTTCGAGCCCCTCACGCGCTACCTCCCCAGGATCGTGCCGACTCTGTGCCGCACGGACAACCGCAGCCTGTGGAGCAGGCGCTGGAGCGTGTTGGCGCGGACAAGGACGTGCTTGCCATCGATCGTTTCGGGCAGGACATCGGCGAACACCCGCATCGCCCAGGTCTCGTCCACTTGCGCCAGCGTGGCGCGAGAATCGGGCCCGAACATGCGGACGAGATCGGGGTCTCGCAGCAACTGGCCGAAATCGACGCCCTGCCGAAGCAGGGCAAGCAGGAGTGTACGCTGACGCGCGAGCCGCATGAGGTCGGAACCGTCACCGGCGACGGCGTGGCGAGCGCCGATCCACTGGTGGATACGCTCTCCCTGCAGCCGCTCGCCCGGTGCACGGAACTCCACGAGCTTGCGGCCATTCTCAATCGGTTCGGTGGGCCAGAGCGGGTACCAGAATGCCTGCGAGCGTTCGACCGGAACCGTGACGTCCGCTCCGGCAAGGGCGGCCTCCGTCGCGGCGCGGCGCAGGCACAGAACGCTGTCGCAGGGGAAGCCCAGCTGCCCCAGCGCCTCAAGCAGGCGGGCGCCGCCGCCCTGGCGGAAGGCGGCGTTGATCCGGTCGTTCAACAGGGGTGACCAGAGGTCGCGCGGCACCCACGTGAGACGCCGGCGCTTGGCATCGGCCACGACGATGATGTCGGTGTTGGCGGCCCAATCGTCGCGATCGAGTATGGCAACGGCCACCGATGTCATCGCGACCACGATCGGGCGCACGGGGTCGGGCAGACCGCGGCGACCGTTGCACGCATGGCGCCGGGGGCCATCGCCACCACCCTCGTCGCCTCTTGCGGCGCGTTCTTCATGGTTTCCGTCCGTCGAGACGCAGCGCGGCGACCACGCCCCCGCCGGCATAGGCCAGCGCGAGCAACGCTATCAGAGGCGTCGCACCCATGAGTGCGGCGCGTGTCTGCCCTTCGGCCAGCCTCACCAGGCGATGGGCAACCCGCCAGCTCTCCAGCACCTGGCCGATGGAGGCCAGAAGCGGCCATCGCCTGTGTGCAAGATTGTACCTATGGAGTTCTGCCCCCCGCCGGAACATGTCGCGGATCGCGGCGCCTACGGTCTGCGGATAGCGGTGCAGCGTGACGATGTGCGGCGCCCACAGAATTGGACCATCCGTCGCGATCCGCGCGTTGAACTCCGTGTCTTCCCCGATGCGCAGATCATCCCGAAACAGGCCGTGTCGCTCGAACACTGCCCGGTCGTAGGAGACCCCGTAGCACTTGGCCCATTGTGCGGGGTACTCGGGCGCGCGACGGACATGGAGCAGCGCGTAGCTCGCCCAGCTCGACAGCGGGATCCTGCCATTGCCGGCCGGTGACGGGCGCAATGCGCTCGCGACCGCCGTGGCACCGGCGAGATGGGCTTCGACCCGCAGCCGCGCCCAATCCGGCGCGACCAGGCAATCTGCGGCAAGGAAGGCAACGATCGGTGCTCGTGCCTCGGCAATGCCGAGATTGCGGGTGCCGCCGGGCATGCGAGGGTCATCGGCTTCGACGAGAACGAGGCGCTCGAGAAGTCGGTCGTCAAGCGTGCCGGGGAGCAAGTCCCGGCCGCTATTGACAACAATGACCTCGACTGGAACATCCTGTTCCAGCAGCGATTTCACGGCATCCGCCACCTGCGGGTCGCCATGTACCGCCATCGCCACGACAGAGATGGATGCGTCTTGCGGAACGTGTCGCCCGCGCCTTGCACGGATCCCGGGAGAACGGATGGGGGCGAGGGAATGTGGTCCGCGGACCAGGCCAGAGGTCAGTTCCATGCTCAGTGCGGGCTCGATGACAAGCGTGGCGCTCCGGCATGTTGACCATTGAGGTGCCGGGCGAACGGCGTTCGCTGCTTCGCCGGCTTGTCCGGCCGCGCATCGTCGCCGTGTTCTCGTTTCGCTACGACGCGCATCTGGTGCGTGACCTGATTGCCAACATTACCCCCATCGTCGATGGCTGGATCAGCTGGGACGACCGGGCGGCGACGGAGCCCTTCACCGGCGACCCTGGACGACGACGGACATTGCTTTCGGCAGCGCACGCCGCCGGGGCGCAATGGGTGCTGGCGGTCGATCCCGACGAGCGGTTTGAACACGCCGTCGCCAACCGCATCCGTCAGATGGTGCTGATACCGGGAAAGGTCTGCTGGACCTTCAATCTCAGGGAAATGTATAGCCCCGTCTCCTATCGCGTCGACGGCATCTGGGGTACCAAGCTGCAGAAGCGCCTGTTTCCGATCTTCCACGACCAATTCCCGATCACGGACAAGTCCGGGTTCTCGTCGGCCGCGTTGCACGGATCGTGGGTCCCGCCACACTACCGCCAACTCGACTCGCACCTGAATCTCTACCATCTCAAGATGATCGAGCCCAAGCGGCGCGTCGCACGGCGCGACCTGTACAACGCCCTCGACCCGGGCCGTCGCTTCCAGAAGGTGGGCTACGATTACCTCGCTGACGAGTCCGGAGCAGTGTTCGAGACACTTCCTCCGGGACGCCACTATCTGCCGCCGCACAAGGAGGATCACGGGCTGTGGATGGGCGCGGCCGGCACACTCGGGAGCGGCTCGGGCAACTAGGGCTGGCGATCTGGTCACGCGGCCAATCCGGTCAACCCGGGATCCGCCGACCTCAGCTTGCCGCAGCGACCGGTGCCGGGGCCGGCACCTCCCTGGCCTCGGCGATGGCTTCGGCAAGCTTGCCGCGGTAGTGCACGAGGGGCTCCTTCACCCCATGCGCGAGCAGCATCTGGCGCACCGGCACCGAGGCTCCGGTGATGAAGAAGCGCACGCCGTTCTTGCGCGCCCCGGCTGCCAGTCCCGCCATCGAGTTGGCTGCAGTCGAGTCGAGGAGCGGCACGCCGGAGAGGTCGACGACGACGCTCTTGGGTCGTCCGCCGATGCGCTCGAGGATCATGTCGACGGTCGATGCCGCGCCGAAGAAGAACGCGCCGGTGATGCGATAGACCAGCACGTCCGGGTCGGTCGCGACCGCCGAATCGTACGGCACGCGGTCGCCGTTGGCGTCGTCGGCCTTGTCGTCGAGGCCCGAGGCACCCTGCAGTTCGACTCCGGTGCCGACCGACATGCGATGGATGAACAGCAACGCGGCGATGGCGAAGCCGACGATGATCCCCTGGGTGAGGTCGCGAAACACGGTCAGCAGGAACGTCGCCGCCAGCACCACTGCATCGCCGCGGGACGAGCGGGCCAACCGCACGAGGGCACGGCGCTCGGCCATGTTCCAGGCGACCACGGCCAGCACGCCGGCAAGCGCCGCCAGCGGAATGAAGCTGGCCAGCGGGGCGGCGACGAGGATGAAGACCAGCAGGAATGCGGAGTGCAGGATGCCCGCGATCGGTCCGCGCGCCCCGGCGCGGACATTGGTCGCGGTGCGGGCGATGGTGCCGGTGGCGCAGACACCGCCGAACAGGGCCGAGCCGATATTGGCGGCGCCCTGTGCGACAAGCTCGCAGTTGGAGCGGTGGCGCCGCCCCGTCATGCCATCGGCGACGACCGCGGAGAGCAGCGATTCGATCGCCCCGAGCAGCGCGAAGGACATGGCGGCGGGCAGCACCGCCTGCACCTTCTCCAGTGAAAATGCGGGCAGTTGCGGCAACGGCAGGCTGCTCGGAATGCCGCCGAAGCGCGTGCCGATCGTCTCGATCGGCAACTGCAACAGGGCCGTCGCGGCGGAGGCAACGGCGACCGCGATCAGCATGCCCGGCCAGGTCGGCCGCCAGGCGCGCAGCCCGATGATGATGGCAATGGTCAGCAGCGCCGCGCCGAGCGCAAAGAAATTCGTCGTCGGCAGGGCCTCGCCGAGGACGATGATCTTGTCGAGGAATTCCCCCGGCTCCTTGCCATCCAGGGTCAGCCCCAGCAGATCCTTGATCTGGCTCGCAAAAATGATCACGGCGATGCCAGCCGTGAAGCCGACCGTGACGGGATAGGGGATGAACTTGATGTAGGTGCCGAGCCTCAGGAAGCCCATGGCCGTGAGCATCACGCCGGCCATGAGCGTTGCCAGCAGCATGCCGTCGATGCCGTGGCGTTCGACGGTCGCCGCCACCAGCACGATGAAGGCACCCGCCGGCCCGCCGATCTGGAAGCGGCTGCCGCCGAGCAACGAAATCAGGAAGCCCCCGACGATGGCGGTGATCAGGCCGCGCTCGGGCGGCGCACCCGAGGCGATCGCGATGGCCATCGACAGCGGCAGGGCGACGATGGCGACGGTCAGCCCCGCCACGAGGTCGGCGCGCAGCGCGCCGAAATCATAGCCTTCGCGCAGCACCGTGACGAGCTTGGGGGTATACAGCTCGGCAAAGGTCGGCTTGCGCCTTCTGGTATCGCGGGTCGCCGTGGTCTCCAATTCCTACTCCTGGCGATTGAGTTCGCTGGCCTCGCGCAACCGCACGCCGCGGCCGCCGCCTTCGCTGCGGGCGCCCTCGGCGAGAAGATCGACCCCCGCGGAGTTCAGGGCCTCGACGACCTTGGTCAGCGTATCGACGGTGCCGCGGACGATGCCGTCGCTGGCCTCCATGCGCTGAATGGTGGGCAGCGAGACGCCCGCCAGCGCGGCCAGCCGCTTCTGGTCGACACCGAGCAGCGCCCGGGCAGCTCGCATTTGGGGTCCAGATATCACGACTCATCCCTGAAGCAGTTGAGTTAACGTATATTCCTGCTGTTTTGATGTTTCAAGCATCATCTGCCGTCGAGTGGCTCCGGTCGTTGACAAGCCTGCCGGGCTTGCCTCCAGTGCTTTCCCCAAGCGCGGCACCGCCCCTGGAAGGTTCGCATGTTCGTCATTCTTGCCAAGATCGCCTGGCTGGTGTTGCAGCCGCTTTCGCTGGTGCTGCTGCTCGGCCTCCTCGGCCTGTTGCTGGGCTTAACGCGGTGGCAGAAGACGTCGCGCGGCGCCTTGCTGGCGGCGTTCGTTCTGCTGGCGCTGTGCGCGTTCACCAGTTTCGGCTCTCTCGTAATCCAGCCCCTTGAGGCGCGCTTCCAGCGGCCGGCAACGATGCCGGCGACGATCACCGGCATCATCGTCCTCGGCGGCGGCATGGACGCCGACATCAACGACGTCCGCCACGGCCATGAACTCAACCGCTCCGGTGACCGCTTCACCGAGGCGCTGCGGCTGGCCCTGCTCTACCCGCAGGCGCGCGTCGTGATTTCCGGCGGGACCGGCGTGCTGTTCGCCGGGACCGATCCGGAGGCGGCGGCCGGCGCCCGTTTCTTTGCCGATTTCGGCATTGCCGCGGATCGCATCACGCTGGAACCGCGGGCGCGCAATACCGAGGAAAACGCGGCGTTCACCAAACAATTGCTCGCCCCGCAGCCCGGCGAGACCTGGCTGCTGGTAACGTCGGCCTTTCACATGCCGCGGGCCGCCGGTCTGTTCCGCAAGGCGGGCTTTCCGGTGGTCCCGTGGCCGGCGGATTATCTCAGCCCGGGAAACGAGATATTCCGCCTCAAGCTGGACCAGCCGGCCGAGAACGTCGCCGTCACCAGCATCGCCTTGCGCGAATGGCTGGGGCTCGCCGCCTACTTCCTGACCGGGAGGATCGACGAGCTGTTGCCCTCGCCAGAATGAAACGGGGGCCCGGCGGACCCCCGTTGCCGTGGTGGCGACAGTTCAGGCGGCCTGCCGGTTCGCATCCATCTCCGCGAGTTGGGTCAGCTTCTTGTCGGTCGCCACCTCCTCGCGCAGATTGGCGTCCAGCAGCCGCACGGCCTCGGGCATGCCGAGCTGCTGCGCCCAGGTCTTGAGCGTGCCGTAGCGGGCAATCTCGTAATGCTCGACCGCCTGCGCCGTCGACACCAGCCCCGCGTCGAGGGCAGGAGTGTCCTTGAACTCGTCCATGATCGACTTGCCCTCCTCGATGAGGCCGAGGATCGCATCGCACGTCTTGCCACGGGCCGGCTTGCCCAGCAGGTCGAAGACCTGCTCCAGCCGCTCGATCTGGTTCTCGGTCTCCTCGAGGTGGTGCTCGAACCCTGCCTTCAGCTCCGCCGACTGGGCGGCCTTCGCCAGCTTGGGGAGTGTCTTGGCGATGTGCTTTTCGGCGTAATACATGTCCTTGAGCGTATCGAGGAAAAGGTCGTCCAGTTTCTTCTGTTCGGGCATCGAATGCTCTCCGCTTGTTCTTGTGGGACCTGCGGTTGAACGTGAGCGGACGAGCCGGGTTCCATTGCCTGACGGGGCCATGCCGCGGGGCCGACCGTTCAGAACAGATCGAGCTGCATTTGCGGCGCCGCTGCCGGCGCGGCCCGGTAGGGTTCGACTTTGATAACGGCCTTCTTGCGGCTCCGTGGCGGCGCCCCGGCGGCCTCGGCCTTGCCCAGATGCCGGAGCAGCCACTCCGAGGGGCTCCGCAGGCGCCCGCGCTTGAGCGAGTACAGGTGCTCGCGGCCCCGCTTTTGCTCCTGCACCAGTCCCGCTTCCTTCAGAACGCGCAGATGCCGCGAGATCGCCGGCCGGCTGATCGAAAAGGCCGCTGCCAGTTCGTGGACCGGCCGCGGCCTCTCGTGCAGCAGTTCGATCACGCGGCAGCGCGTGGCGTCGGCGAGCGCGGCGAACTGGACATCTACGGCCATCGACACCACCTTGGGTAGGAACTGCGCAGCATCTGCGTAACCGCATTGTTACCCGTTGGCGGCCCTGATCGGAAGGCGCGCGGGAGAAGGCGAACGAGTTATCGACAGGCTGGGCCCGCCCCGCTGCCCGCCGCGGGCCTGCACCGTACGGTCGACCCCGCGGCAGCAGCGGGCAAGAGGATGGTGGCCATGACCGGGAATCCCGCCGGCGCATCGGGACGCTTCTGGGGGACGGCGAGCCGCCGCTTCAGCCCGGCCGAGGTCGTCGCCGATGGCATCGTTCACGGAATCGGGCTGCTGGTCGCCGCGGCGATGGGTGCGGTCCTGCTCGCCTTCGCCGCACTCGAAACCGCCCCGCGCGAGTTTCCCGCCCTGGTCTTCTACGTCGTCACCCTGCTGGCAGCACTGGGGACGTCCCTCGCCTTCAACCTCGCGCCGGTGTCGCGGGCCAAGCAGGTGCTGGCGCGCCTCGACCAGGCGGCGATCTTCCTGTTCATCGCCGGCACCTACACGCCGTTTCTCGCCGCCATTGCCGCCACGCCATCCGGCAGCCTCATGATGGTGCTGGTCTGGGGAGCCTCGCTTGTCGGCATCGCCCTCAAGCTCATTGTTCCGCAACGTTTCGGCCGCCTCGCCCTGCTGCTGTACCTGGCGATCGGCTGGAGCGGCGTGCTGGTATTCCAGACGCTGGCGGCGACCGTGCCGCCGACGACGCTCTGGCTGCTGCTCGCCGGCGGCCTCACCTACTCGGCGGGAATCGTCTTCCACCTGTGGCACAAGCTGCGTTTCCACAACGTGCTGTGGCACGGCTTCGTCGTGGCCGGCGCCACGCTGCACCTGTGGGCGATCCTCGACTGCATGGTGCTGAGCCGGCTGTAGCGGCCGCCGGCACTACGGCGCCTTGGCCTCGCCGGCCATCCGCGCATGCTCGGCCTTGTCGCCCGGCTTGAGCCCGATCTCCACCGAACGGCCGCCGGCGATCTCCAGCACGAACCGCACGGGCGCTCCCGACGGAATCGAGGTGGTGTCGTGCGGCCGGGCATTGACGTGCACGTTCTCGACCGTGCCGTCAGCGGCGATGAACACCATGTCGAGCGGGATGAACGTGTTGCGCATCCAGAAGCTCACCGGTCGCGTCTCGCCGAAATCGAAGAGCATCCCGGCATCGGGGGCGAGGGAGTCGCGGAACATCAAACCCCTCTGGCGCAGTTCGGGTGTGTCCGCGATCTCGACGGTGAAGGCGTGCGCGCCGCTATCCGTGTGCAGCACGATGCGGCTCTCGTCACCCAGCGCCGCCAGCGGCACCAGCACGGCCAGCACCACGGCCGTTACGGCAGGGATACGTCCGGCGGCGAGACGATGGGTCACGGCATTGGCCTCAATGCGAGGAAGGTGCGTCGCCCCAGCCATCTGGCCGGATCTCGGCAACCATGAGGCCTTTCGGCCCATGGCCGTAGCGCACCAGCACGAATTGCCCGGGCCTGAGTTCGGTAATGCCGAAGCGGCGCAGCGTCTCCATGTGGACGAAGACGTCGGGGCTGCCCTCGCCGGCCGAGAGGAAGCCAAAGCCGCGGATGCGATTGAACCACTTCACTTCCAGTCGCTCGAGCTTGCTCGTCGGCTCGACCGTCACGTGCGTGCGCGGCGCCGGCATCTGCGCCGGGTGGCGGGCGGTGGACTCGTCCATCGACAGGATGCGGAAGGCCTGCAGCCCGCCGGGGCGGTTGAGCGCCTCGCACACGACACGGGCCCCCTCATAGGCGGTCTGGTAGCCGTCACGGCGCAGGCAGGTTACGTGCAGCAGGACGTCGGGGCGGCCATCGTCGGGAACGATGAAGCCGAAACCCTTGGCGACGTCGAACCACTTTATGGAGCCGACAATCTCGAGGACATCGAGCTCATGCCCGGGGCGGGGATCACCCACCGTGTCCCGGGTGCCGGGGCCCGCGTCACGTGCCGGAACTCCGGACTCGCCCCCCTCGGCTGGATACTTGGCCCCCATGCCCAACGCCTTTTTCGCACACTGTCCCCGCTACCGCGGGGTACTCCACGGAACGGGGGCAGTCTGGCCGATTCAGCACCAGATGTTAAGGAGTGGTTGAGAATAAGTTTTGTCGACGGGCCGGTTTCCACAGCCCCCGGCGCGGTTGCCGCGACGCTGCGCCTTGCTAGAGCGGCGCTGGGCCATTCGCATGCAGCGGGGACGGGTCGAGCCGTCTCTGCCAGCCCTTCCAGCGCTCCCGCCTGAATCCGAGTGCCGATGCGATCTCTTCAGGCGCAATACAGCAGTTATCCGCCCCCGTCATGGTCGAGGCTATACGCATGTCTGATTGTCTGAAGGTCGATTTGCACGCAAATGAACCGGCATCGGACAAACCGTTTGTGTGGTCTCGCGTCCTATGCCCATCGATCATCCACACCGTGCTGCAATCATGGACGAGATCCATGCGCGACCGGTAGACCTGATCCCGGCCACATGCAGGCTGCGCCGTCTCGTGTTCATTGTCCCTGCTGCGCCAGGCGCAATGCAGGCAATCTTCAGGCAGTTCAAGGCCTTCTGTTCACAGTCAAATCTGCCTGTTCCAGATGACACGGCGCGGCAGTATTCCTTTACCAATACGCACAGGCACGTGACTTGGGAGTTTCACACCGAGTTCGTGACTGTCACCTGGCGAAGCGATCTGGGCGACAAAGACAACTATCCAGAGGATGTTGGACTGCACGTGGCCGAAAGCGGACTGCTGATTGGTGCAGTCCGCATCGACGTCATTGCCGAAGCCCAGGTGCCGGAACGGCTGGTCCCGGGCTTTAACCTTCCCAGTCTCTGTCTGTCCCACATCGAAAGTACACTTGCTCAGGTGGCGACCGACTTCGTTCCTGACGCCGAACGTTTCGTTCGATTCGAACTCGCAGTGGGAGCTCTCACGCAGTTGCGGCGCTCCATCATAGTGCGCAGGCTTCTGGAGGTGGAAACCTATCGCACGATGGCCTTGCTTGCCTTGCCCGCGGCGCGAGAAATCGAACCGGAGCTCCGTGACACTGAAGTGAAGCTGTCTGCCATGCTGGAGCGAATGTCTGACGCGACAGCTCCGTCAGCTACACAGGCGGCGCTGGACGAACTGCACGCGCTCTCCATTCGTTGTGGTCGGATCTCCGAGAGGCTGAGTTATCGATTCGCCGCAGCAAAAGCTTATGGAGCGGTGTTGCAGGCACGTTTGGATGGGTTGCGGGAAAGTGCCACGGTACGGGGGTCGACGCTGGCTCATTACATTGGCAACCGCGTCGATCCTGCACTAGCGACCTGTTCGGCTATCGAGAAGCGCCTCGCGGTGCTTTCCGATAAGCTGGAACGGGCTATCGGATTGCTCGAAGTTCGTATCGGCGTCGACATGCAAAAACAGAACGCTGCGTTGCTGGACAGCATCGCGCAGAATACGCACAACCAGTTCCTGTTGCAGCGTACCGTGGAGGGTTTGTCGACGATCGCGATTAGCTACTACCTCCTTGGCATCCTTAGCTATGCTGCGGCAGGGTGGCTTGACGAGCTGCACTGGCAAAAGACGTTGATGCTCTCGATTGCAACGCCAACCGTGCTTCTGCTTGTCTGGGCATTCGTCCGGCGGTTGCGAAATCGGCACGTCGGGCAAAGCATCTAGGCCAGGTTTGCCACGTCAACGGAATTGAGGAAGCGCCCAGACGATGAAGTACCTGCACACCATGGTCCGCATCGCCGACATCGATGCCAGCCTCCGGTTCTATTGCGACGGGCTCGGGCTCGAGGAAGTGCGCCGCTCCGAGAACGAGAAGGGTCGCTACACGCTGATCTTCCTCGCCCCTCCCGGGCAGCCGGACGCCCAGGTCGAGCTCACCTACAACTGGGACCCCGAGACCTATTCGGGCGGGCGCAACTTCGGCCATCTCGCCTACGCCGTCGGCAACATCTACGACACCTGCCGGCACCTCATGGCGATGGGCGTGACCATCAACCGGCCGCCGCGCGACGGCCGCATGGCGTTCGTGCGCTCGCCCGACGGCATCTCGATCGAGCTCCTGCAGGAGGGCCCTGCCCTGCCGGCGCAGGAACCCTGGGCGTCGATGCCCAACACGGGCGTCTGGTAACCGATCCCTAACCATTCGACTTAGCCGCCGCTTCACCATCGTCGCGCTAGTTTCGCGCGTGCGGCGGGGGACACCCCTGCCTGTCGCGCGACGGCCCGACGGCTCGGGGAAACGACATGAAGCGACTGGTTCTGGCGCTGCTCGCCACGGCGCTGCTTGGCGGCTGCCTGCCCTTTGCCCTGTTCGCCGCGGGCGGCGGCAGCGCCTATCGCGGCTACCAGCAGAGCTGGGGTACCTACGTTGCGCACAAGGACGTCAACGCCTTCTGCCTCACGCCCAAGCTGCGGCTCGCCATCCTCGAATTCGAGGGCTATTTCGGCAGGAAGATCGTGCTGAATTCCGGCTATCGCGACCCGTTCTACAACGGCAGGGTCGGCGGCACCGACGACTCCTACCACATGAAGTGCATGGCAGCCGATTTCTTCATTCCCGGCGTGCCCAAGCAGAAGCTCATCGCCTTCGCGGCCCGCCAGCATGCGGTGGGCGGGCTCGGCTGCTACCCCGGCAAGCAGTTCATCCACATCGACGTCCGCGACCGCCCGCACGGCTGGAACCGGCCGGTCACCTTCAGCTGCTGACCTCTGCCGCGCCTAGGCGCGGAGCGCACCCCCTGCCCCGTCGAGCTTGACGACCAGCAGGGGCTGGCGGCTGAGGGCCAGGACCTTTGCGGCCTGGCTGCCGAGGAGCAGGCGCTGCAACCCGCGCCGGCCGTGCGAACCCATGACGATGAGGTCGGCGTCGAACTGCTCGGCCGCGCTCAGGATGCCCTCATAGGCCGTGACGGCATCGAGCAGGTGCGTGGAATAGCGCACGCCCTGCGGCGCGATTCGCTGCGAAGCATTGGCGAGTAGGCGCTGTGCGGCCGCAGTCTCGGCGTCGTGCACCGCAAGATAGGCGTCCTCGGGCACCTGCCAGCCGAATTCGGAATCGGCGAAGCCGGGAGGACGCTCGCACACGGTCACGACGGACAGCTGGGCATCGAGCCCCTTCGCCAGCGCGCAGGCCTCCTCCAAAGCGGCGAAGCCGCAGGCCGATCCGTCGATGGCAACCAGTATGTTCCTGTGCATTCCCGCCCCTCGCCGGCCGCTCGCATGCGGCTACCATAGCCGACGGGGCGGCCGGCGCCATCTCGCTCAGCTGCTGCGAGTGAGGATCAGCAGCGTCAGGTGGGCCACGTAGGCCGTGACGAACAGGGCACCCTCGAGCCTGCTGATACGCTGCCCGCCGACGAAGACCGGCACGCAGACCTGCGGCAGCCGACGCCGCGCGCGCCATACCCCCTTGCCACGTGCGGGCAAGCCCCCTATACGGACGCACCGAGGCGCCCTTCGTCTATCGGTTAGGACGGCACCCTTTCACGGTGCAGAGAGGGGTTCGATTCCCCTAGGGCGCGCCAACCCCCCGTTCTCCTCTCGGACGGGACGGTTGACGCGGCGGCAAATGCCGTCGATATAGAGAGCGCCGCGCCCATCGTCTAGCGGTCAGGACGTCGCCCTCTCACGGCGAAAACCGGGGTTCGATTCCCCGTGGGCGCGCCAATTTCCCAAGATAAGCAGACACGCGGGTCCGGTCTTTCAATCGGCATGGCGCGGGCGAAATGCCGCAGTTCGGCCTGCCGCGCGACCGCTCGCCATCACCCAGGACCCGGCGGGTCGCCGCACGCGCCGCGGCGCGCCCTGGCACGTTCGTGGCCGCCGCCGCCACGCGGGCTTCCCCCAGCCGTCGTCGCTTGCGCGTTGCATTGTTGCCATCGCCGTTGCAGTGTGTGCGCCGGTGGAGGCCGATTATCGCGACTGAGTAGTTTCCCGGATACAGGGAAACGGGGAGACGAGGGGGGACGTTGACGGGGAATAACAGCAGCTTCGTGGCTTTCGAGCATGTGCAGAAAAGCTACGACGGCGAGACACTGGTCGTGCGCGACCTGAATCTCGAGATCGCCAAGGGTGAGTTCCTGACCATGCTCGGCCCTTCCGGCTCGGGCAAGACCACGTGCCTGATGATGCTCGCCGGTTTCGAGACCACGACGGACGGGGAGATCCGCCTCGATTCGCGGCCGATCAACCAGGTGCCGCCGCACAAGCGCGGCATCGGCATGGTCTTCCAGAACTATGCGCTGTTCCCGCACATGAGCGTCGGCGAAAACCTGTCCTTCCCGCTGGAAGTCCGCGGCGTCGGCAAGGCCGAGCGCGAGGCCAAGATCAAGCGGGCCCTGGACATGGTCCAGATGGGGGGCTTCGCGACACGCCGCCCGGCGCAGCTGTCCGGCGGCCAGCAGCAGCGCATCGCGCTGGCGCGGGCGCTGGTGTTCGACCCGGCCCTGGTGCTGATGGACGAGCCGCTCGGCGCCCTCGACAAGCAGTTGCGCGAGCACATGCAGTTCGAGATCAAGCACCTGCACGAGCAGCTCGGCATCACGGTGGTCTACGTCACGCACGACCAGGGCGAGGCGCTGACCATGTCGGACCGGGTGGCCGTGTTCAACGAAGGACGCATCCAGCAGCTGGCCGCCCCCGACGAACTGTACGAACGGCCGGGCAACAGCTTCGTGGCCAACTTCATCGGCGAGAACAACCGCCTGCACGGCACGGTGGAGGAGATCGACGGGACGCGGGCACGCGTCCGTCTCGCCGACGGCACGCTCATCGAAGCCACCGCCGTCAACGTCACCACCAAGGGCCAGAAGACGCTGGTGTCGATCCGGCCGGAGCGCGTCGAGGTCGACCCCGTCGCGGCCGATGGGCAGCTTCAGGCCATGGACGCCGAGGTCCTCGAATTCATCTACATGGGCGATGTCCTGCGCACCCGCCTCAAGGTGGCCGGCTCACGGGACTTTGTCGTCAAGTCGCGCAATGCCAGCACGCGGCGCCGGCTGGTGCCCGGCGAGAAGGTCCGCATCGGATGGGCGGCGCAGGACGCGCGCGCGCTCGATCCGCTCTGACGGCGATTTCGACAAGACTTCAACAGGGAGACTGAAGAGATGAGGAAACTACTGATCATGTCCACGGCGCTGTGCGCATTGGCCCTGCCGGCCAGCGCCCAGGACAAGGAGATCACCGTGATGTCCTTCGGCGGAGCCTATGGCGCCAGCCAGATGGAGGCATACCACAAGCCCTACATGGCCATGACCGGCATCAAGATCAACTCCGTCGACGCCGACAATCCCGCGACGCCGCTCAAGGCCCAGGTCGAGGCGGGGAACGTCACCATCGACGTCGCCGACCTCGAGCCGTCCGACCTGGTGCGGCTGTGCGACGAAGGCGCCCTCGAGGTGCTGCCGCTCGACGAACTGCCGCTGTCGCCCGACGGCAAGACCTGGCAGGAGGACTTCGTCGAGGGCGGCATCTACGAGTGCGGCGTCGGCACCATCGTCTATTCCACCATCATCGCCTACAACGGCGAGAAGACCAAAGGCGTCGACGAGATCGAGGACTTCTTCGACCTCGAGGCCTTCCCCGGCAAGCGCGGCCTGCGCAAGAGCGCCAAGCTCACCATGGAACTGGCCCTGATGGCCGACGGCGTCGAGCCGGCCGACCTCTACGACGTGCTGGGAACCTCGGAGGGCATCGACCGGGCCCTGGCCAAGCTCGACTCCATCAAGTCGGAGATCGTTTGGTGGGAGGCCGGTGCACAGCCGCCGCAGCTGCTCGCCGACGGCGAGGTGACGATGACCACCGCCTATAACGGGCGCATCTTCAACGCCATGATCGAGGAGAACCAGCCCTTCGAGATCCTGTGGGACCACCAGATCCTCGACTTCAACCTGTACGTGATCCCCAAGGGGGCGCCGCACAAGGATGCAGCCTGGGAGTTCATCAAGTTCGCGACCGACACCCAGCGCCTCGCCGACCAGGCGAGCTTCATCTCCTATGGGCCGACCCGCAAGTCCTCGATGGCGCTTGTCGGGCTGTTCAAGGACGGCAAGACGCAGATGGCCCCGAACCTGCCGACTGCGCCTGAGCACATGGAAGGCTCGCTCGTGACCAGCGTGGAGTTCTGGGCTGACCACGACATCGAGATCTCCGAGCGCTTCAACGCCTGGCTGGCGGCGAACTGACACTCCGGCGGCGCGGCCTAGCCGCCGCGCCGCCCTTCTGTACGGGGCCATGACATTGGACAACGCGGCGACAGCAGCAGCCGTACCCACCGGGGGGCGCCCGCTCAAGGCAGCGGTCACGCGGGCACAGGGCGGGGCGCGGCGTCGCGCCTTCCTGCTGGTGCTGCCGCTGCTTGCCTTCGTCTTCTTCTCGTTCGTGGTGCCGATCGGGCAGATGTTGCACCGCTCGATCCACAACCCGGCATTCGCCGACAACATGCCCATGATTTCGGCGTGGTTCCGCGACCACCCCACCGGCACGGTCCCCGATGAGTCTGCTTATGCCGCCCTCGTCGCCGACATCACCGCCGCGGCCGAGGCCCGGACGATCGGGGTGGTCGGCACGCGCGTGAACTACGAGCTGTCGGGCACGCGCTCGCTGTTCACCTCCGCCGGCCGGCGCGCCGCCCGACTCGAGCCGCCCTATGCCGAGAGCCTGCCGGCGCTCGACGACGCGTGGGCGAGTCCCGAACTGTGGTCGGCGATGCGCAACGTCTCCACCGCCTATACTGCCGACTTCTACCTCGCGGCGGTCGACCTGACGCGCGCCACCGACGGCAGCATCGTCAGCGTGCCGGCGGACCGCAAGATCTACGTCGACATCTTCCAGCGCACCCTGCTGCTCTCGGCCCTCATCACGGGCCTTTGCCTGCTGCTGGGCTTCCCGGTCGCGCACCTGCTCGCGACGCTGCCGATGCGCTACTCCAACCTGCTCATGATCCTCGTGCTGCTGCCGTTCTGGACCTCGCTGCTGGTGCGCACCACCGCCTGGATCGCCATCCTGCAGGGCCAGGGCGTGATCAACAGCACGCTGGTGGCCCTCGGCATCATCTCCGACTCCGAGCGGCTGTCGCTCGTCTACAACCAGACCGGCACCATCGTGGCGATGACCCACATCCTGCTGCCGTTCATGGTGCTGCCGCTGTATTCGGTGATGCGTACCATCAATCCCGCCTACGTCCGGGCGGCGCGCTCGCTGGGCGCCAGTTCGTGGACGGCGTTCCGCCGCATCTACCTGCCGCAGACGCTGCCGGGCATCGGCGCCGGCTCGCTGCTCGTCTTCATCCTGGCGGTCGGCTACTACATCACACCGGCCCTGGTCGGCGGCGCTTCCGGGCAGCTGATCTCCAACCTCATCGCCTTCCACATGCAGAATTCGCTCAACTGGTCGCTGGCCGCGGCCCTCGCCGCCATTCTGCTCGGGGTGGTGCTGCTGCTCTACTGGCTCTACGACCGGCTGGTGGGAATCGACAACATGAAGCTGGGCTGACCGGATGGCGCTTCCCACCTATGCAAGTCCGCTGGAGCGGCTCTGGCACCTCGTCTACCTCGTGATCTGCGGGCTCGTGCTGCTTTTCCTGATCGCGCCGATCCTCATCGTCATCCCGCTGTCCTTCAATGCCGAGCCTTATTTCACCTTCACCGAGAAGATGCTGACCTTCGACCCGGCCGGCTATTCGCTGCGCTGGTACGACACGCTGCTGACGCACGGCATGCAGGCGCCGGACGGACCGCGCAATGCCGCCTGGTGGGCCGATGCGTGGAACAATTCCGCCTGGATCCGGGCCGCCAAGAATTCGCTGATCATCGGCATCTCGGCGACGATAGTGGCGACCGTGCTGGGAACCGTCGCGGCCCTCGGCCTCGCCAGCCCGGCAATGCCGTTCCGGCGGCTGATCATGGCCGTGCTGATCTCGCCCATGGTCGTGCCGATCATCATCACGGCGACGGGCCTGTTCTTCTTCTATTCGCAGGTGGGGCTCGCCAATTCCTATGCCGGGGTGATCCTCGCGCACGCCACGCTCGGCATCCCCTTCGTGATCATCACGGTGACGGCGACGCTCGTCGGCTTCGACTATTCGCTGACGCGGGCGGCGGCCTCGCTCGGCGCCTCCCCGGCCGTCGCCTTCCGCCGCGTCACCATGCCCCTGATCCTGCCGGGTGTCATCGCCGGGGCGCTGTTCGCCTTCGTGACCTCGTTCGACGAGGTCGTCGTGGTGCTGTTCATCGCCGCGCACGACCAGCAGACCATCCCGCGCCAGATGTGGAACGGCATCCGCGAGCAGATCAGCCCGGCTATCCTCGCCGTGGCGACCATTCTCGTGATCGTCTCCATCGCCTTGCTGACGACGCTCGAGCTGTTGCGCCGGCGCTCCGAGCGGCTGCGCGGCCTCACGCCCAGCTGAGCCTCAGAAGCGGCCGGGGGCAAGCGCCGACAGGTCGAGGGCCGGCGTCCGGTCCGACGCCAGTTCGGCCACGAGGCGGCCGGTAATGGCGGCGAGGGTGAGCCCGATATGGCCGTGCCCGTAGGCATGGACGACGCGCCGGTCGGTCGGGCTCGGCCCGATGAAGGGCAGTGAATCCGGGGCCGAGGGGCGGAAGCCCAGCCAGCGCCGCCCTGGAGCGCCGATTTCGGGCAGTAGCTGGCGCGTCACGCGCTCGATGACGTCGGTGCGGCGCCCCCGCGCCGGCCGGTCGAGGCCGCCCAGTTCCACCGTCCCCGCCGCGCGCAGGCCCTCGCCGGTCGGGGTCATGTAGAAGCCGTGCTCGGGATAGCAGGTCGGCGCACCGAGCAGGCCTTCGCTGCCGGGGAACAGCACGTGGTAGCCGCGCTCGGTATCGAGGAGCACGCGGTCCCCGACGCTGGCCGCCAGCCGCCGCGACCAGGCTCCCGCAGCAATGACGACCCGCTCGAAGACCTCGTCGTCCGGATCGCCTGCCAGCCGGATGCCGGCCTGCTCCGGGCGCAGTCCGAGGATTTCCGCCGTGCGCAGCGTCCCGCCGCGGCGCCGGAACAGCCCGGCCAGTGCCAGCACGTACTGGTAGGGCGTATCGAAGTGCCAGGCATCCTCGAACAGCAGCCCCTTGTGGTAGAGCGGCGCCAGGTGCGGCTCGCGGTCGCGGATTTCGTCGCGCGACAGGATCGACATGGCAACGCCCTCACGCGCCCGTAGCTCGATGTCGCGTTGCGCGGCCGTGAACGTGGCTTCGCTCTTGTACAGATACAGGCAGCCGTGACGGCGGGCGAGATGCGTGGCCTCTGCTTCGGCGAGCAGCGATTCCTGTGCCGGGCCGGCGGCCCGGATAAGCCGGCCCAGTTCGGCGACGATGCGGTCGACCTCGCGCCGCGTGCTTGAGCGCAGGAAGGCGACGAGCCACGGCACCAGTCCCGGCAGGTCGGCCCAGCTCAGCGCCAGCGGGCCGTCCGGATCCGCCAGCATGCCGGGCACGGCACGCCAGATTCCGGGCATGGCGACGGGCAGGCAGGCCCCGGTCGCGAAGGTGCAGGCATTGCCGAAGCTGGCAGCCCGCCGATAGGCGTCCTCGCTTTCGGGCAGGGCGCGGTCGAACAGGGTCACCGTGTGCCCGGCGCGCTGCAGCCAGATCGCCGCCGACAGGCCCACGAGGCCGGCTCCCACCACCGCGACGCGACGCGGCGTTTCCGCCCCGGCAAATGGCGGCAACGCCTCGTCCGCGCGCTCCTGCCTGCTCGTTTGCATCGATCGACTCCCCCGCCCCTGCCGTCACTCCCTCCGATGCCGAAATTTGCGGCCGGCGGCAAGGACCTTGTCGGCTGGCAGGGCGCGCTAGCCGAAAACGCCGGTCCCGAGCCTTTCGAAGCCGCCATCGGAGCGCAGGATGAACAACGCGTCCACGCCGCGCGCCGCAGCGAGCGCCGGCCCCTCGTTTTCGCCGAGAACCATCAGCGCGGTGGCCCAGGCATCGGCATGCATGCAGTCCGGGGCGAGGACGGTGACGGACGCGACGCGCCCGGCGACCGGCTGGTCGGTCCGCGGATCGACAGTATGCGAGACGATGCGGCCATCGACCTGCCGCCAGTGCCGGTAGTCCCCGGAGGTCGCCACCGCGCCGCCGCTCAGCCCCAGCACCGCCGTCGCCTCGCGCACCGCGCGGTCGGGCGCCTCGATGGCGACGTTCCAGGGCGATCCATCGGGCTTGGGCGCGCCGGCGCGGACCTCGCCATCGATCGAGACAAGATAACTGTCGACGCCGAATTGCTCGAGGCAGCGGGCCAACTCGTCGACGCCGAACCCCTTGGCGATTCCGCACAGATCGAGCGCCAGCGGCGCCCGCTTGCGCGCCCGCCCGGCCCCGGGA
>NZ_DASWVV010000127.1:0-45558 GCF_036406155.1 Devosia sp. | reverse complement strand
ACTCCCGGTCAGCCCCTCGCCCAGTCCGGAATCGATCAGCGCCTTGCGCAGCGGCGCCGCCGGCGTGCCGAC
Organism: Devosia sp.; assembly: GCF_036406155.1. Classification (GTDB taxonomy): domain Bacteria; phylum Pseudomonadota; class Alphaproteobacteria; order Rhizobiales; family Devosiaceae; genus Devosia_A. The sequence continues at coordinate 45,486 of NZ_DASWVV010000127.1, read as the reverse complement.
GAGGATGAACTCGAGCACGCCGAGCGCCAGCATGGCCTGCGGATCGGTGACCTCGTCGAGCATCCAGTTGACGGTGACCATGGAGGTGTGCCGCCCGGGCTCGGCTTCGTTCGCGGCGTAGGTCTCGACAATGCGGCGCGGGGTGTCGAGCCGCGGCTGCAGGCCGACCGCGGACTCCACCTCGATGCGGTCGAACTGGCCCAGGTAGCGCTCGAGGATGGCGAGGCGCTCGGCCGGGTCGTCGTCGCCGTAGAAGACGATGCGGGCGTTGGAGGGGTGGTAGTATTTCGCGTGAAAGCCCTTGAACGCCGCATAGGTGAGGTCGGGGATGGCCTTGGGGTCGCCGCCCGAGTTCACCCCGTAGGCGGTGTCCGGATACAGCGATTGCTGGCTGAGCTTGCCCAGCACCGCGGCGGCCGACGAGTACGCCCCCTTCATCTCGTTGAACACCACGCCCTTGTAGGCCATCGGCCCCTGCGACGCCTCGCGTTCGTAGTGCCAGCCCTCCTGGCGGAACGTGTCCTCGGTCAGCAGCGGGAAGAACACCGCGTCGAGATAGACGCCGACCAGATTGTGGAAATCCTGCAGGTTCTGGCTCGCCACCGGATAGGCGGTCTTGTCCGGGAAGGTCATGGCGTTGAGGAAGGTATGCAGCGACCCCTTGAGCAGTTCCACGAACGGCTTCCTGACCGGGTAGTTGCGGCTGCCGCACAGCACCGAATGCTCGAGAATATGGGCGACGCCGGTGGAATCCGCCGGCGGCGTGCGGAAGGTGATGCCGAACACCTTGTTCTCGTCGTCATTGGCAAGGCTCAGCACCTCGGCGCCAGTCCTGCGGTGCCGGTACAACCGGGCCAGCGCGTTGACTTCCCCGATCTGCTGTTCGCGCACGAGTTCGAAGGCAGGATGCTGTGTCATTTCCGGCTCTTGGTCATTGCGGGGTGCGGCTAAAATAGGAAGCGCCCCCTGCTTGCGCTAGGGGGCGCCGGACGTTCCGTGGGCGGGCAGGCAGGGTCCCTGCCGCTCGCTCAGCTGATGAAGTAAGACTGCGTGCCGTGCTCCTCGATGGCGTTCGCCAGCCGCGACAGCGCATGGATATAGGCAGCCGTGCGCACGCTCGTGCCGCGTTCGCGCGAGATGTTCCACACCGCCCTGCCCTCGCGCTCCATGGTCTTGAGCAGCCGCTGGTGCACCTCCTCGAGGTCCCAGTAATAGCCCTGGCGGTTCTGCACCCACTCGAAATAGGACACGGTGACGCCGCCGGCATTGGCGAGGATGTCGGGCAACACGACGATGCCCTTCTTCTCGAGGATGGCATCGGCATCGGCCGTCACCGGCCCGTTGGCCAGTTCCAGCACCACCTTGGCCTTGATCGCGTCGGCGTTGTCCTTGGTGATCATGTCCTCGAGCGCCGCCGGCACCAGCACGTCGCAATGCACCCCGAGCAGCGCGTCGGGGGCGATGGACTGCACCCCGGCCTCGTTCGCCATGGCGGTGACCGGCTGGCCGGCGCGCTTGCGGGCGATGAGCGCCTCGACGTCGAGTCCGCCCGGCGCGTGGATCGCACCCGAGGAATCCGACACGGCGACGATCTTGTGCCCCTCGGCGGCCAGCAGCTTGGCGATGAACTGGCCGGCATTGCCGAAGCCCTGCACGGCGACACGCATCTCCGACCCCAGCCCGAGTTCACCGGCGAGGTGGCGCAGCAGGTAGAAACCACCGCGCGCGGTGGCGTCGTCGCGGCCGAGCGAGCCGCCGAGCGAGATCGGCTTGCCGGTGATCACCGCCGGCCGGACCTGGCCCGCCAGCTGGTAATATTCGTCGGCCATCCAGCCCATGATCATGGCGTTGGTGTAGACGTCGGGCGCCGGGATGTCGCGGTCGGGGCCGATGACATGGGCGAAGGCCTGCATGTAGGAGCGCGACACCCGCTCCAGCTCGGCCTTGGAGAGCTGCCGCGGGTCGACCCGCACCGCGCCCTTGCCGCCGCCATAGGGCAGGTTCATCACGGCACACTTGAACGTCATCCAGAAGGCCAGCGTCTCCACCTCCTCGACGGCGGCGTCGGGATGGAAGCGGATGCCGCCCTTGGTCGGGCCGCGGGTGTCGTCGTAGCGGCAGCGCCAGGCGAGGAACGACTTGCGCGAGCCGTCGTCCATGCGGATGAGCAGGCGCACCTTGATGGTTTCGCGCGGGTATTTGAGCTTTTCGATGACGTCGGGGTCGATTTGAAGATGGGAGGCGGCCTGGTCGAGGCGCACCAGGGCGCGGTCCAGCAGGGTTTCTTCGGTCATCGCGTGCTCCACTTTCGAAGGGTGCCAACCCGCTGGGCTGCAGTGCGAGGACAGCGGCTTGCCATTCGCATATGTCAGCTATGCTGACCGACTGCAACAGCAATCGTGTCCGAAAGGTGCAGAATCTGCGATGGCCGGGAGGCGACGCGCCCTCGCTTCCCGCCCGGGCGGGAAGCGAGGAACGACGGCGGGGTTGGGCCGGGGCGGCTAGTGCCGTTCCTTGGTGGCGAAGAACTGGATCTGCGGCCAGTCCTTCTGCGTGCGGGCGAGCCACCAGGCGCTTTGCGCCAGGTATACCGGGTCGCCGTCCTTGTCCTCGGCCAGCTCCATCTTCTGGGCCGAAATGAAGCGGTCGAGTTCCTTCCGGTCGTCGCAGCCGATCCAGCGCGCCATCTCGAAATTGAGGCTCTCGAAGGTGATCGGCACGTTGTATTCCTTGAGGATGCGCGCCTGCAGCACCTCGAGCTGCAACTGCCCCACCACGCCGACGATGTAGTCGGCGCCGATCATGCGCCGGAACACCTGCACCACGCCCTCTTCGGCGAGGTCGTGCAGGGCCTTGGCCAGCTGCTTGGCCTTGATCGGGTCGGCGAGGCGCACGCGGCGCACGATCTCCGGGGCGAAATTGGGAATGCCGGTGACCTTGATCTGCGCCCCCTCGGTCAGCGTGTCGCCGACGCTCAGCGTGCCGTGGTTGGGGATGCCGACGATGTCGCCGGCCACCGCCTCCTCGGCCAGTTCGCGGTCGTGCCCGAAGAAGAACATCGGGTTGGAGATGGCGATGTCCTTGCCGGTGCGCACGTTCCTGAGCTTCATGCCGCGCTGGAAGCGGCCCGAGCTCAACCGCACGAAGGCGATGCGGTCGCGGTGGTGGGCGTCCATGTTGGCCTGCACCTTGAACACGAAGCCGCTGACCTTGGGCTCGGCCGGGTCGATGGGACGGGGCTCGGCCGGCTGCGGCCGCGGCTCCGGAGCCCAGCGCCCGAGGCAGCGCAGCAACTCGGGCACGCTCACCGCCTTCAGCGCCGAGCCGAAGATCACCGGCGTCAGGTGCCCGGCGCGGTAGGTCTCGAGGTCGAAGGCGGGCAGCCCGGCCCGCGCCAGCTCGAGCGTCTCGAGCGAGGCCCTGATCACCGGGTCGGCGACGAGCGCCGCGTCGCGCAGCAACTCGTCGGCGTCGGTGAAGTCGCGCAGCGTTTCGCCCCGGGCATCGAGCACCCGCTTGCCGACGAGGTCGACCGTGCCCCTGAAATCGACGCCCTGCCCCAGCGGCCACACCACCGGGGTGACGTCGAGCGCCAGCGTATCGGCGACCTCGTCGAGGATGGCCAGCGGATCCTTGCCCTCGCGGTCGATCTTGTTGGCGAAGGTGACGATCGGGATGTCCCTGAGCCGGCACACCTCGAACAGCTTGAGCGTCTGCGCCTCGATGCCCTTGGCCACGTCGATCACCATCACCGCCGCGTCGACGGCGGTCAGGGTGCGGTAGGTGTCCTCGGAAAAGTCGGAGTGGCCGGGGGTATCGAGCAGGTTGAAGGTCAGCCCGTCATGCTCGAACGTCATCACCGATGAGGTGATGGAGATGCCGCGCTGCTGCTCGATCTCCATCCAGTCCGAGCGCGTCGAACGCTGGTCGCGCCGGCCGCGCACCGCGCCCGCCTGCTGGATGGCGCCGGAGGCGGCGAGCAGCTTTTCGGTCAGCGTCGTCTTGCCGGCGTCGGGGTGCGAGATGATGGCGAAGGTGCGGCGGGTCTGGTACGGCAACGGGCGATCGGTCGGCGCCGCGGCGGTCAGGGCGTTCATGCGCATGCTCGGTGAAGCGGGGGTTGGGGCCGATATAATGGCTCGGGCCCGAAAAGCAAAGCCGCCTCAAGACGCAAAACCCCGCCGCGGCGCGCGCCGGGCGGGGTTGCAGGGAGCGGCCGCCCCTAGAACTTGAAGTTCACGCCGGCGGTCAACGCATGGGTGGTCAGGCTGAGGTCGGTCGGCACGGCGAGGTCGTAGGTCGCCTGGCCGTAATCCGAATAGCGGTACTGCAGGTCGACCGACAGATTGTCCGTCGCCGCTACTTCGACGCCGGCACCGGCCGTCCAGCCGAAATGCACCTGCGAGCTCTCGTCGCCGCCGATCTCGCCGGTCGCCCCGGCGACGGCGAGGCCGCCGGTCAGGTACGGCATGAAGGCGCCGCCGTCGAAGCCGGCGCGGCCGCGCAGCGACGCCGTCCAGTTGATGTCGTAGTCGAGGTCGCTGTTAGCGTCGTAGCCGTTGATGCCGCTCCAGGCGACGTCGCCGACGGCACCGACGACGAAGCCGTCGGAGACGGTGAAGTTGGCGCCCAGATTGGCGCCGATCAGCCAGCCGGACAGGTCGAGTTCGTCCCCCGGAAGGTTGATGACGCCGCCGTCTGCGTCGGTCACGGTGCCCCAGCCATAGCCGGCGAAGCCGCCGACATAGGCGCCGTCCCAGCCGCCGCTGCCGCCCATGTTGACGAAGCCCGGCATGGACGAGGAATTGTTGCTGTAAAGGTCTGCCGCCTGGGCCGCCGGGACGAAGCCGAGAGCGGCCGCGCCACAGAGAAGTGCGAGGGAGATGCGAGTCATGGAAAGCCTCCTTGTGAGGGTTGGCGCTGTGCCCTGGAGGCGATGAATCGATCTAAATTCGAAACAAAGTCTTTACGAACCGGCGGCGCGGGGGCGGCGCCCGGTTTCGTTACCGGACTCTGCTGCGACACGGTTAGCGAAGCGTGAATCGGCGCACGGAAAACCCCGCCCGGCTGGTGCCGGACGGGGCTGCGTTTCGGGCCGGCGGGAGCCGCGCTCCCGCGTGCCGGATCAGAAGTTCCAGTGCAGGCCGGCGGTGACCTGGTGGGTGGCGAAGCCGAACTCCGCGCCCCCGCCGTAATCCTTCGCGCCCAGGTTCGTGTAGCGGTACTGCAGGTCGATCGAGACGTCGTCGGTGGCCGCGAACTCGAGGCCGGCGCCGGCGGTCCAGCCGACATGCAGGTTGCCGAGGTCCGGCGGCTCGACATAGCCCTGCCCAACGGCAAGGCCGGCCGTCAGGTAGGGCATGAAGGCGCCGCCATCTATGCCGATGCGGCCGCGCAGGGAGCCGCTCCACTGTAGGAAGATCACGTCGAACTCGTCGACCTGGCTGCTCCAGGCGATATCGGCGACGAGACCCGCCACGACGCCGTCGGCGAGTTCGAAATTGACGCCCGCGTCGACACCCAGCAGCGCGCCGGAGACCGAAGTGCCCGCGAAATCGCCGGTGAGTTCGCCCGACGCCGCGCCGCCGAACACGCCGATGAAGGCGCCTTCCCAGGCACCGGAGGCATCGACGACACCGGCGACCGGCGCGTCGATGATGAGGTCGGCCGCCTGGGCGGCAGCGGCGAGCGTCAGCGCGGAAACCCCCGCGGCGAGGAGAATTACGAAGCGATTCATTGTGTTAACCCCCAAACCCTTTGGGGCCTGCATAGCCCGTCGCAGCGCAAAGGGCAAGCGTGGCCGATTTGCGGCGTCGCCACATTTCGAACGGGCGCGGCGGGGCAACGAAAAACCCCGCCCGGCTGGCGCCGGACGGGGTGAGTCGTGCCGTCGGTGCGGGCGGGGATGACCCGTCCGCGACCGGAATCAGAAGTTCCAGTGCAGGCCGGCGGTGACCTGATGGTTGGTCAGGCTGAGATCGGCGTCGGGGACGATCTCGTAGGTCTGGGTCCCGTAGTCCGAATAGCGGTACTGCAGGTCGATCGACAGGTCCTCGGTGGCCGCGATCTCGACGCCGGCACCGGCGGTCCAGCCGACATGCACGTTGCTGTCAGAATCGCCCGAGTAGTCCGCCGTCGCGCCGGCCATCGCAAGACCGCCGGTGATGTACGGCATGAAGGCGCCGCCATCGAAGCCGAGCCGACCGCGCACGGATCCTGCCCAGTCGATGCCCACAGTGGTGTCATAGCCGGTGTCTTCGCCGCCGATGTCGCTCCAGGCGATGTCCGCAACGACGCCAGCGACGATGCCATCGCTGAGGTAGAAGTTGTAGCCGAAATCGGCGCCGACCAGCCAACCGGAAAGATCCAGTTCATCGCCGTCGAAGACGTCGTCGGTAATGGCCTGGGTGGCCGTGCCCCAGCCGTAGCCGGCGAACACGCCGACAAAGGCGCCTTCCCAGCCGCCGCTGGTCGTCTCGACGACGCCGACGGCGGGCTGCTCGATGATGAGATCGGCGGCCTGGGCGGCCGAGGCGATGGCGAGGGCGGAAACGCCCGCGACCAGGGAAATGGCAAAACGAGTCATATGTCTTCTCCTTCAGAAGGAGTGAGACATAGGCTGCCCATTTGTGGACAAAAAGTGGCCCGCCTCCGTCCGGGACGGGTTTGCGGGCCAATGTTGCGGTCGTGCCACACCACCTCCTGGCGGAGGTCCGGTGGGCGCCCGCCCCACCCGGCAGACCCGGACGGGGCAGGCACGCATGTGCATTCGGGCCCGGCCGGCGGAGGTTGCCGGCCGGTTCTCCGGGATCAGAAGCGCCAGTTCAGTCCGACGGTGAACAAATGCTCAGTCAAAGCAATCGTCGGATCGGTGAAGGCAGGATTGTCATAGTCGTATTCCTGCTCGCCGAAGTCGGAGTAGCGGTAAGCCACGTCCACAGAGAGATCCTCGGTCGCCGCAATTTCGACACCCGCGCCGGCCGTCCAACCGAAGTGGGTTGCCGAGCCTTCGCCGTCGCCCCAAGCGGAGCCAACCACCTCACGGGTCGCATGTGCGAACGCCGCGCCGCCCGTCAGGTACGGCATGAAGGCGCCGCCATCGAAGCCCAACCGGGCGCGTAGAGAGCCCTGCCAGTCGATGGTGTGAGTGATGTCGCCGAAGACGCCGAAGTCCTCGGTGCCGCTGATATCCGACCAAGCGATATCGCCGACAATACCGACCACGACGCCGTCGCTGACGGTGAAATTGGCACCGAGCGCGGCGCCGAGCTTCCAGCCCGTGAGGTCGATGTCATTACCCGGATCGAGCGAAGTGTGATCGGCCTCGCCCCAGCCATAGCCGGCGAACACGCCGATATACGGGCCATCCCAGTTGCCGCCGACATCGACGACGCCGACGACGGGTTCTTCGATGATGAGATCCGCGGCCTGCACCGCGGAAGTCAGGGCCAGGGCGGAGACGCCCGCAACGAGAAACAGTGATAGACGTGTCATGGCTTTTTGCCTCCTTGGATGCTTGAAAGATACCGCCTGAGACTTGCAAGACAAGCAAATTGCTCACACTCGCCCACAATGACGTCACTGTTTGGTCGAATTGTTGCGAATCCACCACATAGGGACCATAGTCGCCATTATTCCTCTACAATATTGACCGCCGCATCGTACCGATCGGAGCGAGGGCCGGGCCCGCACGACTCTCACCCTGCCGCCAAATGCTTGCTGCCCAAGCGGATTCCGGCAATCGTCGCTGCCGCACGGGCGGGCGACAACTGGCCGGAACAGCAAAGGGCCGCCCCGGCTGGGGCGGCCCTCCCGATTTCGCGACGTCCGCGGGTCCGGCTGCTGCCCGGACCCCCGGCTTCATGACAGAGGCTGCTCCGTCACGCGGCGCGAGGCTCCAAGACCTGCGGAAATCGACGATTTCGAATCAGACATCGGACCACCTCCTCTCTTGCCTGTTGACGATGCACCCAAGGTGGGAGCGTGCGCCCGGCTCGACAAGCCCCATTTTCGGGGCGTCCGCTCCGACCCTCGGGCACCCTCCCGCGCAAGGGAAAAGAGTCGGCGCCTTCTCGCCTCGCGGGAGAAGGTGGCGCCGGATGAGGGGGCGGCGCGGTCGTGCCCAGGAACGAGACCCCCTCCCCGACCCTCCCCACGCTTCGCGGGGGAGGGTGACCGGGGCGGGACGGCGGCTCGGAGGCGGCTGCAACCTGTGCTGCGCCCTGCCCGTCACGCACGCATCGTCCCCCGGCCACGGAGCGAACACCCTCCCCCTTGCGGGGAGGGTTGGGGAGGGGGAGCCGCTCTTTTCCATACGTAGTCCTGCGAATTGCGTGGCCGCTACCGGATGCCCAACATTGCCGATGCAACACCGGAGGGCCGGGAGGGGCGTCCATGAGCACCGAACGGGCAAGGCAATTGCGGGCCAATTCCTCCGTTGCCGAACGCCGGATGTGGCGCATCCTGCACAGCTGGCGCACCGGCGGGTATCATTTCCGCAAGCAGGCCCAGATCGGCCCGTACTACGCGGACATCGCCTGCCATCACGCGAAGCTCGTGATCGAACTCGACGGCGACACGCACGCCACGGACGCAGCCGAGCGCCATGACATGCGGCGCGACGCCTTCCTGCGGGCGCAGGGCTACACGGTACTCCGCTTCGCCAATACCGACGTCATCGACAATCCCAACGGCGTTTTCCTCGTCGTCGAGGCCGCCCTGAAGGGCTGCCCGCAAAGTCCGCGCTGGCTGGCGCGGGGCGGTGACTGAAACACCCCCTCCCCGACCCTCCCCACGCTGACGCGGGGGAGGGTGAAGCGTGCCCGGCTGCCGGGCCGGCGGGTGTGACGGACTACGTTCCCGCCCGAGGCAATATCGTGCCCGAACCGCCGGGCGAACACCCTCTCCCTTGCGGGGAGGGTTGGGGAGGGGGCTGCCGTCAGCCGCGGAATTCGTACGCGGAAATGGATTGCGGCTTCATCTCGATGGAAAAGCTCGGGGCCGTCGGCGGCATGTAGGCGGCGTCGCGGATGACGCAGGGGTCGAGGAAGTGCTCGTGCAGATGGTCGACATACTCGATCACCCGGCCCTGCTTCGTCCCCGAAACGCACAGATAGTCGATCATGGCGAGGTGCTGCACATATTCGCACAGGCCGACGCCGCCGGCATGCGGCCATACCGGCAAATCGTACTTGGCCGCCATCAGCAGCACCGCCAGCACCTCGTTGAGCCCGCCGATGCGGCAGGCATCGATCTGCACGATGTCGATGGCGCCGCGCATGATGAACTGCTTGAACAGGATGCGGTTCTGGCACATCTCGCCGGTCGCGACCTTGACCGGCGCCACCGCCTCGCGGATCCTGCGGTGCCCTTCGACGTCGTCGGGGCTGGTCGGCTCCTCGATGAAGTAGGGGTCGAAGGGGGCCAGCGCGCGCACCCAGTCGATCGCCTCGCCGACCTCCCACACCTGGTTGGCGTCGATCATCAGGTAACGCTCGGGTCCGATGATCCGGCGCACGATCTCCAGCCGGCGGCGGTCGTCGTCCAGGTCGCGCCCCACCTTCATCTTGATATGGGAAAAGCCGGCCTCGACCGCCTCCTGGGCGAGGCGGGTCAGCTTCTCGTTGGAATAGCCGAGCCAGCCCGCCGAGGTGGTGTAGCACGGGTAGCCCTCGGCCTCGAGCCGCGCCATCCGTTCGGCCTTGCCGGCCTCGGCGCGACGGAAGATGGCGAGCGCCTCCTCCGGCGTCACGCAGTCGGTCAGGTAGCGGAAGTCGATGATCGAGACGAGCTGCTCGGGGCTCATCTCGCCCACCAGCTGCCACACCGGCTTGCCCGCCTCCTTGGCGAGGAGGTCCCACACGGCGTTGACCACGGCGCCGGTGGCGAGGTGCATGGCGCCCTTGTCGGGCCCGATCCAGCGCAGCTGGCTGTCGGAGGTGACGTGGCGCCAGAAGCGGCCGGGGTCCGCGCGAATCCAGTCGAGGTCGAGCCCGGCGACGCGCCCGGCGAGCGCCCGGATCGCCGCCACCACCACCTCGTTGCCGCGGCCGATGGTGAAGCTGAGCCCGTGCCCTTCAAGCCCGCCGTCGGTTTCGAGCACGACGTACGCAGCCGAATAGTCCGGGTCGGGGTTCATGGCGTCCGAGCCGTCCAGCGTGGCCGAGGTCGGAAAGCGCAGATCGTGGGTCTTGAGTGATGTGATCTTCATGGTGCGGTGCCCTTTGGCATGCCCCCTCACCCGCCCTTCGGGCACCCCCTCCCACAAGGGGAGAGGGCGATCGAACCGCGGGTCTTCAGTCGGGGGCCTTCTCCCCTTGTGGGAGAAGGTGGCGCGGCCGGCGGCCGAGCCGGATGAGGGGGAGCGATGTCATGCTCAGCCCGTCCAGCCGCCGTCGATGACGTGGACCTGGCCGGTGGTGTAGGTGGCGCCGGCGAGATAGACGGCGAGGTCGGCGATCTCCTCGGGCCGGCCGATGCGGCCGATCGGCTGGCGGGCGATGAAGGCCGTGCGCGCCGCCTCGAAATCGCCGGTCGCCCGCCAGCGCTCGTGCAGCGACGGGCTGTCCACCGTGCCGGGGCAGATGGCATTGACGCGGATGCCGCGGCTCACATAGTCCGCCGCGACCGATTTGGTCAGCCCGATCACCGCCGCCTTGGAGATGGAATAGGCCGCCCGGTTGGGCACGCCTTTGACCGAAGAGGCCACCGTCGCCATGTTGATGATGGCGCCGTCGCCGCGCTCGAGCATCTGCGGCAGCACCGCGCGGATGGTGCGCACCTGCGCCCTGGCATTGAGATCGAGGGCGAAATCGAGGTCCGCGTCGCTCATCTCGAGGATGGTGCCGTTGTGCACGACGCCGGCGCAGTTGAACAGCACGTCGATGCGGCCCGCCGCGGCGATGGCCGCGTTGACGGCCGCGGCGTCGAGCACGTCGAGCACCCGCGTGGTGACGCCGGCGACGCCATCGAGTTCCCTGAGTTTCGCCTCGTTGACGTCGGTGGCGATCACCGTGGCGCCGGCGGCGACGAAGGCGTGCACCGAGGCGAGCCCGATGCCCTGCGCCGCGGCGGTGATGAAGACTGTCTTGCCGCTGATATCGGCCATGTTCGCGCTCTCCGCTTGCTCTATTTCACGGCCCGTTCAAGGGCTGTGGTAACCCACTTGTTCAGGCTGACCCCTTCGCGTCTCGCGGCGAGCGAAAGCGCCTTGTGCAGCACGGGCGGCGTCCGCACGACGAATTGCCCGGAATAGGGCCTCTCCGGCTCTTCCCCCCGCTCGCGGCAGAACTGCAAATAGTCCTCGACCGAGTCCGCGAACGCCTGCTTCAACTCACCGGCCGATGCCCCCTGGAAGGTGATGACGTCGCGCAGATTGAGCACCTCGCCGTGGAAGATTTCGGCTTCCTCGTCGAATTCCACCGAGGCCTCGTAGCCCTTGTAGTGCATGATGGTCATGGCCTGATCTCCGCTTCGATCAGAAAGCGCCGGACCGACTTGACCGCGCCCTTGTCCGTTTCCTTGTGCGGGTGCGGCCGGTGGAACACCGCCCTCACGCCGTTGCAACGCGTATTCGCGATCCGTTGCCCTCGCCGACTTCCGCTCCGCAGGCCACGAGCAGCGCTTCGATGTCGCGCCAGGCGATCCCCGCCCGCACCGGATCGGCAAAGATCGCCTCGAGGGTCGACCGGTGCTTTCCTGTGAGGGACATATAGTATCACTTTTCAGTATCATCAAGCCGAAATTAGCGACCGCGAGCCGTCGACCGTCATGCGTTCGATGGCGTCGAAATCCCAAGCGATGCCGAGGCCGGGCTCGTCGCTGGGGACGGCCCTGCCGTTCTCGATTTTCATCCCTTTCCCGGTGATCGCGTCAAGCTGCGGGATGTACTCGACCCAGCGGGCGTTGGGCACGGCGGCGCACAGCGAGACGTGCAGTTCCATGAGGAAGTGCGGCGAGACGGCGATGTTGAAGGCCTCGGCCATGTGCGCGACCTTGAGCCACGGCGTGATGCCGCCGACGCGGCCGGCGTCGACCTGCACCACCGAGCAGGCGTGGCGCTCGAGATATTCGCGGAAATGCAGGTGCGAGTAGAGGCTCTCGCCCACGGCGATGGGGATCGAGGTGTGATCGGAGAGCCGCCGGTGGCCCTCGATGTCGTCGGCCGTCAGCGGCTCCTCGAACCAGCCGATGTCGAGCGGTTCGTAGGCGCGGGCGCGGCGGATGGCCTCGTCGACGTGGAAGGCCTGGTTGGCGTCGGTGAAGATCTCGAAGCCGGCCCCGACCGCATCGCGCACCGCGAAGATGCGGGCGACGTCCTCATGGATCGGCCGGCCGACCTTGAGCTTGCAGCCGCCGAAGCCATCGGCCTTGGCCCGCAGCGCATCCTCGACCAGCGCCTCGGACTCGAGATGCAGCCAGCCGCCTTCCGTGGTGTAGAGCGGGATGGCCGGCTGCGCCCCGCCCGCCATGAGGTGCAGCGGCTGCCCGAGCCGGCGGCACTTCAGGTCCCACAGCGCCGTGTCGATGGCGGCGAGCGCGATCGAGGTGATGGCGCCCACCGAGGTGGCGTGGGTCAGGAACAGCAGGTCTCGCCAGATGCGCTCGATCTCGAAGGCCTCGCGCCCGATGAGCGCCGGCGCCAGCGTGCGTGCCAGCAGCGCCATCACCGAATGCCCGCCGGTGCCGATGGTGTAGCTGTAGCCCGTGCCGGTCATGCCGTCGACATCGGTGATGCGGACGATCGGCGTCTCCTGGGAGACGAAGGACTGGATGGCGTCGACCCGCTTCACCTTGGGCTTGAGGTCGACCATGAGGAGTTCGACGCGCTCTATCTTGGCCATTGGACGATCTCCAGCGCCGGTGAGAAGGACCCCGACCCCCACCCTTGGCGCTTCGCACCGTCCCTCCCCTCAAGGGGGAGGGAGACGATGGAACCGCCACGCCGGTACCCGGGGCTTTCCGCTCCCCTCCCCCGTGAGGGGAGGGGCTGGGGGTGGGGGTCGTTGCGGATCATTCTCGAAGGCTCTTCCCGCTCGCCGCGTCGAATACGTGCAGCCGCGTGAGGTCGAGCGTGAATTCCAGCATCTCGCCCGGCTCCACCGGCCGCGGGTTGAGCATCTTGCCCTGCACTTCCCGGCCGCCGAGTTCGGTGAACAGGATGGTCTCGGTGCCCAGCGGCTCGGCGATGGCGACGCTGCGCCCGAGGGTGAGCGCCTGCCCCGCCTCGTGCAGCGAATGCCCCTTCGGCGCGAAGCTCTCCGGGCGGAAGCCGAGCACGACCGCCTGGCCCGCCGCCGCCTTCGCCGCGATTTCGACGGGCAGCGGCACCTCGATGCCGTCGGCGAGGCGGGCCACCGCGCGCCCGTCGGCCGCGGCGACGACGGCATCGAGCTGGTTCATCGGCGGCGAGCCGATGAAGCCGGCGACGAAGACATTGGCGGGCCGCTCGAACACGTCGGAGGGCGTGCCCACCTGCTCGACATGGCCGTCGCGCATGATGACGATGCGGTCCGCCAGCGTCATCGCCTCCACCTGGTCGTGGGTCACGTAGATGACGGTGGTTTTCACGCGCTGGTGCAGCTTCTTGATCTCGACCCGCATCTGCCCCCGGAGCTTGGCGTCGAGGTTCGAAAGCGGCTCGTCGAACAGGAACACGTCGGGGTTGCGCACGATGGCGCGGCCCATGGCGACGCGCTGGCGCTGGCCGCCGGAGAGGTGCTGCGGCAGCCGGTCCATATAGGGGCCGAGCCCGAGGATTTCCGCCGCTTCGTCGACGCGGCGGCGGATGTCGTCGGGCTTCTCGCCGGCGATCTTGAGCCCGAAGCCGAGATTGTCGCGCACGCTCATGTGCGGGTAGAGCGCGTAGGACTGGAACACCATGGAGATGTTGCGCGCCCGCGGCGGCAGGTCGTTCACCACGCGCTCGCCGATGCGGATGATGCCGTCCGAGATTTCTTCCAGTCCGGCGATCATCCTCAGCGTCGTCGACTTGCCGCAGCCCGACGGGCCGACCAGCACGACGAATTCATCGTGCGCCACGTCGAGGTCGATGCCGTGCACGACCTCCACCTTGCCGTAGCGCTTGACGACTTTTTCGAGGCGGACTTCTGCCACGCGACTACCCCTTGACGCCGCCGAAGGTGAGCCCGGCGATCAGATGCTTCTGGACGAGGAAAGTGAGGACCAGGGCCGGGATGATGATGAGCACGGCCATCGCGCTCATTCCGGTCCAGTCGACGGTGAACTGGGCGGTGAAATCCATGAGCCCGACCGGCATGGTCTTGGACGCCGTGGTGCGAGTCAGCTGGCTGGCCAGCGCATATTCGTTCCACGAGGTCAGGAAGGCGAAGATCGCCGCCGAGGCGAGGCCGGAGCGGGCGAGCGGGAACTCCACCTTCCAGAAGGCCTGCCAGCGGGTGCAGCCGTCGATCTGGGCGGCCTCGCTGAGATCGACCGGAATCTGCCGGAAGAAGCCATCTGTCAGCCAGATGGTGAACGGAATGTTGACCGCAAGATAGACCAGGATCAGCCCGAACGAGGTGTCGATCAGCCCCAGCCGGCTCCACAGGATGAACAGCGGCAGGCTCAGCGCCACCCCCGGCACGGTGCGGCTCAGCATGAAGCCGAGGAACAGGGTGGCCTTGCCGCGGAAGCGGTAGCGCGCGAAGGCGTAGCCGCCCATCATGCCGATGGCGATGGCGACGACGGTCGAAGTGATCGAGATCACCAGCGAATTGACGAAGTAGCTGGCGACCGGCAGCCCCTGCTGCGTCGGCAGCAACCCGAAGATGCCGAGGAAATTATTGAGCGTGAGCTGCTGCGGGATCCACACCGCCGGCCGCGCCAGCACCTCGATATTGGGGCGGAAGGCGGTGAGCACCACCCAGGCGCCCGGCACCACAAGGATCAGCATGGCGACGAAGATGCCGAGCCTGACGGCCCAGCGCTGCCACGGCTTCTCGATGCTCAGGGTCCGGCTCACTGCGCCCCTCCCATGAAGGCGCGGGCGCCGACCAGCTTCCTGTAGAAATAGAAGGTGAAGACGATGGACAGGATGATCGAGATGTAGCCCATGGCGTTGGCCATGCCCATCTGCGAGTTCTGGTAGCCGACCCGCGTCATCAGCGTCCAGATCAGCTCTGTGCGCCCCGCCGGCCCGCCATTGGTCATGATCCGCACCATGTCGTAGGCGCGCGCCACGTCGAGCGAGCGGATGGTCATGGCGATGAAGACGAAGGGCATGAGGAAGGGCAGCGTGATGTGGCGGAATACCTGCCAGGCGTTGCAGCCGTCGACCCTGGCCGCCTCGATCGGTTCCTTGGGCAGCGCCATCAGCCCCGCCAGCAGCAGGATGGCGAAGACCGAGGTCGACATCCACACCTCGGCGAAGATGATGGAGAAATTGGCCAGCGTGCCGTCGACCAGCCAGGGAATGGGCTGGCGGATGAGGCCGAGGTCGAACAGCGCGTTGTTCACCAGCCCGACGGCGTCGTTGAAGATGTACTTGAACTGGAAGCCGACGAGGATGGGCGAGAACATCATCGGGAACATCATGATGGTGCGGAGCGTGCGCTGCCCCCAGGTGATCCTGTTGACCAGCAGCGCCAGCCCGAGCCCGAGCACCATCTCGAGATTGAGCGCTATGGTGATGAAGACGACGGTGCGCCCGAACGCCCACCAGAAATCGTCATTGCCCAGCAGCCGCTGGTAGTTCCTCAGGCCGACGAACTGGAACAGCGTCTGCGGCCGCGTCAGGTTATAGCCGGTGAAGCTCGTCCAGAACGAGACCAGCAGCGGCACCAGCACCACCGCAAGGATCACCGCGATGGCCGGCAGCAGCAGCAGATAGGGGGTCGCGCGCGGCGAGCGCCAGAAACTCATCTTGGTGCCATGTCCTGCTGACGCGCCCCTGGATTCAAGTTGCTCCCTTCCCGCCTGGAGGGGAATGGATGGGCGGGCCGCGTCGAGAGGGGGACGCGGCCCGTCACGCCCCGCCTACTGCAGCAGGCCGGCGTCCTGCATGATCACGGTCGCCTCCTCGGCGGCGCCGTCGAGGGCCTCCTGCGGCGTCTTCTCGCCGACGATGGCAGCCTGCACGGCGGGCCAGATGACGTTCGAGACTTCGATCCACTGCGCGATCAGCGGCGGCGTGCGCGCCTCGGCAAGCGAGGCTTCCCACGCGGTGAACATTTCCGCCATGTGCGGCTTGCCGTTGGCCTTGAACCACTCCTTGACCTCGGCGAAGGTCTTCGTGCGGGTCGGCAGGTTGCCCGCTTCTGCCTCCATCATCTCGCTCTCGTCATTGGTGAGGAAGACGATGAAGGAGACCGCCGCCGGGATGTTGTCGCAGTTCTGCGTCACCGAGAAGGAATGCGAGCCCGACCAGCCGCCGCGCTTGCCGGACGTGCCGACCGGAGCGGTGGCGAAACCCAGTTCGCCGGCGATCTTGGACGAGGCCGGGTCGGAGAAGAACCCGGCAAAGCCCGGCCAGTCGAGGTCGATCGCGAGCTGGCCGGCGGCCATGGCCTGGCCGATATCGTCCCAGGTATAGTTGACGGTGCCGGCCGGTACCGCCTTGGCGTCGTAGAGGTCCTTGAACCACTGCACGGCGGCGACGCCCTCGGGCGAGTTGAAGATCGGCTTCCAGTTCTCGTCGAACATGTCGCCGCCATTGGCGCGCAGGATCTCCATGAAGCGCCCGCTCAGGCCCTCGTCCTTGCCGGCGAAAGCGGTGCCATAGAGATCGGGCGGGTTGGCGAAGAAGATCGCCTGCTGCTTGAATTCGTCGAAGGTCTTGGGCGGCGCCAGTTCGACCCCGAACTGCTCCTTGTACCTGGCCTGGTTCTCGGCGCTCTCGTACAGACTCTTGCGGTAGTAGAGGTTGGACACGTCGGTGACGCGCGGCAGCTGCACCAGGCGGCCGTCGACCTCGGCCGAGGCAAGCGTGCCCGGCACGTACTTGGCCAGTTCCTCGGCCGGGATGTGGTCCTTGAGATCGACATAGAGGTCGCCGTATTGCGGCGCGAAGCTGGTGTGGTTCGAGCCCACGCACCAGTTGATGGCGCCCGAGGCGATGTCCTGCTTGATCTCGCGGTCGAGGTCGAAATGGTTCTTGGAGGAGACGATCTCGACCTTGGCGCCGGTCATCGCCTCCCATTCCGGGATGCGGGTATAGAGCTTTTCGTACTGCGTGCCGCCGATCAGCTTCACCTTGAGCGTATAGCCCTCGAACTTGCCGTAGTCGAAGTCCTGCGCCCCGGCGATCCCGCCTAGCATGGCGAACGCACACGTCGCCAACAGCGCCTGCTTCAGTGTTCTCGTCATGGATTCCTCCTCCTCGGGGACCTCTCGCATGCCGCCTCCCAATGGGCTTGATCATGCATATGTGAAAAGTCTATTCGTAGGTAAGCATAGTTGACGCGAGGGCGTCAACCGATAGCATCCGCCGCACACGCTTACCGGAGGGGTCATGGCGGTCGCCGAGGAACTGGACAAGTATCGCGCGCCGGCGCTCGACAAGGGGCTCGACATCCTCGAGCTGCTGGCGGCGACGGAAGAGGGATTGAGCCAGGCCGAAATCGCCAAGGCGCTCGAGCGCTCCCCGAACGAGATCTATCGCATGCTCGACCGGCTGGTGCGCCGCGGCTACGTGCGCCGCACCGGCAGCGACCGCTACGAACTCACGCTCAAGCTGTTCGAACTGGCGCATGCCACCCCGCCGATCCGGCGGCTGGTGAGCCAGGCCCTGCCGGTGCTGCGGCGCTTCGCCCGCGAGGCCGGCCAGGCCTGCCACCTCGTCATCCATGACCGCAACATCCTCGTCGTGGTGGCCCAGGTCGACTCCCCCGGCTACTGGAACGTCTCGATCCGCGTCGGCTCCCGCATCGGCCTCGTCAATACCGGCTCGGGCCACGTGTTCCTCGCCTTCGCCACCCCGGAAGAACGCCAGCTCATGCTCGAGGATCTCGAGCGGCGGGCCAGCGAGCCGTTGACGCCGGCACTGGAGAAGCGCCTCGACCGGGTGCGCGCGCAGGGCTTCGAATCCATGGACAGCCTGCAGGTGGTTGGCGTCTCCAACCTGTCGGTGCCGATCTTCGGGCCGGCCGGCAGCGTCATCGCCGCCCTCACCTGCCCCTACACCAAGCGGCTCGACAAGCCGCAGGCGCCGTCGGCCGAGGCGGCACTCAAGCTGCTGATCGCGGCCGGCCACGAAATCTCGCAACGTCAGGACGCCGAACGCGCCTGAGGAGGAACCGATGCGCATCGTCGATACCCACCTGCACCTCGTCTACCAGGATCGCTTCTCCTATCCGTGGCTGGAAGGCGTGCCGGCGTTGAACCGGCAATGGACCGCCGACACCTATTTCGCCGAGGCGGAGACGCTCGGCATCGAGGCGGCGCTGCATATGGAAGTCGACGTCGCCGAGACGGACATGCTGGCCGAGACGGAATTCGTCACCCGCCTCCACCCCCGCATCGCCGGCGCCATCGCCGCGGCGCGCCCCGAGCACAAGGATTTCCGCGACCATCTGCAGCGCCTCGCCGAAATCCCCGGGCTGCGCGGCATCCGCCGGGTGCTGCACACCATGCCCGACGAGCTGTCGCAGACCGACCGCTTCGTCGAGAACGTCCAGCGCCTCGCCAACTACAAGCTGCCCTTCGACCTGTGCGTGCGGGCCGACCAGCTGCCGATCGGGACGCAGCTGGTGGCGCAGTGCCCCGACGTACAGTTCGTCCTCGACCATTGCGGCGTGCCCAAGGTAGCCGAGCAGGAGCTGGAGCCGTGGCGGACCCACATCCGCGAACTGGCGCGGCACCCCAACGTCGCGGCCAAGATTTCCGGCGTCGTCGCTTATGCCGGGCCGGACTGGACGCTCGAAACGCTGAGGCCCTTCGTCGAGCACGTCATCGACAGCTTCGGCTGGGACCGCGTGGTGTGGGGATCGGACCACCCCGTGTGCACGCTCACCGCCAACCTCACCCGCTGGGTGGAGGCCACGCGGGCACTCATCGCCGGTGCCAGCACCGACGAACAGGCCAGGCTCCTGCACCGCAACGCCGAGCGCATCTATCGTATCGAGGGAGAACGGGAATGAAGCGCTATGCTTCCGTCATTGGCATCCGTCCGGAGGCGATCGCCGAATACAAGCGCCTCCACGCGGCCGTGTGGCCGGACGTGCTCAAGCAGATCAAGGCGTCCAACATCTCCAACTACTCCATCTATCTCAAGGAGCCGGAGAACCTGATGTTCGCCTATTACGAGTACCACGGGACCGACCACGACGCCGACATGGCGGCGATGGCCGCCGACCCCAGGACGCAGGAATGGTGGGCCGTCTGCATGCCGCTGCAGGCGCCGCTGGGAACGCGCCGCGACGGCGAATGGTGGGCCGCGATGGAGGAGGTCTTCCACACCGACTGACCCGCCCCGCTTGCACCGTCGCCCCATATGTGAAACTATCATTCATAGAAGAATATGAGGCGGGAGGTGCAATTGGTGATCGAGGCAGCAAGCCTGCGGCAGCGCTGGCCGCTCCCGGCCACCCCGCGCCCCATCGTCGTCATCGGCGCCGGCGGCATCGTCAACGATGCCCACCTGCCGGCCTACCGCATGGCGCAACTGCCGGTCGCCGGGCTTTTCGACCTCGACGCCACGCGGGCCGCGGCCCTGGCGGAGAAGTGGGGCACCCGGGCCTTTGCCACGCTCGATGAGGCGCTCGCAACACCCGGGGCGGTCTACGACCTGGCCCTGCCCCCGGGCGCGCATCTCGACGTCCTGCCCAGGCTTCCCAGGGGCGCCACCGTGCTGCTGCAGAAGCCGATGGGCCGCAGCCTCGACGAGGCCACCGCCATCTTGCGACTCTGCCGCGAGCGCGATCTGGTCGCCGCCGTCAACTTCCAGTTGCGCTTCTCCCCCATGCTGCTCGCCGTCGCCGATGCGCTGGCGCACGGCTGGCTCGGGCGGCTGGTCGACGTCGAGATGCACCTGAACCTGGTGACGCCCTGGCATCTGTTCCCCTTCCTCAGGGGCATGGATCGGGTGGAAATCTCGGTGCATTCGATCCACTACCTCGACACCATCCGGGCGCTGCTCGGCAACCCGACAGGCGTGCAGGCGCGCACCCTCGGGCATCCGTCCACCGACCTGGCGCAAACCCGCACCTCGGCGCTGTTCGACTTCGCGCCCGACCAGCGCGTGCTGTTTTCGATCAACCACAACCACGATTTCGGGCGGAAATTCCAGGATGCGAGCTTCCGCTTCGAAGGCACGGAGGGGGCCGCGGTGGTCAAGCTCGGCGTCCTGCTCGACTATCCCGCGGGCGAACCGGACGAACTGTGGATCACCCGCAAGGGCGAGGCGTGGACGCAGGTCGAGCTGGTCGGCGGCTGGTTCCCGCACGCCTTCATCGGCACCATGAGCAACCTCATGCGCTACGCCGCGGGCGAGGACGACAGGCTTCATACCGGCGTCGAAGATGCGTGGCACACCATGGCTTTGGCCGAAGCGGCCTATGCCGCGGCGAAGGCGCCGGCGACGCCGGTGCGGGCGGCGCCATGAGCGAGTTCCAGCCGACCGTCGGGGTCTCTTCCACCCATCCCAAGACCATGCCGGACGCGCACGCCGCGCTGCCGGTGTGGAACGCCGAGAACTGGTACTACGAAGACTGGCAGGTTGGCCACAAGATCAGGTCGCTCCGCCGCACGATCTCCGAAGGCGAGTCGATGCAATTCAACGCCCTCGTCACGGACATGCATCCCTATGTCGCCGATGAGATATTTGCGGCAACGGAAGGACAGTTCGGCAAGCGGCTGGTGGCCGGGGCGTTCATCTTCTCCGCGGGACTGGGTCTAGTTGCCACCAACTGCGTCAACGCCTTCTCCTACGGCTACGACAGACTGCGCTTCATCAAGCCGACCTTCATCGGCGACACCATCTATACGATCCGCACCAATCTCGAAAAATTCCCGAAATACAAGGAGTTGGGCCTCTGCCGGGCGAGCTACGAGGTGTTCAAGGGCGAGGGCGAGCTGGTGCTCTATTGCGAGCATCTGCAGACCGTCAGGTACCGCAACCCCGCCGACTTCGCCGCACAAACACCCCCCCGATGAACGAATATGAACCATGGATGACCGGCAGATGATGCCCCTTCTTGACGGCCTCGTCGTCGTCGACCTGTGCCAGTTCCTCTCCGGCCCCTACGCCTCGCTCAGGCTGCAGGATCTCGGCGCGCGCGTGATCAAGATCGAGCGCCCAGACGGCGGCGACCTGTCCCGCCGCCTGTACCTGTCGGACACCGAGATCGGCGGCGACTCCACCATCTTCCACGCCATCAACCGGTCCAAGGAGAGCCTCGCGCTCGACCTCAAGGACCCCGCCGACCTCGCCGCGCTGAAGAAGCTCCTCACCCGGGCCGACGTGCTGCTGCAGAACTTCCGGCCCGGCGTCATCGCGCGGCTGGGGCTCGACTACGACACCGTCAGGGCGATCAATCCCGGCATCGTCTACGCCTCGATCACCGGCTACGGCGACGAGGGGCCGTGGGTCGACCGGCCCGGCCAGGACCTGCTGGCGCAGGCCCGCTCGGGGGTGATGTGGCTCAACGGCGACGCCGACCAGGGCCCGGTGCCCTTCGGGCTGGCCGTCGCCGACATGCTGGCCGGGGCCGCCGTGGCCCAGGGCGTGCTCGCGGCGCTGGTCCGGCGCGGCCGCACCGGCACGGGGGCCCATATCGAGACCAGCCTGATCGAGGCCCTGGTCGACTTCCAGTTCGAGGTGCTGACCACCCATCTCAACGACGGCCACCGGCCGCCGAAGCGCTCGGCCTTCCGTTCGGCCCATGCCTATCTCGCCGCCCCCTACGGGGTCTACCGCACCGCCGACGGCTGGCTGGCCATCGCCATGACCCCGATCGGCCGGCTCGCCGACCTGCTGCAGATCGAGGCGCTGGCGCCGTATCGCGACGACCCGGGCAGTTGGTTCACCGAGCGCGACGCCATCAAGCGCAGCATCGCCGGCCTGCTCGAAACGCAGCCGACGGCGCACTGGCTCGCCATCCTCGAGCCCGCCGACATCTGGTGCGCAAAGGTGCTCGACTGGCCGGAACTCATGGCTTCCGACGGCTTCAAGGCGCTCGACATGCTGCAGACCGTGACCCGCGAGGACAACGTCTCGATCGTCACCACCCGCTCGCCCCTGCGCATCGACGGCGAACGGGCCCGCACCCGCCGGGCCGCGCCCCTCATCGGGGAGCAGAGCCAGAGCATCCGCAAGGAGTTCGGGCTGTGACCAGCCTGCGCGGCATGACCTGGAACCACCCGCGCGGCTACGATCCGATGGTGGCCACGGCCGACGAATGGACGCGCCGGACCGGCGTCGACATCGCCTGGGAAAAGCGCAGCCTGCAGGACTTCGAGAGCTTTCCGGTCGAGGAACTGGCGCGGCGCTACGACCTCATCGTCATCGACCACCCGCATGTCGGCGAGATCACTGCCGGACGCTGCCTGCTGGCGCTGGACGTCCCCGGGCGCGAGGCGGAGCGTGCCGCCCTCGCCCGCGGCAGCGTCGGGCAATCCTATGCGAGCTACGCCTTCGCCGCTCACCAGTGGGCCTTCCCCATCGACGCCGCGGCGCAGGTGATGGCCTACCGCCCCGACATCATAGAGCAACCGCCGGTGAACTGGCGCGAGGTGGTCGAACTGGCGCGACTCGGCCGCGTCGTGCTGCCCATGCTGCCGCCGCACAGCCTCATGTGCTTCTTCACCTTCGCGGCCAGCCTCGGCACCCCCTGCGCCAACACCGGCCCCGGCGAACTGATCGAGGCCGAGGCCGGGGCCGAGGCCTATGAGCGGCTGCGCGAACTGACGGCGCTGATCGAGCCCTCGAACTTCGCCATGGACCCGATCGCCGCCTCCGAGGCGATGGCGCGCAAGGACGCGCTGGTCTGCGTCATGCCCTACGGCTACGGCTATGTGAGCTACGCGCGCGACGGCTTCCGCCCCGGCCGGCTGAGCTTTGCCAACATTCCCGCGCTTGGGCGCCACGGCCCCATCGGCTCCGCCCTGGGCGGCACCGGCATCGCCGTCTCCGCCTTCTCGGCCGCACCCGAGGCCGCACTCGACTATGCCTATTGGGTGGCGAGCGGCGAGGTGCAGCGCGGCCTCTACGCCGAGGCCGGCGGGCAGCCGGGCCATGCCGCCGCCTGGGACAACCCGGGGGTGAACGCGGCGACGGGCAGTTTCTACCGCGACACCCGCGCCACGCTCGAGGGCGCCTGGGTGAGGCCGCGGCACAAGGGCTACATGGACTTCCAGGAGGCGGCGAGCAAGCGCATCAACGCGGGCCTCATGACCGCGGCCCCGGCCCGCGAGGTCGTCGCCGCGCTCAACCACCTTTACTACGAGAGCTTCTGATGGAACGTCCCCGCCATTTCGAGGACTACCGCATCGGCGAGGAGCGCCGCACCTACGGGCGCACCATCACCGAGACCGACTTCGTGGTGCACGCCGGCCATACCGGGGATTTCTTCCCACACCACATGGACGCCGAGCAGATGAAACACAGCGAGTGGGGCCAGCGCATCGCGCACGGCACCATGACCTTCGCCATCGGCATCGGTCTCACCGCTTCCGAGATCAATCCGCTGGCCTTCACCTATGGCTACGAACGGCTGCGCTTCCCCAGGCCGGTCTTCATCGGCGACACCATCCATACCGTGCTGACCATTACCGGGCTCGATCCCGACCCGAAGCGGCCGGAGCATGGCCGCATCACCGAGCAGGTGCGGGTCGTCAACCAGCGCGGCGAGGTAGTGCTGGCCTGCGATCATATCTATCTGGCGCAACGCCGGGCATAACCCGGGCCGAAAGCTCGTCGCACCAGCATGCCCGGCGGATTCGAACGCCAGCCCCGGTCCGCGCCCGACCCAGGACCGCTCGTCGTATTGCGGATCATGTAGCGCTCTTTTTGGAAGATGACTATCGCCATGAAGTCGTTATGGAATTCACAACCAATAATAGATCGAAATAAATCTCATCAGGACTTTTCCCGACACGAGAAAGACTCGAACAATACCGACTGAGGTCGCCATTGGCGCGGCGGCCGATTCGGGCGAGTCTTGTGCTGCGCTGCTTTATGCACGCCTGGAGGCAATACGGCACGTTCGGGAAGCGACCCTGAACGTGCCGTCCAGGCTCGCTGCGGCGATCCAGGCCGCCGCCCGCAGCCTCCCGCTAGTTCTCCGCCCGCACCAGATAGCGCGAAGCCACCCCGCTCGAGGCGCCGTGGTGGCGGACCACCTCGACCCAGCCATGATCGCCGCCGGGCAGGTCCACCGGCCGGGCGGAAGAGGCGGACGCCACCACCCGGCGGGCGCGGCCGATGCTGCCGGCCCCGACCCGCACAGTGACGGCGGCCGGCGCCGCCGGCTCCGGCGACCGGGCCGGCCCGGCCGTGGCGGGGGCGTCCCCTCCGGCGACGACGACGGGCCCCAGCCGGACAGTGTGCAGGTCGGCGGCGGTCAGGGTCGGCGGCAGCGGCACCCGCCACAATTGCCGGGCCCTGACCGGATGTTCGGCGCTGCGCTGCGCCACGTGCTGCGCTGTCTGCTCGACCGCGATGCCGAGGCTGGCGCCAGTGACGAGCGCAGCCGCCGCCACCACCGCCAGATAACGGGCCAGCGTCCCTCCCGCTCCGCCCCCCAGGCGGAACGCCGCGGCGCCCGAGCGCAGGGCGACACTGGCGGAAGCAAGGCGGCGGAGAGGGGAAAGCATGGCGTCCACGGGGCTAGATTGTCGATGCAGCGCCAACGAATGCCCCCCGCCCCGCGTTCCCCGATCCCGCGGGGAAAATGCACGTCGGGCAGGGCCGATCGCCCCGCCGCCGCAACGCCCCCGTTTTCTCGCCCGGGCCGCCGATTTGTTCAGATAGCGTTCACAATTGCCGGAGTAGCACCGAATTCTTGCGGGTTTGCCCGCAAGACGTAAAAAGGGAAGATCAAATGAAGAAATTGCTGCTTCTGGCCGCACTTTGCGGCATGGCTACTCCAGTATTCGCGCAAAGTCCCTACGATGCGCTGCCGAGCGCCGACATCCTGGCCGCCGACGTGGTCAAGGTCTCCGACACCGTCCCGGCCATGGGCGAGCACTGGGCCAACCCCGCCACGCTGCCGCTCGGCCCGATCTATTGCGTGCACGAGGGCAAGATCGTCTGCCTCGAGTTCATGATCTCCCAGGAAGACTTCGCGGCCGGCAAGTCCTGGCCGGCGCTGACCGGCATGGCCGGCCTGCCCCCGGTGAACCACACCAATATCGGCTTCGAGCCGCACGGCCACGAGGGCTTCGAGGTGCCGCACTACGACATCCACATGTTCTTCCTCAGCCCCGAGGAAATCGCCAAGATCCAGCCGTAAGCGGCTGCCGATCCGGCACGCCGCGAGACAGCATCCCCAGGGATGAGCCTCGCGGCGGCCGCCGCCGGTTCCCAGGGCGGAAAAAACCGGGCATGGTGGCGCGCCATAGTTCGAGGGGGTCCCCGTCATGATCTGTCGCGCCATCGCCGCGTTTCTCTTGTGCATTGCGCTCGCCTTCGGCACCACTGCCGCCGTGGCCCAGGAGGCGCCGGCGGCGGGCAAGACCATCCTCGTGCTCGACGCCTCGGGCTCGATGTGGGGGCAGATCGACGGCGTCGCCAAGATCGAGATCGCCCGCGAGGTGATCGGCGGCCTGCTCGAGACGCTTCCCGCCGGGCTCGAACTGGGGCTTACCGCCTACGGCCATCGCGAGAAGGGCAATTGCGACGACATCGAATCGCTGGTAGCGCCGGCGGCCGGTACCGCCGAGGCGATCCGCGCCGCCGTTGCCGGGCTCAGCCCCAAGGGCATGACGCCGCTGTCGCATGCCGTGCAACTGGCGGCCGAGGAGCTCAAGTACGAGGAGCACAAGGCGACCGTCATCCTCGTCTCGGACGGCATCGAGACTTGCGAGGTCGACCCCTGCGCCGTCGGCGCCGACCTCGAGCGGCTCGGGGTCGACTTCACCGCCCACGTCATCGGCTTCGACGTGGCCGAGGAGGAGGCGCGGGCGCAGCTGCAGTGCCTCGCCGAAAATACCGGAGGCAGGTTCCTCACCGCCGCCAATGCCGACGAGCTCTCATCCGCCCTCGAACAGGTGAGCGCCGCCGCGCCGGAACCGGAGCCCGAGCCGGCGGCGGCTCTGCCCGCGGCGACGGTCGCGGCCGCCGCCGAGGCGCCCTTGGGTGCGACGATCCCCGTCGACTGGACCGGTCCCGACGCGAAGAACGACTATATCGCCGTCGCCCGGCCGGACGCGCGCGGCAGCGACTACGAGAACTACGCCTATACGCGCGAGGGCAGTCCGGCGCAGCTGCTGATGCCGGCGGAGCCCGGCGCCTACGAGATCCGCTACATCCGCCACGAAGGCGCCGAGATCCTCGCTCGCGCGGCCATCACCGTCGTCGAGGTCGAGGCCTCGGTTTCAGGTGCCGCCGAGGCGCCCTTGGGTGCGACGATCCCCGTCGACTGGACCGGCCCAAACGAGAAGGGCGACTATATCGCTGTCGCCCGGCCGGACGCGCGCGGCAGCGACTACGAGAACTACGCCTATACGCGCGAGGGCAGCCCGGCGCGGCTGCTGATGCCGTCCGAGCCCGGGGACTACGAGCTGCGCTATATCCTGCACCAGGACGCGACCATCCTCGCCACCGCGCCGATCAAGGTGGTGGCCGTCCAAGCCTCGGTCACGGCCCCCGCCGAGGCGGCCATGGGCGCGACGATTGCCGTCGACTGGACCGGCCCCGCCGAGAAGAACGACTATATCGCCGTCGCCCGGCCGGACGCGCGTGGCAGCGACTACGAGAACTACGTTTATACCCGCGACGGCAGCCCGGCGAAGCTGCTCATGCCGTCCGAGCCCGGCGACTACGAGCTGCGCTATATCCTGCACCAGGACGCGACCATCCTCGCCACCGCGCCGATCAAGGTCGTGGCCGTCGAGGCTTCGGTCGCGGCCGCCGCAGAAGCGGCCATGGGCGCGACGATCCCCGTCGACTGGACCGGTCCCGGCGAGGACGGCGACTACATCGCCGTCGCCGCGCCGGATGCGCGCGGCAGCGATTATGAAAACTATGTCTACACCCGCGACGGCAGCCCGGCGCAGCTGTTGATGCCGTCGGCGCCCGGCGAGTACGAGATCCGCTACGTCCTCAACCAGGATGCCAAGGTGCTGGCGACGACGCGCATCGAGGTGACGCCGGTCGCGGCCACGCTGGCGGCCGCCGGCCGCGCCCCCGCCGGCAGCGCGATCGAGGTGGACTGGACCGGTCCGGGCTACGACGGCGACTATCTCACCGTCGCCGAGCCGGGTAGCGCCGGCAGCGACTATTTCACCTATGCCTATGTGCGCGAGGGCAGCCCCCTGCGGCTCGAGTTGCCCGAGGCGGCGGGGACGTACGAGATCCGCTATATCCTCGACCAGGACGCGCGTATCCTCGCGACCCTGCCGGTCACCGTGGAATAGGCCGGAGAACGGGACGGCCGGGACGCCGAAACTCCGCTAGCATGCCGGCACGAGGAGGACCGGATGGATCGGCTCGAGTGCGACCGCATGTTTGTCGCGGTGTTTGAGGCGGGCAGCTTCGCCAAGGCGGCGGCGCGCCTCGGCACCAGCGCCGGACAGGCCTCCAAACTGGTTTCCCGCCTCGAGACGACGCTCGGCGTGCGGCTGCTGAGCCGGACCACGCGCTCGCTGTCGGCCACCGAGATCGGCCAGGCCTATTACGAGCGCATCCAGCCGCTGCTGGCCGAACTGGACGCCATCGACGTCTCCGTCAAGAACGCCTCCGGCGCCGCCTCGGGCCGCATCCGGCTGACGGCGCCGCTCTCCTTCGGCACCGGGCAACTGACCGAGGCCCTGCTCGATTTCGCGCGCGCCTATCCCGACATCCAGCTCGACGTCGGCTTCACCGACCGCGTCGTCAGCCTCGTGGACGAGGGGTTCGACGCCGCCGTGCGCGTCGGCCGGCCGGTGGATTCGAGCCTCATCGTGCGCAAATTGTGCGATGCGCGGGTGGTGCTGGCCGCGGCGCCGGCCTATCTGGCGGCGCACGGCACGCCGCTGCGCCCCGAGGACCTCGGCGGGCACGAATGCATCATCGACACCAATTTCCGCGAGCCGCTCACCTGGCAGTTCCGCGCCGCCGGGCAGGCGGTGGCCGTCACCGTGGGCGGGCGGCTGCATTTTTCCAATGCCGAAGCGTGCCTGACCGCCGCCGAGCACGGCCTCGGCATCGCCCGCCTGCCCAGCTTCGTCGCCGGCCCGAGCTTCGCCGCCGGGCGCACGGTGCCGCTGCTGGCCGCCTACGAGGACGACCCCTTCGGCATCTTCACCGTCTACCCGCCGGGGCGGCACCTGGCGCTGAAGGTGCGGGTGCTCATCGATTTCCTCGTCGCCCGCTACCGCGACGGCCCGCCCTGGGACCGCGGCTGGTGAGCTGATACCTTCCATATCGGCACGAATGTTATCCGATATCCGGGTCTACTCGCCAAAGTAGCAAGGGCTCATATCGCTCTCATCTGAACGGCGCCCCGCGCCAGCAACGAGGAGAGTTGAAATGAGCATTGCCATCCTGGGGACCGGCAACATGGCCAAGGGCCTCGCCGGAGTGTTCGACGCCGCCGGCTACGACGTCGTCATCGGCTCGCGCGACCCGCTGCGCGCCGCCGAGACCGCGCGCACGATCGGCCCGCGCGTCGCCGGAACCGGCCTCGCCGAAGCCGCCGCCGGCGCCGACACGATCGTGCTGGCGGTGCCCTTCGACGGCGTCGCCGACGTGCTCGCCGCCGCCGGGGACCTGAGCGGCAAGGTCGTCATCGACATCACCAACCCGCTGACTGCCGACTATGCCGGCCTCACCATCGGCCACAGCACCTCGGCCGCCGAGGAGATCGCCCGCCTGGTGCCCGGCGCCCGCGTGGTCAAGGCGTTCAACACCGTGTTCGCCGGCGTGCTGCAGGCGGGCGGCAAGCTCGGCGGGCAGCCGGTCACCGTGTTCGTTGCCGGCGACGACGAGACGGCCAACGCCGCGGTGGAGGCGATCGCCGCCAGGGCCGGCTTCGCCGTGCAGCAGGCCGGCGCCCTCGCCCGCGCCCGCTATCTCGAACCGGTCGCCGGCCTCAATATCGCGCTCGGCTATTTCCAGGGGCTGGGCACCGACATCGCCCCCACCTGGCAGAAGGCGGCGTGAGTCCGATGCTGGTCAATGGCAAATGGGCGGCCGACTGGCAGCCGGTGCAGGGCACCGACGGCAAGGGCGGCTTCGTGCGCGAGAGCGCCGGCTTCCGCAACTGGATCACGCCCGACGGCAGCGCCGGGCCGACCGGCGACGGCGGCTTTGCCGCCGAGGCCGGGCGCTATCACCTGTACGTGGCGCTGATCTGTCCCTGGGCCTCGCGCACGCTCGTCGCCCGCCACCTCAAGCGGCTCGAGAAGGTCGTCTCGGTGTCGGTGGTCGAACCGGCGCTGAGCGAGCAGGGCTGGCGCTTCGCCACCCCGGACGCTGATACCGGGGCCCGCTTCATGCACGAGATCTACACCCTCGCCGCCCCCGGCTATACCGGGCGGGCGACGGTGCCGGTCTTGTGGGACAAGCAGCGCCGCACCATCGTCAACAACGAATCGGCCGACATCGTGCGCATGTTCAACGCGGGCTTCGGCGCCCTCGCCGACGCCACGGTCGACCTCTATCCCGACCGCCTGCGCGACGCCATCGACGCGCTCAATGACGGCCTCTATCACGGCCTCAACAACGGCGTGTACCGGGCCGGCTTCGCCACCACGCAGACGGCCTACGAGCAGGCGTTCCACGACGTGTTCGACACGCTCGACCGGCTGGAGAAGCGCCTCGCGGGGCGCACCTTCCTCGTCGGTTCGCAGCTGACCGAGACCGATATCCGCGCCTTCGTGACGCTGGTGCGCTTCGACGTCGCCTATCACGGGCTGTTCAAGTGCAATTTGCGCCGGATCGCCGACTACCCCAACCTCAGCGCCTATCTCAAGCGGCTGCTGGCGATCCCGGGGTTCCGCGAGACCGTCGACATCGACCACATCAAGCGCGGCTACTATTCGATCAAGGCCCTCAATCCCTCGGGCATCGTGCCGCTCGGGCCGGACGTGCCGGAGATCGCCGAGGTCGAGCGCCGGCAGGCGGCGTAGAGCCCGGGCCGCTGCCGGCCGGATGGTGTTGCCTTTGGGCGACGCCGTCCGGCCGAACGGCGCCGCCTTGAACACGAGGGCGTGAGCCGCCCTTACTTCGGTCAATATTATTGACATATCAGCCGCATTCCCGCCTCCGCTTGCCGGAGGTCCCGCCGACGCTTTTTTCCTAGGACGACGACCAGCAATGACTGCCCTCGTTATCGGGCGCCGCACTTTCCTGACGGGCGGCGCTACCCTCCTCGCTGCAACGCTTGCCGGCTGCGCCACCACCTCGCCCCGCGCCCTCTCGCAGGCGGCGGCGGCGACGCCCGCCGTGCCGCCCGACATCGCGGCCGCCTACGCCGCGGTCGAGGACGAGCCCTACCCCGTGCGCGCCTCCAACATGGCGCTGGTATCGCCGCAGTTCTGGCGCCAGGAGGTAGCCGATCCGACCGGGGAAGCCCCCGGCACCGTGGTGGTCGACACCGCCAACCGCTTCCTCTTCCATGTCGGCGAGGAGGGCCGCGCGACGCGCTACGGCGTCGGCATCGGGCGCGCCGGCTTCGAATGGTCGGGGCGCGCCCACATCGCCTATACGCGCGAATGGCCGCGCTGGACGCCACCGGCCGAAATGATCGCGCGCGAGCCCGAACTCGAGCCGTACCGCTACGGCATGGCGCCAGGGCCGGACAACCCGCTGGGCCCGCGCGCCCTCTACATCCACCAGGGCAACCGCGACACGCTCTACCGCATCCACGGCAACCCCGACGAACGGACCATCGGGCTCGCCGTCTCCAGCGGCTGCGTGCGGCTGCTGCCGCAGGACATCATCCACCTGCACGCGCGGGTGCGCCACGGCTCGCCGCTGCTGGTCGTCTAGGGCGGAAGCCCTCTCTTTCGCAACCCATCGCCGCTGCCGCGCGTTGGCGGTGCACGGGGTGGCAGGATCGAAGGAGAAAAACATGAAGACGTCCACGATAATCGCCACGGCGGCCCTGGCCGCGGGCATGATTTTCGGCACCGCGGCCGTGGCCGACGAAGCCACGGCCTGGGTCAATGTACGGTCCGGCCCGGGCACCTCCTACAGGGTGCTCGATACACTGCATCCGGGCGAACAGGTGACGGTACGCGACTGCCGCTCGAGCGGCTGGTGCTTCGTCGTCCGTCCGGGGCCGGACGGCTGGGTTTCCGGCCGCTATCTCGCCGATTCGGGCGCCACGCGGCGCGCGCCGAACGTGAGCTTCAGCTTCTCGTTCGGTCGCGGCGACGGGTTCTCGATCTGGACGCCGCCGCGCGGCGGATCGCGCGATCTCGTCTGCCTCGTCACCTTCTTCAAGCGCGACCAGGTGGCGGGTGGCGCCGACGCCAATGTGCAGCGGGCCCGCGTGCTGCCGCGCCACGAGGCGGAACGGCGCGACGGCCCCAACGACCGGCAGGCCATCTTCGACTACGGCACCAACCAGCAGACGCGGGACACCTGCCGCTATCTCGACCGGCTAAACTAGCCCGGATCGTCTCCACCAATGGAGCCTGCCGGGTGCGATGCCCGGCAGGCCGTCGGCTCAGAGCTCCTTGAGCTCGCACTGCGGGGGGTACTCGGGCCGGGTCTCGACCGGCTGGAAGGAATCGTTGCAGCCGACCAGCGAGCCGCCTTCGCGCAGGCATACGTCGGGGCAGTGGTAGTGGTCGCCATGCGCCACGCACCAGTGGTTGTTGGAGAACTCGGCGCTTGCCGGGGTGGCGAGGTTGAAGCTGGCCGCCGCCAGCAGGCAGGCAATCAGGATGCGCATTCGGAATCTCCCTTGCTCGAGGCACTGGCCGCGAGGGCCCCGGGGGTCATCCCGACCAGGGTGCATCGACGCCGGCTTCGGCGGGGCCACCCGGATCGACGGTGCTGCCGGCAGTCGCTCGCGCCGCCTGGTCTTCACCTGTTCCTGTCATCAGTAGAAGATCATGTTCTTCTACACGATTATTGTAATCGTCAGCGCCGCGGATGGCAATCAGGCGGGTGGATTCAGTACTTCGTCTTTTAACGATCTTGCCGACAACTTGCCCGCCCGTGCGGGCGGAACACCACAGATCGGCGCGTTTGGGGAAATTGGCGCTTCGCGCCGCAGGCGGTGGCAAGGATGGTGGGTGCGACAGGGATTGAACCTGTGACCCCCGCCGTGTGAAGGCGATGCTCTCCCGCTGAGCTACGCACCCATCCTGCCCGGGCCGCGGCCGAGGGCCGTGGCGGAGCCTTTAAAATCCAAGGAACTCAATGCCTTGGAGGAGATGGTGGGTGTAACAGGGATTGAACCTGTGACCCCTACCATGTCAAGGTAGTGCTCTCCCGCTGAGCTATACACCCATCTCTCTGCGACGGCGCGGCCGCGCCACTCCGTCGCCGCGCGATAGACCATAAAACCCGCTCCCGGGTCAAGTGGTCAAGCCCCGCGGCATCGCACCGGTTGCGCCGGCGCGCTCAGGCGGCGAGCAGGCGCTCCACTTCGTGCACGAGATCCTTGAGGTGGAAGGGCTTGCTCAGCACCGAGGCGTCGCGCGGCGCGTCGCTGTCGGGGTTGAGGGCGACGGCGGCGAAGCCGGTGATGAACATCACCTTGAGGTCGGGGTCGAGCTCAGTGGCGCGCCGGGCCAGTTCGATCCCGTCCATCTCCGGCATAACGATGTCGGAGAGCAGCAGCGAGAACGGCTCCTCGCGCAGCCGCTCGTAGGCGGACTTGCCGTTGTCGAAGGACACCACTTCGTAGCCGGCGTTCTTGAGCGCCCGCGTCAGGAACTGGCGCATGTCGTTGTCGTCTTCTGCGAGCAGGATTCGCTTCATCTGTGCCTCTGCGCCCCCGAACCGGCGGGGAGCCTATCGGAGCGATGTTTAATGCAAGTTTGCCGCCGCGCAACCTCGCGATCACGTCTTTACCCGCTATCGCCAGCTTATGGACATTCCGCCCCCCAGCAGGCAGACTGGCCCGGTCGCTGAGTGCTTCGCGCGCAAGGAGCCCTGGGTGCAGTCCGACTACTGGGACAAGCCGGCCTTCGAGACCATCCGCCCGCGCCGGCTCGTGGCGCCGCTGGTGTTCAACTCCGCCCATTCCGGCCGCGACTACCCGCAGCGTTTCCTCGACATGACGCGGCTCGACCACGTCTCGATCCGCCAGTCGGAGGACGCCTTCGTCGACGAACTGTTCGCCCGCGCGCCGCATTTGGGTGCGCCGATGCTGCGCGCGCATTTCCCGCGCGCCTATCTCGACGTCAACCGCGAGCCTTGGGAACTCGATCCCGCCATGTTCGCCGAGCCGCTGTCGGACCGCTTCAACACCACCTCGCCCCGCGTCGCCGCGGGCCTCGGCACGCTCGCCCGCGTCGTCGCCGAGAACAAGCCGATCTATCGCGAGCGGCTGACGCTGGCCGACGCGCGCATGCGCATTGAGGGCATCTACCAACCCTACCACGCAACGCTGCAGAAACTGCTGGGCGAGGCGCTGTCCTCGTTCGGCGCCGCCGTGCTCATCGACTGCCATTCGATGCCGCGCCTGGCGCGCAGCGGCGACCGGCTGGCCCCCGACATCGTGCTGGGCGACCGCTACGGCACCACCTGCGCCACCCCGCTCGTCGAACTGTGCGAGATGGTGTTTGCCGGCGCCGGGCTGCGCGTCGCCCGCAACCGCCCCTATGCCGGGGGCTTCGTGACCCGCACCTACGGCCGGCCGCAGCACGGCATCCACGCGCTGCAGATCGAGATCAGCCGGCACCTGTACATGAACGAGGTGACGCTCGAGAAGAACGAAGGCTTCGCCGCTATGCGGCAATTGATCGAGCGGCTGCTGGTGGCGCTGGTCGGCTACGACTGGACGCTGCTGCTGCCGGCAACGCCGCCCGCCGACAAGGCGGCGGCCGAATAGCGCTCCCGGTCCGGCAGAAAAAGGGCCGCCGAAGCGGCCCCAGTCAAGGGAGGAAACGATGGCGGCCACGATGTGCCAGAGGCGTGCAGCGATCGCGAACCGCCCATCCATCATGCCCCTTATCCGGTGAACCGATTTGCACCCGGGAGCAAGATGCGTACAAGTCTTCAACAAGAAAAGTCGCCGTTGTTGCAAAAATGAATCACGGGAGTTGACCGGTTCTTCTCACCCGCCACTGGCCCGGCTGCCGCAGGCCGGCCCCCACGAACACCCACTGAAAGCCCGTACATGAACGAAAGACTGCTCGGCGGCCTCGACCCCGCCCTGGTTCGCAAGACCCTGCTCGATGCCGCCGACGTGGCCGCCGCGATGACGCTGCCGCGCTTCCGCACCAACGTCGCCGTCGACAACAAATGGACGGAGGGCTTCGATCCGGTCACCGAGGCCGACCGCGAGGCCGAGCGCGTCATCCGCGAGATGATCGCGGCCCGCTTTCCCGGCCACGCCCTGATCGGGGAGGAATGGGACGACACGGCCGGCGACGGGCGCTTCGCCTGGATCATCGACCCCATCGACGGCACCCGCGCCTTCATCACCGGCGTGCCGGTCTGGGGCACGCTGGTCGGGCTCACCGTCGACGGGCGCGCCGTCGCCGGGCTCATGGCGCAACCCTTCACCGGCGAGGTCTATCTCGGCCTGCCCGGGGAGGCGCACTACCATCGCGGCGGCGAGCGCCAGCAACTGCGCACCAGCAAGATCACCGAGCTGGCCGGAGCCAAGCTCACCGCCACCTCGCCGGACATCTTCAGCCGGCCCGGGCACGATTTCACCGCCCACTGGGCGGCGATCAGCACCGGCGCGCTCACCGTGCGCTACGGCCTCGACTGCTACGGCTACTGCCTGATGGCGGCCGGCCATATCGACCTCGTGGTCGAGGCCGACCTCAAGGACGTCGACATCACCCCGCTGATCCCCATCATCGAGAACGCCGGCGGCGTCGTCACCACCTGGGACGGCGGGCGGGCCGAGGCCGGCGGCAACGTCGTCGCCGCCGCCACGCCCGAACTGCACGCGGCGGCCCTGGCCGTGCTCGCCCGGGTCGGCTGAGCGCCGGCGGGCCGGCTAGCCGCTCGGCTCGGTGATGAAGGCGTCGAACGCCGCGAACACCTGCGCGCGCACGGCGTCGGTCTCCATGAACAGCTCGTGGCGCGCCGCCGGCACCAGCATGTGCCGGCCGGTGCGCATCCTCAGCCCGAGCTGTTCGGTGGCCCCGGTCGACACCACCCCGTCGCGCCCGGCCGCGAGCATCAGCACCGGGATGCGGATGCCGCCGGGGAAATCGTCGCGCGCCGCACGCGCCATCGCCCGCATCGCCGCCGCCACCCAGCGCACGGTGGGGGCGCCGATCTCGAGGTCCGGACGGGCCCGCAACACATCGACATTGCGCGTGAAGCGGTTGGCATCGGAGGTGACCGGGTTGCCGGCGAACGGCATCTCCGAGGCGGGCCGGTCGGCCTTGCGCGCAACCGGCAACCGGCCGAGGCCGAAAAAGCTCAGCGTCTCGGTGACGGCGGCCACCGTGCCGGGGCCGAACGGCAGGCGATCGAGCCCCACCATGGGCGAGGTGACGAAGATGCGCTCGAACATCATGCGGTCGCGGAAGCCGGCAAAGAGCGCGACGAGCCCGCCCATCGAGTGGCCGACCAGGTAGTAGGGCGGCGGGCAGTCGGGCAGCAGCACCGTGCCATGGAAGCTCCTGAGGTCGACCCAGTAGTCGTCGAAGCTGTGGACATGGCCGAGCCGTGGGTCGGGCAGGAGCCGCTGCGAGCCCCCCTGCCCGCGCCAGTCGAAGGTGGCGACGGCAAAGCCGCGCTGCTGGAAATCGCCGACGGTCTCGAAATATTTCTCGATATACTCGGTGCGCCCCTGCACGAGGCAGATCGTGCCCCTGGGGGCGCCGCCCCCGCGCGGGAAGATGGCGTAGCGCAGCCGCACGTTGTCGGGCGTGGTGAAATGGCCGGCGCGGGCGCCGGCAGGAATCGGGTTGGACGGAATCCCGGCCAGGATTGGCGAATCGGCTTCGGCGCTGTCGTTCATCGATCCCGTCCCGCGGCTCCCTCCGCACGCCGGCGGGAGCCGGACCCCCGCGTCTCCGGCGGCCGGTCGCGCTGCCAGCCTATAGCGGATTCCGCGACGCTTTGCGACGCATGCGGCGGCCGGCAAAAGGAAAAGCCAGCGATCCGATGGAACGCTGGCTCTCCTTGAATGCCGCCGTGCGGGGGGCGGGTGACGGCGGCTCATTCGAATGTGCAGGTCGCAGCAGGCAGCCTGCACGGTCTCGCTTGTAAGGGGAGGCGCCTGAACCGGCGTTGAGGGGCCCGTTCATCTGCGGTTCATCGCCGCCCGGAGCGCCCCGCCCGCCCCGGCGCGCGCAGCACGAAGCGGCGCCCTGCCGCCACCCCTTGAACGCCGCAAGCGGCGTCCTACATCAAACCTGTCCGCCGGAACGGTCCGGGGATCGGGGTCCCCGGAGTGCAGCTCGCCGCCCGCCGGGAGTGCGCACGGGACACCCGCCGACACGTTGCTCAACACGGAGAATGTGACATGCAATCCATCGATTTCTCGCCCTTCTATCGCTCCACCGTCGGCTTCGACCGGCTGTTCTCGCGCCTCGACACGCTGGTCGGGCAGGAGGCCAAGTCCTACCCGCCCTACAACATCGAGCGGCTCGGCGAGAACGCCTACCGCATCTCGATCGCGGTTGCCGGCTTCGCCGAAGGCGACATCGCCATCGAGAGCAAGGAGAACAGCCTCACCATCAAGGGCGCCAAGGCACCCGAGGCCGAGGAGAAATCCCGCGAGTTCCTGCACCGCGGCATCGCCGAGCGCGCCTTCGAGCTGCGCTTCCAGCTGGCCGAGTATGTCGAGGTGAGCGGCGCCGCGCTGGAGAACGGGCTCCTGCACATCGACCTCAAGCGCGAGCTGCCCGAGAGCAAGAAGCCGCGCCAGATCGCCATCAACGCCGGCAAGGCGCTGGAGGCCAAGCAGGTCAACTAGGCTTACCGCTTCACGCCGTCATCCAGGGGCGCGGTCCGTCAAGGGCCGCGCCCTTTGCTTTTGGCCGGCGCAGCCGGGTTGGTCTTTCCTATTCGCCGTTGGCGATTGCCTATTCCGCGCGGCAAAAAAGTAACCGTCGCCGCTTGCGAGCGGTTTCGAAGTGTGACACTGTACCCGCAATAGGACAACAGTGTTGTCCAAATTTCGTGGGCCGCCGGTCTCCCCGGATGCGTCCACACGCCGACCCGGCTGGCCCGCGCTCGAATGCGGAAACGGATCGGCGGGGCGGATCGCGCCCGTATGAGCGGCCATTTGGATGCAGAGCCGCTCTCCACCGAATTGGATTGCGCCGTTCGCCATGGGCCGTACAGTGTACGACCCGGAAAACGATGACGCGTCAAAAGGACTGATCACCCCGGAGCCCCGCGGCTCCGGACCCGAAGCCGACCCTGGATGAAAGGACATTGCGATGGTCGAGACAAGGAACGGATGGCACCAGAACCCCGTGACACCGGCGGCCCTTCGCAAAGCCACGCGCCCGAAGGCCGCCGGACTGTTCGACCCGGCGCGCGAGCACGACGCCTGCGGCGTCGGCTTCATTGTCAACCTCAGGAACAAGCCGAGCCGCAAGATCGTCACCAACGGTCTCGCCCTGCTCGAGAACCTCGAGCACCGCGGCGCTGTCGGCGCCGACCCGCTGATGGGCGACGGTGCCGGCATCATGGTCCAGATCCCACACAAGTTCTTCGCCCGCGAGGCCGAGCGGCTGGGCTTCACCCTGCCGGCCCGGGGCGAATACGCCGTCGGCTTCATCTTCATGCCGCAGGACCCCGAGCTGCGCGACAAGATGGAGCGCGTCGTCTGCAAGGCGATCGAGGACGAGGGGCACGTCCTGCTCGGCTGGCGCGACGTGCCCTCCGACAATTCCTGCCTGTCGCAGGCGCCGGAGATCGCCGCCACGGAGCCGTTCCACCGCCAGGTGTTCATCGGCCGCGGCGACGGCGTCGAGGATGAAGAGACGTTCGAGCGCAAGCTCTACATCCTGCGCAAGGTGATCTCGGCCAAGATCTATTCGGCCTATGCCGGCGAGCAGACCGACTTCTACGTCGTGTCGATGAGCTGCCGCACGCTGGTCTACAAGGGCATGTTCCTGTCGTTCCAGCTCGGGGCCTACTACAAGGACCTGCACGACCCCGACTTCGAGTCGGCGCTCGCCCTCGTGCACCAGCGCTTCTCCACCAACACCTTCCCGTCCTGGCGGCTGGCCCATCCCTACCGCTTCGTGTGCCACAACGGCGAGATCAACACCGTGCGCGGCAACGTCAACTGGATGGCGGCGCGCCAGGCGTCGGTCGCCTCGCCGCTGTTCGGCGGCGACATCGGCAAGCTGTGGCCGCTGTCCTATCCGGGCCAGTCCGACACCGCCTGCTTCGACAACGCCCTCGAGTTCCTGCTGCGCGGCGGCTATTCGCTGCCGCACGCGGCGATGATGCTGATCCCCGAGGCGTGGGCCGGCAACCCGCTGATGGACGAGGACCGGCGCGCCTTCTACGAGTACCACGCCGCGCTGATGGAGCCGTGGGACGGCCCCGCCGCCATGTGCTTCTCCGACGGCATCCATATCGGGGCGACGCTCGACCGCAACGGGCTCAGGCCCGCACGCTACATCGTCACCGACGAGGACGAGGTGATCATGTCCTCGGAAGCCGGCGTGCTGCCCATCGACAGCAGGAAGATCCGCAAGAAGTGGCGGCTGCAGCCGGGCCGCATGCTGCTCATCGACCTGCGCCAGGGCCGCATCGTCTCCGACGAGGAGATCAAGCACCAGCTCGCCACCGCCCACCCCTACCGGCAGTGGCTGGCGCGCACCCAGATCGTGCTCGAGGACCTGCCGGCGGTGCCGCACGAGCCGCGCGACAACGGCATCCCCCTGCTCGATCGCCAGCAGGCCTTCGGCTACACCCAGGAGGACCTCAAGTTCCTGCTGACGCCGATGGCGACGACCGGCCAGGAAGCGGTGGGCTCGATGGGCACCGACACGCCGATCTCGGCACTGTCGGACAAGTCCAAGCTGCTCTACACCTATTTCAAGCAGAACTTCGCCCAGGTCACCAACCCGCCGATCGACTCGATCCGCGAGGAACTGGTGATGAGCCTCGTCTCCTTCATCGGGCCGCGGCCGAACGTGCTCGACCTCAAGGGCGGCGGCAAGCGCCAGCGGCTCGAGGTGCGCCAGCCCATCCTCACCAACGAGGATCTCGAGAAGATCCGCGCCATTGGCGGCATGGACAACCCGTTCCGCTCCATCACCCTCGACATCACCTATCCGGTGAGCGAGGGCGCCGAGGGCATGCAGGCGGCGCTCGACCGGGTCTTCGCCGACGCCGAGATGGCCGTGCACGCGGGTGACAACATCATCATCCTCTCCGACCGGGCGATGAGCCGCGAGCGCGTCGCCATCCCGGCGCTGCTCGCCACCGCGGGCGTGCACCACCACCTCATCCGCAAGGGCCTGAGGACCTCGGTGGGACTGGTGGTCGAGACCGGCGAGGCGCGCGAGATCCATCATTTCTGCGCGCTCGCCGGCTACGGCGCCGAGGCCATCAACCCGTATCTGGCCTTCGAGACGCTGCTCGCCATGCAGGCCGACTTCCCCGAGGAGGTCGACGCGCACGAAGTCATCCACCGCTACATCAAGGCGATCGGCAAGGGCATCCTCAAGGTCACCGCCAAGATGGGCATCTCGACCTACCAGTCCTATTGCGGCGCGCAGATCTTCGACGCCGTGGGACTCTCGAGCGCCTTCGTCGATACTTACTTCACCGGTACCGCCACCACCATCGAGGGCGTCGGCCTCAACGAGATCGCCGAGGAGACGGTCAGGCGGCACCAGGACGCCTTCGGCGATTCCCCGGTGCTCGCCGGCGCGCTCGACGTCGGCGGCGAGTACGCCTTCCGCTACCGCGGCGAGGCGCATGTGTGGCGCTCCGAGACGGTCGCCAGCCTGCAGCATGCCGCCCGTGGCAATGCCCGCGACAAGTATCGCGAGTTCAGCCGGCTGGTGAACGAGGTCGAGGACCGCTACATCACCATCCGCTCGCTGTTCCGCCTGCGCACGGCGGCGGAGGACGGCCGCGCGCCGGTGCCGCTGGACGAGGTCGAGCCGGCCGCCGAGATCGTCAAGCGCTTCTCGACCGGAGCGATGAGCTACGGCTCGATCAGCCGCGAGGCGCACACGACGCTGGCAATCGCCATGAACCGGATCGGCGGCAAGTCGAACACCGGCGAGGGCGGCGAGGAGGTCGACCGCTTCACCCCGCTGCCCAACGGCGATTCCATGCGCTCGGCCATCAAGCAGGTGGCCTCGGGCCGCTTCGGGGTGACCACGGAGTACCTGGTCAACGCCGACATGATGCAGATCAAGATGGCGCAGGGTGCCAAGCCCGGCGAAGGCGGGCAACTGCCCGGCCACAAGGTCGATGCGGTGATCGCCAGGGTGCGCCACTCGACCCCGGGCGTCGGCCTGATCTCGCCGCCGCCGCATCATGACATCTATTCGATCGAGGATCTGGCGCAGCTGATCTTCGACTTGAAGAACGTCAATCCTGCCGGGCTGGTCTCGGTCAAGCTCGTCTCCGAAGTCGGCGTCGGCACCGTCGCTGCCGGCGTCTCCAAGGCGCGCGCCGACCACGTCACCATCTCCGGCTACGAGGGCGGCACCGGCGCCTCGCCGCTGACCTCGCTCAAGCACGCCGGCTCGCCCTGGGAGATCGGCCTCGCCGAGACGCACCAGACGCTGGTCGCCAACAAGCTGCGCGGCCGCATCGCGGTGCAGGTCGACGGCGGCGTGCGCACCGGCCGCGACGTCGTGATCGGCGCCCTGCTGGGGGCCGACGAGTTCGGCATGGCCACGGCGCCGCTGATCGCGGCGGGCTGCGTGATGATGCGCAAGTGCCACCTCAACACCTGCCCGACCGGCATCGCCACCCAGGACCCGGTGCTCAGGAAGCGCTTCACCGGCAAGCCCGAGCACGTCATCAACTACCTGTTCTTCGTCGCCGAAGAGGTCCGCGAGATCATGGCCGAACTCGGCTACCGCCGCTTCGACGAGATGGTGGGCCAGATGCAGATGCTCGACCAGACCGAGGCCGTCGCGCACTGGAAGGCCAGGGGGCTCGACCTGTCGCGGCTGTTCGACAAGCCGGTGGCGCAAGCGGGCGTCGCCATCTCGCACAGCGAGGCGCAGCAGCACCCGATCGACACGGTCCTCGACCGGCGGCTGATCGAGCAGGCCAGGCCCGCCCTCGAGCACCGCACGCCGGTGAGGATCGAGGCTGCGATCTCCAGCGTCGACCGTGCCGCCGGCGCCATGCTCTCGGGCGAGGTGGCGCGGCGCTACGGCCATGCCGGCCTGCCCGAGGACACGATCAGCATCAGCCTCACCGGCACCGGCGGGCAGAGCTTCGGCGCCTGGCTCGCCCACGGCGTCGCGCTCGACCTCGTCGGCGAGGCCAACGACTATGTCGGCAAGGGGCTATCCGGCGGCCGCATCGTGGTCCGGCCCCCGGACGGCGGCGGCTTCGTGCCGGAGGAGTCGATCATCATCGGCAATACCGCCCTGTACGGCGCCATTGCCGGGGAGTGCTACTTCCGCGGCGTCGCCGGCGAACGCTTCGCCGTGCGCAACTCCGGCGCCGTCGCCGTGGTCGAGGGCACCGGCGACCATGGCTGCGAGTACATGACCGGCGGCATCGTCGTCGTGCTCGGCAAGACCGGACGCAACTTCGCCGCCGGCATGTCGGGCGGCATCGCCTACGTGCTCGACGCCGACGACAGCTTCGCCAGCCTGTGCAATCTGTCGATGGTCGAGCTGGAGCCGGTCGAGGAGGAAGAAAGCATCTCCGCCCGCGACTACCACCATGCCGGCGACATGGAGACCAAGGGCGTCGTCGAGATCCTGTCGGACCTCGGCCGCGGCGACGCCGAACGCCTGTACCAGCTCATCGCCCGGCACAAGAGCTTCACCGGCTCGACGCTGGCCCAGCGCATCCTCGCGGACTGGGAAACGTACCTGCCCAAATTCCGCAAGGTCATGCCCGTCGAATACCGCCGGGCCCTGGCCGAGCTCGAACGCGAGCAGGCGCAAACGCAAGTGGCGGCGGAGTAAGGACCATGGGCAAGATCACAGGCTTCCTCGAAATCGACCGCCGCGACCGCGCCTACGAGCCGGCCGCCGACCGCGTCCGCCACTTCCGCGAATTCGTCATCCCGCTGGGGGAAGCGGCGACGCGCGAGCAGGCGGCGCGCTGCATGGACTGCGGCGTGCCCTACTGCCACACCGGCTGTCCGGTGAACAACCAGATCCCCGACTGGAACGACCTTGTCTACAAGGGCGACTGGCGCAAGGCGCTCGACAACCTGCTGTCGACCAACAACTTCCCCGAGTTCACCGGGCGCATCTGCCCGGCCCCGTGCGAGGCGGCGTGCACGCTCAACATCCGCGACGTGCCGGTCACCATCAAGACCATCGAATGCGCCATCGTCGACCGCGGCTGGGAAGAGGGCTGGATCGTCCCGCAACCCAACCCCAGGCGGACCGGCAAGTCGGTGGCCGTGGTCGGCTCCGGCCCGGCCGGGCTCGCCTGCGCCCAGCAATTGGCCCGCGCCGGCCATGACGTGCACGTCTACGAGAAGAACGCCACCGCCGGCGGCCTGCTGCGCTACGGCATCCCCGACTTCAAGCTGGAGAAGCGCCATATCGACCGGCGCATCGCCCAGCTCGAGGCCGAGGGGGTCAGCTTCCACTACAATACCCGGGTGGGGGGCAGCGGCCTCGCCGTCGAGGATTTGCTGCAGGCCCACGACGCCGTCGCGCTGTCCGGCGGCGCCGAGCGGCCGCGCGACCTGCCGATCCCCGGCCGCGACCTCGACGGCATCCACTTCGCCATGGACTTCCTGCCGCAGCAGAACCGCCGCATCGCCGAGGAAGCGGCCGGCGACGTCGCGCCCATTCTCGCCACCCGCAAGCACGTCGTCGTCATCGGCGGCGGCGATACCGGCTCGGACTGCATCGGCACCTCGAACCGGCAGGGCGCGCTCTCGGTCACCCAGATCGAGATCATGCCCGCCCCGCCGGAAAAGGAGAACAAGGAGCTGACCTGGCCGAACTGGCCGATGAAGATGCGCACCTCCTCCTCGCAGGAAGAGGGCGTCGAGCGCGATTTCGCCGTGGCCACCGTCCGCTTCGCCGGGGAGAACGGCAAGGTGACGGCGCTGCACTGCGCCCGCGCCGACGCGAAGTTCCAGCCGATCCCCGGCACCGAGTTCGTGCTGCCGGCCGACCTCGTGCTGCTCGCCATGGGCTTTCTGGGCCCGGTGCACGAGGGCATGGTCACGGAACTGGGGGTCGGGCTCGACAAGCGCGGCAACGTCCTTGCCGACACCATCCGCTACCAGACGACGCGGCCAAGCGTGTTCGCCTGCGGCGACATGCGGCGCGGCCAGTCGCTGGTGGTGTGGGCCATCCGCGAAGGACGCCAGTGCGCCCGTGCCATCGACGAGCACCTGATGGGGGTGACGACCCTGCCGCGCTAGCGACGGGGGGCGGCGTGGTCGCCTGGGTCCTCGGGCGGCGCTGCGCGCCCCGAGGATGACGGCCCCGGGGGAAGTGCCGGCATTCTCCTCACACAAGCCGGCAGTCGGGCTTTCCCTCCCCCTTGCGGGGAGGGTGTCGTCCCGAAGGGACGACGGGTGGGGGTGGTGCAGCTGAGCACTGAGGGACCCCCACCCGTCCAGGCTGCGCCGGGCCACCCTCCCCGCAAGGGGGAGGGAGAGACCCGGTGGTTGGGGCGCGATCGTGCAACAGAGATCGCGTCGGTCCACGAGCGGCGGCTACCGCCCGCCGGCGTTGAGACGTTCCCCCTCGGGCACCTTGCCGACCCCGAAGGCGTCGACGCGGCCGGCGGGTGCCTCGAGCAGCAGCGCCGGGTCGAACGCCGCCGCCTGCAGCGCGCCCGCGCTCACGAGGTCGCCGGCGCGGCGTTGCGCATGCGTGAGCGGGATGACGGCACCGGCCACTTCCAGCAGCCGGATCTGGCCCAACCCCTGGTAGGGCGGGCGCAGCATGGTCTGCGCCTCGGTGCCGGACAGCGGATCCGCGATCTCGATGCCGACGCCGCCGCCGCCGCGATAATAGAGCCTCAGCGTCTGGCTCACATAGAAGGCGAGCTTGTCGGCGCCGGCGGCGGAAAAGTGGATGCCGTCGTCCTTGCGCATGCGCACGCGGTTGCCGTTGAGGTCCGGGCCGTGCGTGGTGTACTTGCCGTCCTCGGTGGCGAAACGGTCGTAGATATCGAGGAATTCGGCCCCGCCGGCGAACACCGCCAGCTTCTGGATCTCGTTGATCTGGTTGATGGCGTCGCGATACGACTTGGCCTCCATCGGCGGCAGCCCGACCCAGATCGCCGGCTTGCCGGCGCGGCGCAGCTGCGCCACGAAATCGGCGACGCGGGCGCTGTAGGCGGCCGTCCATTCCGGCGTCAGCGAGCCGTAGCTGACGCCGTCGAGCCGCATCTTCTGGCGGTCGTTGATGCCGATGATGACGACGGCGATATCGAAGCTGTCGGCGGCGATCTGTTCGCCGATG
Source organism: Devosia sp. (assembly GCF_036406155.1). Taxonomy (GTDB): domain Bacteria; phylum Pseudomonadota; class Alphaproteobacteria; order Rhizobiales; family Devosiaceae; genus Devosia_A. The sequence goes on along the minus strand of NZ_DASWVV010000127.1, from coordinate 672 downwards.
GCCTTGTTCCAGTCGAAGAAGTCGGGGCGCACGAAACTCGAATCGCCCACTGCCTCCGAGCGGATGACGATGTTCGGATCCTCGGCGTAGAGCCGGTCCAGGGCCTTGGCCAGGTCGCTCGCCATGGAGTCGCCGAAGACCGCCAGCCGGGTGGCACCCGCGGCCTTCTCGACCTTGGGCTTGGCCGGCGCCGCCGCCGCCGCCGGCGCCTTGCGCACCACGGCCGGCGCTTCTGTCACCGGCGCCCGCTCGCGCTGCTGTTCCTGCTGGTCGCCGAACAGCAGGTCCATCAGCGTGCGGCGGCGGCGCGGCCGCTGCTCCTCCTGGGCGATGAGCTTCGGCGCCTCCTGCTGCTGCCGTACCACGGCGCTGCGCGGCGCCGCGACGACCGCGGCGGAAGACTGGGCGTGGGCCGCGAGCACGTCGCCCAGCAGCAGCGAGGCGACGACGAGCAACCCTGTGGTCCAGACTGGCCAGCGCGTCTTCATGTCGCCCTCATAGCGCATCGGGGGGTGCAAAAGTAGGGCTGCCGGCGAAACTTTGCGCCGGCGCTAGCGCGTTGCCGCCTGCAGCGCGGCGTAGCTTTCGAGCGTGATGAAGCCGTCGGCCACCTCGCCCTGCGCCGCCTGGAAGCGGGCATAGGCCTGCTGGCTCACCGGGCCGAGCCGGCCG